>JBBREI010000102.1:0-13703 GCA_038203035.1 Burkholderiales bacterium
GGCTCGCCCTTGAGGATCTTCGCTTCCGGGGCGATATCGAGGCGGCTGTCGATGAGGACGCGGCGCGGCTGGCGCGAACATTCGACGTGGCGCACGGTGAGTTGGGGATCGTCGCGCAGCACCGTGCCGATGCCGGTAAGCATCGCGCACGAACGCCGGCGCAGGATGTGCACGTCGCGGCGCGCGGCCTCGCCCGTGATCCACTGGCTCTCGCCATTGGCCAGCGCGGTGCGCCCGTCGAGCGACGCCGCCGACTTCAGGCGCATCCACGGGCGTCCGGTGCGCATGCGGTGCAGGAACCCCAGGTGTGCCTCTTCGGCCTGCGCGCCCATCAGGCCCACCTCGGCCACGACGCCCGCTTCGCGCAGCATCGCGAAGCCAAGCCCGTGCACTTCGGGATTCGGATCTTCGAGGGCCGCCACCACGCGCGCGACCCGGGCCCGCACCAGCGCCGCGGCGCATGGTCCGCGATGGGGACGCACGTGCACACACGGTTCGAGCGTCACGTACGCGGTTGCGCCTTCGGGCGATTCGGCGCACGCGGCCAGCGCGGCGGCTTCCGCGTGGGGCTCGCCCGCCTTCGCGTGCCAGCCCTCGCCGATGATGCGCCCGCCCTTCACGATCACGCAGCCCACGCTGGGGTTGGGCGTGGACGTGTCGCGGCCGAGCTCGGCGAGCTGGAGCGCTCGGGACATCATGGCGTGGTCGAGGGCGGAGAAGGTCAAGGGCAACGGGGAAGGGGCGGATTCATTTTTAAAATTCGTTGATTTTGTCAACGATCCTTCGGGGTACTGCGGGAAAAAGTGGCGGGCCGATCGTTGACAAAATCAACGAATTTTAAAAATGAATCCGCCCCTTCCCCGTTGCTCCTACTTCTCGCGGACTTCGCGGATCGCGTCGCGGAAATCGTCGACGTCGGAGAAGCTCCTGTAGACCGAAGCGAAGCGGATGTAGGCCACCTTGTCGAGCTTGCGCAGCTCCTCCATCACCATCTCGCCCAGGCGGCGCGAATCGATCTCGCGCTCGCCGAGCGCCAGCATCTTCTGTTCGATGCGCTGGATGGCGGCATCCACCAGCTCCGTGGTCACGGGCCGCTTGTGCAGCGCGCGCTGGAAGCCGGTGCGAAGCTTCGCGGAAGAGAAATCCTCGCGCACCCCGTCGGTCTTGACGATCTGCGGCATGCGCAGCTCCGCGGTCTCGTACGTGGTGAAGCGCTTGTTGCAGACCTGGCAGCGGCGCCGGCGCCGGATGGAATCGCCCTCCTCGCTCACGCGCGAGTCGATCACCTGGGTGTCCTCGGCGTTGCAGAAGGGGCATTTCATGCGCCGTACGACGCCCGCATCTTCGGCCCGTAGACCGGGAAGCGCGCGCAGAGCTCCTTCACCGCGCCGCCGATCTGCGCGAGCCGCGCCGTGTCGCCCCTGGCCTCCAGGGCATCGGCGATGAAGTTCGCCACCTGGACGCTTTCCGCATCGCCGAACCCACGCGTGGTCATCGCCGGCGAGCCAATTCGCACGCCGCTGGTGACGAAGGGCTTCTCCGGATCGTTGGGGATGGCGTTTTTGTTGACCGTGATGTGCGCCTGGCCAAGCAGCGCCTCCGCGTCCTTGCCGGTCACCTGCTTGGCGCGCAGGTCCACCAGGAAAAGGTGCGATTCGGTGCGCCCGGAGACGATGCGCACGCCGCGCGAGACCAGCGTCGTCGCCATGGTCTGCGCGTTGGCGAGAACCTGCTTCTGGTAATCCTTGAAGGCGGGCTGCAGCGCCTCCTGGAAGGAAACGGCCTTCGCGGCGATCACGTGTTCGAGCGGGCCGCCCTGCAGCGAGGGGAAAATCGCCGAGTTGATCGCCTTCTCGTGCTCGGCCTTCGCGAGCACCACGCCGCCGCGCGGGCCGCGCAGGGTCTTGTGGGTGGTGGTGGTGACGAAATCGGCGATGCCCACCGGTGTCGGATAGATGCCCGCGGCGACGAGGCCCGCGTAGTGGGCCATGTCCACGAAGAGGTACGCGCCAACCTCGTCGGCGATCTCGCGGAATTTCTGCCAGTCGATCCGCAGCGCATAGGCGGAAGCGCCGGCGACGATCATGCGCGGCTTGTGCTCCTTCGCCAGCGAACGCACCTGGTCGTAGTCGATCGCTTCGTCGGCGCCGAGGCCGTACTGCACCGCGTTGAAGAGCTTGCCGGACAGGTTGACCGAGGCACCGTGGGTCAGATGGCCCCCGTGGGCGAGCGACATGCCGAGGATGGTGTCGCCCGGCTTGAGCATCGAGAAATACACCGCCTGGTTGGCCTGCGAGCCCGAATGGGGCTGGACGTTGGCGTATTCCGCGCCGAAGAGTTTCTTCACGCGGTCGATGGCCAGTTGTTCGGCGATGTCGACGAATTCGCATCCGCCGTAGTAGCGCTTGCCCGGATAACCCTCGGCGTATTTGTTGGTGAGCACGGTGCCCTGGGCGGCGAGCACCGCGGGGCTCACGTAGTTTTCCGAGGCGATGAGCTCGATGCCCTCTTCCTGGCGGCGGTATTCCGCGGTGATGGCGGCCCACAGTTCGGGGTCGGTGGCGGCGAGAGTCTGCGAGTCCGGGAACATTTTTTATCGAAGTCCTTGAAGAACTTCGAATTTTATCACGCGAGGGGATGGTCCCTCAGAACGGCTGGCGCGTGATGCCCTTGGTGAAGAGCCGCTGGTCGATGGTGTAGACCAGGGTCGCACGTTCGCGATCGGTGAAGGTGATGCGCACCGCGCCGACCTGCCGGGAGCTCACCTGCGCCGGGTCGAATCCCGGCCCCTGGTAGGCGGGTCCCGACGTGGTGTACAGGCGCCCGACGAACGTGGTGGGCGCAATCCAGCGTCCGCCCGGAATCGGGAACCAGGCCGGCCGCTTCTCGGTGTCGTAGACATACAGCACCCCGAAGACATTGCCCGACGCGTGCTGGTTGAGGCCGAGTCCCCAACCCGGTTCCGTGGAGTTCCACCAGAGATCGCTCGCGTCGTGGGCCGGGATCGCAGGCGCGGGCGCGTCCAGGCTCAGCAGGTACTCCGCGACATCCGAAACGTCCTCGGGCGAGAGCACGCCTCGCAGCGACGACATCGGCGGGCGCTTGTCGAAGGCCGCGACGATCCGGGTCGCGTCGCCTTGCACCGTTTCCGGGCCGCCTGCGGGCGGGAAGCCGTGGCAGGCGATGCAGATGCCGTGGTAGGTGGCACGCCCGCGCTCGATGGGCTGCGCCCCGGTTTCGGGCACGCCGAACGAGGCCACGAGAGCCAGTATTGTCGCGTCGAGACGTCCCGATCGAGCCATGCCGCATGGTCGCGCGGTCGCATGGCAATTCGGTGACAGCCGCGCGGACTATTTCCCTATAATCAGCCACACGCAAGCATGGGGAACAACATGCAGGGCCTGCTCAAGCTCTCACGCCTGATCGATGCCATCAACGATCGGATCGGCAACTGGGTGTCCTGGCTGATCCTGGTGATGGTGCTGGTCAGCGCCGGCAACGCCATCATCCGCAAGACCCTCAACATGAGCTCCAACGCGTGGCTCGAGTTGCAGTGGTACCTCTTCTCCGCCGTGTTCCTGCTCGCCGCCGGCTACACGCTGCTCAAGAACGCCCACGTGCGTATCGACGTGATCTCGGGGCGTTTCTCGGCGCGGGGCCAGACCTGGATCGACATCTTCGGCACGGTGTTTTTCCTGATGCCGATGTCGATCGCCTTCCTCTACCTCTCGTGGAAGGTTTTCGTGCGCACCTACACGCAACATGAAATCTCGGGAAGCGCCGGCGGCCTGGTGATGTGGCCCGCGCGGCTGCTCGTGCCGGTGGGCTTCTTCCTGCTCACGGCGCAGGGCTTCTCGGAGCTCATCAAGCGCGTCGCCTTCCTCACCGGCCACGGCCCCGATCCCGTGCCGCGCGGGGATACGCGTGCGGCGGAGGCGGAGCTCGCCGAGGAAATCCGCAAACACGCCGAGGGGAAGGCCTGATGGAATTCCTCACCGCCAACATCGCGCCGATCATGTTCGCGGGGCTCGTCGTCTTCCTGCTGCTGGGTTATCCGGTCGCCTTCGCCCTCGCCGCCAACGGCATCTTCTTCGGGCTGGTCGGCATCGAGCTGGGCCTGCTGCAGCCCTCGCTCTTCCAGGCGCTCCCGGAGCGGCTCTGGGGCGTGATGTCCAACGAAACGCTGCTCGCCGTGCCGTTTTTCACTTTCATGGGGCTCATCCTCGAGCGAAGCGGCATGGCCGAGGACCTGCTCGATACCATCGGGCAACTCTTCGGCTCGCTGCGCGGCGGCCTCGCCTTCGCGGTGATCTTCGTGGGCGCACTGCTCGCCGCCACCACCGGCGTCGTGGCCGCCTCGGTGATCTCGATGGGCCTCATCTCGCTGCCGATCATGCTGCGCTACGGCTACGATCGCCGGCTGGCCTCGGGCGTGATCGCGGCCTCCGGCACGCTCGCGCAGATCATCCCGCCCTCGCTCGTGCTCATCATCATGGCCGACCAGCTCGGCAAGTCCGTGGGCGACATGTACGCGGGCGCCTTCATTCCCGGCATCACGCTCGCGTCGCTGTACGTGCTCTACATCGTGGGCGTCACGATCTTCAAGCCGGCGTGGGTCCCGGCGCTGCCGCCCGAAGCGCGCAAGCTGGGCGAGCCCAACGGCTCCAGCGGCACACCCTCCTTCGTCGTGATCTTCGTGCTTGCGGTGATCGCCGGGGCCCTCTTCGACCGCTTCTACTACGTGCCCAAATACGTGGACGTGCCGCTCGACGAGCGCCTGGTGATCGCGGCCGGCGCGGGCGCCGCCTTCGCGCTTGCCGCGGCGATGGTGAATCGCGCTTTCAAGCTCGGGCTGCTCTCCCGCCTGGCCGAGCAGGTGGTGTTTGTGCTGATACCGCCGCTCGCGCTGATCTTCCTGGTGCTGGGCACGATCTTCCTCGGCTGGGCGACCCCGACCGAGGGCGGCGCCATGGGCGCCACGGGCGCGCTGGTGATGGCGCTGTCGCGTGGCCGGCTGTCGCTCAAGCTCACCCGGCAGGCGATGGAGAGCACCGCGCGCCTTTCGACCTTCGTGGTCTTCATCCTGATCGGCGCGCGCGTCTTCAGCCTCACCTTCTACGGGGTGAACGGCCACGTGTGGGTCGAACACCTGCTCACCAGCCTGCCGGGCGGGCAGCTCGGCTTCCTCATCGTGGTGAACCTGCTGGTGTTTGTGCTGGCGTTTTTCCTCGACTACTTCGAGCTCGCCTTCATCGTGGTGCCGCTGCTGGGACCGGTGGCGGAAAAGCTGGGAATCGACCCGATCTGGTTCGGCGTGCTGCTGGCGTTGAACATGCAGACCTCGTTCATGCACCCGCCCTTCGGCTTCGCGCTCTTTTACCTGCGCAGCGTCGCGCCATCGCGCGACTTCATGGACAAGGTGACCGGCAAGCGCACGGCGCCTGTCACGACGGCGCAGATCTACTGGGGCGCGATCCCGTTCGTGATCATCCAGCTGATCATGGTCTCGTTGCTGATTGCCTTCCCGCAGATGTCGCTCGTCTACAAGACCGACCTGCCCAAGGGCGATCCCGACAAGGCCTTCGAGATCCCGGTCGAGGCGCCCGCGGCCGGCAATGCGGCCGACGACATCATGAAGGACCTGGGCGGGAAGAACGATGACGCGGGCGCGGAGCCCGCCACGGGCAAGAGCGCCGAGGAGCAGGCCGCCGAGGACCTGCAGAAGCAGTTCGGCGGGAAATAGTAAGGGCCCGCCGGCGCGGGGCCTCGAGGCTCACTTGATCGTGTGGATGGTGTGCATGAAGTCGTCGTACGCCTTTTCGGCCACGCGGAACCAAAGCAGCTGGTCGTTGCGGAACTTGACCATCGAGTCGTAGATCTTCTTGAAGTTCAGGCTCTTGTCGGCCGTTTCCTTGTAGACCGCGAGCGAGGCCTTGTAGCAGGCCACCAGGATCTGGCGGCTGAAGGGGCGCAGCTGCGTGCCGCTGGCCACCAGGCGCTTGAGCGCCGGCGGGTTCAGCGCGTCGTATCTGGCCAGCATGTAGGTATTGGATTCCCAGCACGCCGCCTCGACGATGTTCTGGTATTCCTTCGGCAGCTTTTCCCACTCGGCGAGGTTGAAATAGCTCACCAGCTGCGGGCCGCCCTCCCAGAAGCCCGGGTAGTAGTAGTACTTCGCGATCTTGTTGAAACCGAGTTTCTCGTCGTCGTAGGGGCCGACCCATTCCGCGGCGTCGATGGTGCCTTTCTCGAGCGCGGGATAGATGTCGCCGCCGGGGATGAGCTGCGGCACCGCACCCAGCTTTTCCATCACCTTGCCGGCGAAGCCGCCGATGCGGAACTTGAGGCCCTTGAAATCCGCCGGGGTCTTGATCTCCTTGCGGAACCAGCCGCCCATCTGGGCGCCGGTGTTGCCGCAGGGCACGCGGTGCATGTTGAATCCCTTGTAGAACTCCTTGAAGAGCTCGTTGCCCCCGCCGAAGAGCTGCCACGCGTTGGTCTGGCGCGCGTTCAGGCTGAAGGGGATCGCCGTATCGAGCGCGAACGCCGGATCCTTGCCCCAGAAGTAATACGGCGCGGTGTGGGCGGCCTGCACGGTGCCGTTCTGCACCGCGTCGACGACGCCGAAGGCGGGGACGATTTCACCGGCGGCGAAGACCTGGATCTGGAACTTGCCGCCGGTAGCGGCGGCGACCCGCTTCGACATCACTTCGGCGGCGCCGTAGATGGTGTCCAGCGACTTGGGGAAACTCGACGCGATGCGCCATTTCACTTCGGGGGCATTCTGCGCGAACACGGGGGCCGTGCCCGCCGCCAGGATGCCGGCCATTCCCGCGCCCGCCGTGTTGATGAACTTCCTGCGTTCCATTTTTTCTCCTCCCGTGGGTTTGCCTGGAGCCGCGTGGCTTTGCGCGCCCAGCCTAATCCCCGAAGGTTCAAATGGAAAGGGGCGCGCTAGTCCCCCGCGATCGTCATCCGGTCGACGAGGATCGAGCCACACAGCTTGGAGCCGCGCGCGGCCACGTCGTTGCCCACGGCGACGATGCCCGCAAACATGTCCAGCAGGTTGCCGGCGATGGTGACTTCTTCGATCGCGTGGCGGATTTCGCCGCCCTCGACCCAGAAGCCGGCCGCGCCGCGCGAGTAATCCCCGGTGACCGAATTGACGCCCTGCCCCATGAGCTCGGTGACCAGGAAACCGCGCCCCATCTTTTTCACCAGCCCCGCGAGATCCAGCGCGCCCGGCTTCACGATGAGGTTGTGGTTGCCGCCGGAGTTTCCCGTGGTGGCCAGGCCCAGCTTGCGTGCCGAATAGGTGGACAGGAACCAGCCGCGCAACACGCCACCTTCCACCACGTTGCGCGGTGAGGTTGCAACGCCTTCCGCGTCGAAATACGCGCTCGCCATCTCACCGGGCAGGTGCGGATCCTCACGGATGTCGACGCCGGGTGCAAAGACCCGGTCGCCGAGGCGATCGAGCAGGAACGACGATCGCCGGTAAAGCGACGAGCCGCTGGCGGCGGACACGAAGTTGCCGATCAGTCCGGCGGCGATGTTGGAATCGAAGATCACCGGCGCTTCCGTGGTGGCCAGCCGCCGCGCACCCAGGCGGCCCACGGTGCGCCGGCCCGCCATTCGCCCGACGCTTTCCGCGTCCTCGAGGCGCGACGGATCGCGATGGGTGGTGTACCAGTAGTCGCGCTGCATGCCGCCCGCATCTTCGGCTACCACGCTGCAGCTGATGCTGGCCTTCGAGCTGGGGAAACCGCCCAGGAAACCACGCGAGTTCGCGAGCACGAAATCCGAATCGAACCCGGAGACCGTGGCGCCTTCGGTATTGCTGATGCGCTTGTCGACGGCGAGCGCCGCGCCTTCCGTGCGACTGGCTATCCCGATCGCCTCCTCGACCGTCAGGCCCCAGGGATGGAAGAGTTCGAGGTCCGGGGGGGTGCCGTGGTAAAGCTGCCCCGCTTCCGGCAAGCCGGCGGCGTCGTCCTGCGCGGTGTGGCGCGCGATGGCACACGCCGCCGCCACGGTGCGCTCAACCGCCTCCGGCGAGAGGTCCGAGGTGTTGGCGTTGCCCCGACGCTGGCCGAAGTAGACCGTGATGCCCATGCCCTTGTCGCGGTTGTATTCAACCGTTTCCACCTCTGCCCGGCGCACGGTGACCGACTGGCCCACGGCTGCGGAGACCTCCACTTCCGCATCGCTGGCGCCGCGTTGCCGGGCGATATCGAGCGCACGCAGCGCGACATCACCCATCGCCTTGCGGGTGAGCGGCAGCGCAGTGGATGGGAGGGGATGGTCGGGCATGGACGTTGGGAACCCGGCGAGGCCGAAAGGTTCTACACTCTGGCCGCTGGAACGACGCCGGAAACACGAATGGAAGAAGACGATTTTATCAGCAAGACGAGGCGCAAGCGGGAAAGCCACGACTTGCAGAAGGTGGGCGCCGCCCTGGTGGATCTGTCGACCGACCGCCTGGATCGCATGGGACTGCCGGAAAAGCTGCTCGACGCGGTGAAGGCCTGCCAGGGCATCACCCGGCACGAGGCGCGCCGGCGCCAGATGCAATACATCGGCAAGATCATGCGCGAGCTCGATCCGGGGCCCATCGTCGAGCAGCTGAACTCGCTGCAGTCGCCGTCGCGCCAGCAGACCGCACTTTTCCACCTGTCCGAAAAGTGGCGCGACGAGCTGCTTGCGGACCCGCAGGCGATCCTGCGTTTCGAACGCGAATTCCCCCACGCGGACAACCACAAGTTGCGCGCGCTGATCGAGGCCACGCGCGCGGAGCGCGTCGCGAAGCGGGCGCCGAAACATTTCCGCGAGCTCTTCCATGCGGTCAATGCCGCGGTGCTCGAGCAGGCGGCCGGGCAATCATGAGCGATCACGACGCCGTCCGGGTGGGGCTGGTGGCCACCAGCGACCGCGCCTCACAGGGCATCTATCGCGACGAAGGCATCCCCGCCCTCGAACAGTGGCTCGGCGCGGCGCTGCTGAACCCGGTGGAGTTCGAACGCCGCCTGATCCCCGACGAGCAGGGGGTGATCGAATCCACGCTGAAGGAACTGGTCGACGAACGCGGCTGCCACCTGGTGGTGACGACCGGTGGCACCGGCCCGGCGGCGCGCGACGTGACGCCCGAAGCCACGCTGGCCGTGGCCGACCGCGAGATGCCCGGATTCGGCGAGCAGATGCGCCGCATCAGCCTGGAGTTCGTCCCTACCGCCATCCTCTCCCGGCAAGTGGCCGTGATCCGCGGGCAGGCGCTGATCCTCAACCTGCCCGGGCAGCCGAAGTCGATCCGCGAGACGCTCGAAGGGCTGCGGTCGGCCGAGGGCAAATCGATCGTCGCCGGCATCTTCGCGGCGGTCCCCTACTGCATCGACCTCATCGGCGGGCCCTACCTCGAAACGCGCGACGAGGTCGTGAAGGCCTTCCGCCCCAAATCCGCCGTTCGCCCTCCCAGGAGCTAGCTTGGACCTGTTGCCACACCTCGAATTCACCACCGGGGCCGATCCCATCGGCACGGTCATCTGGATGCATGGCCTGGGCGATAGCGGCTGGGGGCACCTCACGGTTGTCAACGCCCTGGGGCAGGCGCTGCCGGCGCCGATCCGCTACATCCTGCCGCACGCGCCCGTGCGCTCGGTGACGATCAACAACGGCGCGCAGATGCCCGCCTGGTATGACATCGCGATGAACGACATCGCGCGCCTGCCGGATGAGGGCGGCATCCGCCAGTCGCAAGCCGCCGTGCAGCAGCTGATCGCGCGCGAAGGCGATCGCGGCGTGGACCCCGATCACATCGTGGTTGCGGGTTTTTCGCAGGGCGCGGCGATTGCGCTGCAGGTGGGGCTGCGCCACCCCGAACGCCTTGCCGGCGTGGTGGCCCTTTCCGGCTACCTCACCCTCGAAGACTCCCTCGCTCGGGAAGGCAGCGCGGCGAACAAGGCCACGCCGATCCTGATGTGCCATGGCACGCGTGATCCGGTCGTGCCGCTGCAGCTCGCGCAACAGTCGCGCGCTACACTCGAACGGCTCGGCTACCAGGTCGCGTGGGAGGACTACCCGATGGAGCACCAGCTCTGCGGCGAGGAGGTGGAGGTGATTGCGGAATTCCTGCTCCAGGTGCTGGGCGGGGCTCCGGCGGCACCGGCGCGTTCCTCCATCCTGCTGCCGTAAAACGCGGACGGACCCTGAAACCGGGGACGCACCCGGTTTAGTTACTTCGCCGGCGTGGCCAGCGGCTTGCCCTTCTCCACCGCGTAGACCGCCAGCACCTTCGCCGGCGCGGACCCGGTGTTTTTTGCGTCGTGCACCTTGCCCGCCGGGATCACGTAGCTGTCGCCCGCCTTGAGCGCTTTCGGCGCCTCGCCTTCGACCTCGAGCACCGAGTTGCCCTCCATCGCATAACCCGTCTCGGTGCCGAAGTGGGTGTGCGGGCCGGTGGAGCCGCCCGGTGCGATTTCCGCCAGGCCCATGATCACCTCGACGTTGTTGCCGATGTCGACACGCTGCAGGAGCGTGCGCTTGATGCCGGGTGCCTGTGCGAGGGTGGTGGTGACGCCCACCAGCATGGCGATGGCGGCTGCGGCGGCGAAACGGAACCGGGTTTTCATTGTTGTTCCTCCCTGGCGGTGATGGCCCCGGCGAACTCCTCGCCGACCGGGACCGAGAAGCGCACGGTACGCGCAAACGCCCCGGGCACCGCCGACAAGCCGCCGGCGAGGAATGCTTCCACCTCCTCGCGGCGCTTGAGCGTGTCGTGGTAGCCGAGCTGGATCAGCTCGCGGCAATAACCTTGCTCGAACAGCAGGTACGAAGCGAGGTTCGCGCCGCCTCGGCGCATGGCGCCCACCGATCGCAGCAGGAAGCGGATCGGCCACGGGAGGCTGCGCACGTGTTTGACGGCGATGGCATCGAGCGGTTCGCTGGGCGTGAGCACCAGCACGTCCACATGGTGCAGCGTGAGTCCCATGCGCTTCAATGCCTCCGGCGATGAGCAGCTCACGGTGCGGTTGATGCGCTCCAGCCGTTCCAGGTCGACGGCGAGGCTGTCGAGGAATATCGAGTTCATCACGTGGCCCGCGATCTGTGCCAGCGTGGGAAAGAGGTCGCCGCGCGTGCGCTCCGGCGTGGAATCGCTGCGCACCCGCGCGGTGCCGATGACCACCACCCGGTCCGCGCCGAGGTGCAGGGCGGGGCTCACCGGTGCGATCTGGCGCATCGAGCCGTCGCCGAAATATTCGCGATTGAGGTGGTACGGGGGGAAGAGGAACGGGATGGCGCTCGACGCCATGAGGTGCTGCGGGGTGATGCGGGTCTTGATGCCGATGCGCGTGGATCGCTTCCACCCCTCGAAGTGTTCGGCGCCCTGGAAGAAGCTGCAGCTCTGGCCCGAGGTATAGCCGGAACAGGTGATGGACACCGCGTCGAGCGCACCGGCGGCGATGTTGCGCTCGATCCGCGTGAAATCCAGCACGCGCGTGAGCAGGCTTTCCAGCGGGCGGTTGTCGAGCAGCGAGGTGCGGCGGTTCTTGACCCATGCGCCGAAGAGGAAGCCGGCGAACCAGCGCCCGCTGTTGGCGGCCACGCCCGGGAAATCGGCGCGATAGACATGGCGCGGCTCGAAATGGCGCCACACCTCGAGCAATTTTTCCACCGCGACGCCGAAATCGTCCGCGTTGACCGCCAGGGCCCCGGCGTTCACCGCCCCCGCCGAGGTGCCGCAGATGATGGCGAAGGGGTTCACCTTGGGATCAGGAAGCATTTCGCGCAGCGCCTGCAACGCGCCAACCTGGTAGGCCGCGCGCGCGCCACCGCCCGCCAGCACCAGACCCGTCTTGCCACCCGCCACGCTGAAAGCCATCGTTCAGGCCCGCTTCTTTTCCTTGCGCTCCGGTGTACCCCCTGCGCGAGCGTTTTGCAACATCTCTTCGGCGTGGCGGCGGGTGGTTTCGGTGATCTTCACCCCCCCCAGCATGCGCGCCACTTCGTCCACGCGTTCGGCGGGATCGAGCGATCCCACTGTGGCAATGGTGCCTGCCCGGCCCGCTTCCTTGGCCACTCGAAGCTGGGTACGGGCATGCACGGCGACCTGCGGCAGGTGCGTGACCGAGAGCACCTGGTGGTGGCGCGCCAGGGATTGCAGCAACTGCCCGACCACGTCGGCCACCGCGCCGCCGATGCCGGAATCCACCTCGTCGAAGATCAGCGTGGGCACCGAGGCCTGGCCCGAAAGCAGCACCTGCACCGCAAGCGACAGGCGCGAGAGCTCGCCGCCCGAGGCCACACGCGCCAGCGGCGCCAGGGCCTGGCCGGCGTTGGCCGCCACCATCAGCTCCACCGATTCCAGCCCCCCGGACGAGGGGACCTCCAACGGCTGCAACGCCACCTCCAGCTTGCCGCCCGACAGGGCCAGGCGCTGCATCGTGGCGGTGACTTCGCCCGCCAGGCGCCGGGCCGCGTCGCGCCGCGCCTTGCTCAAGCGGGTCGCGGCGGTGCGGAAAACACGCTCCTTCTCGGCCTCGTGTTCGCGCAGCTTCTCCAGACTTTCCTCGCCCCCCAGCTCGCCCAGGCGGGCGCGGCGTTCGGCCAGGGCCGCGGGAAACTCCGCCGGATCGACGCGATATTTGCGCGCGCTGTCGAAAACCGCCTTGATACGCGAATCGAGCTGCCCCAGGCGCCCCGGATCCACATCGAGGCGCTGCAGGTAGCGGCGCAGCTCATGGGCGGCCTGGCCCGCGTGCACACCCGCCGTCTCCGCGTCTCGACGCGCCTCTTCCAGGGTCGGATCGAGCGCCGCGGCCTCGGCCAGGCGCGCGGCTACCCGGGCGAGCTGCGAGGTGGCGGCGGCCTCCGATTCGTCGAGTGCCTGGGCACATTCGGAGACCGTGGCGATCAGCTCCTGCGCATGGGCGAGGCGGCGATGTTCGCCCTGGTCTTCGATCCATTGCTGCGGCTCGAAGGCGAGTGCTTCCAGGTCGCGGATTTCGTGGCCCAGGAGATCGCGTTCGCGCGCCGAGGTTTTCTGCGCGCCCTCGCGCGCGATGCGCTGGTCCGCCAGGCGCCGCCATTCGCCGTGAAGGCGCGCGACTTCGCGCGCCGCCTCCGTGTTTTCTCCATAGGCATCGAGCAGGGCGCGCTGGCGATCGCGCTTGAGCAGCAGCTGGTGGTCGTGCTGGCCGTGGATGTCCACCAGCATCTCGCCCAGCTCGCGCAGCTGGGCGACGGTTGCGGGGCGCCCGTTGACGAAGGCGCGCGAGCGCCCGGTGCCATCGATGGTGCGTCGCACAAGGCAGGCGCCATCACCTTCTTCCAGCTCCTGGGTGGCCAGCCATTCGCGGGCGGCGGGGACGGCGGAGACATCGAAATCGGCGCTCACCTCCGCGCGCGGCGCCCCGGCGCGCACCACGCCCGCGTCCGCCCGCCCGCCGGTGGCCAGCGCCAGCGCATCGACGAGGATCGACTTGCCCGCGCCCGTTTCACCCGTCAGCGCCGTGAAGCCGCCGGCGAACTCCAGGTCGAGCCTCTCGACGATGACGTAATCCCTGATCGAAAGCGCTCTGAGCATGCTCTGTTCTAGAAAACTCGCGCGGGAACGCCGATGTACGCCGATGCCACGCCGATTGCCGCGGATAAACCCCGCGAAAAATTCGCGAATTGATCGCCCCGGCCCCGAACCTCGATCACCCGAC
>JBBREI010000103.1:0-13577 GCA_038203035.1 Burkholderiales bacterium
TCAGGTTTGCGCTCACGCGCACCTTGTCCCTCACTTGCGTGAAGGTGACGGTTCCCTTGGCGCCATTGCCCTTGGTGGGTTCCAGCTTGGCGACGGCACTGGGGCCGGACGACGAGCCCATCGAGGCACAACCGGCGAGCAGGCAGGCGACGGCAAGCGGGATGAGCACTGGTTTCATTGTTCGGTTCTTTCTCGTCAGGGGTTCGGGTTCGACTACGACTTCTTCGCGTCCGCCGCGGGCTTGCCCGGCGGCTTAGCACCCGGCGGCGGCGGCGGCGCGGTTGCGGCGACGGGTGTCGGCTTCGGAACGGGCTTGCCCGCCTTCTTCATGTTTGCCTGGTAGTTCTTCACCGCCTTTTCCTCGGCGGCCACCAGAGCGGCCTTTGCGGCCACCGCAGCGGCGGCCTTCTTCTCATCAGCGGCGGCCTTCGCGACCGGATCGACCGGCGGCGGCGGCGGCAGCTTGGCCCACGATGCCGACGCCCCGAAGGCGAGCGCCGCAGCGGCGATGGTGATGCGCAGTGCGTTCTTCATCAGTCGTCTCCTCCGGCAGGTTGGGCCATGGCTCCAATGATCCTTTCGTCGCGCTTGCCGGCCTTGACATCTTCGTACCACAGGGCGTGGTGTTCCCTGGCCCAGGTCTCGTCGACAAAGCCGTTGCGCATGCCTTCGTAGGCTCCTTCCATGCCGATGGTGCCGAGATAGGTGTGGCCGAAGGCCCCGGCGATGAACAGCACCGCCGCAATGGCATGGATGACGTTGGCCAGCTGCATCAGCTCGCGGCCCTGGTTCCAGTTGGGGAAGTTGAGGATCAGGCCGGTCACGCTGACGGTTGCGCCCAGGACCACGAGTCCGCCCCAGAACCACATCTTTTCGCCGCCGTTGAAGCGCCCCGACGGCACTTCCTTGCCACCCAGCATACCCGCCAGCCATTTGAAGTCGCGCCCGCTCACCAGGTTGTCCTTCACGTAGATCAGGAACATCACCAGCAGCGAGAAGATGAAAAGCGGTCCCACGAAGTTGTGGATGTTCTTCGACACGAGGGTGAGCCACGAGAAGCCGGTGTAGCCCAGCCACGGCAGCACGATGTGTTTGCCCCACAGGATGATCACGCCGGTGAGGGCGAGGAAGATGAAGCTGATCGCCATGGTCCAGTGCGATACGCGTTCCACGGCATTGAAGCGTTCGATCATCCGGCCGGTGCGCGGCTCGTGCAGCTTGATCTGCCCCTTGATGAGGTAGAACAGCACCAGCACCAGGAACACCGCGCCAAGGATCCACCCGCCGTAACGCGTGAGCGGACCGTTGCGGAAGGCGCGCCATTCGAGGCCCGCGCTCTGGATCAGCCGGTTCGTGTCCACACCCGGCACCGAGGCGTATTGCGGACGCTCGCTGGCGCTGCCCCAGGACGGTGGGTTGTTCCAGCCCGGAACCATGGTGGAACTGGCCGCTCCGGTGGGCGGCGAGGCGGCCTTCGGCGCATCGGCCGCGGGCTGCGGCGCGACGGGCACCTTGCCGGCGTCCCCGGTGGGCGCCGTGGTGGGCGGGGCCGGCGAGGCAGGAGCCTGGGCGTTCGCGGCGATCGGCAGGGCCAGCACCGCGCCCACAACCAGCGCGCCGACGAGGCGCGCTCGAGAGTTCAACATGGGATCTCCTCCTCGATTATTTTGACTTGGCGTCGCCGGTGCGGACGTATTCGTTCTGGTATTCCGCGCGTTTGGCGAGCGTCTGTTCGTATTTCGCCTTGTCACCCTTGAACGTGTCGCTGGCGTACGCCTTGGTGTCTTCCTTGCCGGCGTAGGGCTTGGGCGCGTCCTGGGGAATCTCGCCGCAAGCAGCGGCGAGCAACCCTGCGAGAACCAGGATCGTCCTCATGCCTTGCCTCCGCCCTGCTCGGCGAGTTTCCCGCTGCCGCCGTAGGCCACGGCCCAGCCCCAGATCTCGTCGCCCTTGCCGCGCGTGGTGACCCGCGTCTTGTAGATGCTGGTGATGACCGCCGCGTCGCCCGCAAGCAGCGCCTTGGTGGAGCACATCTCGGCGCAGGCCGGCAGCTTGCCTTCCGCGATGCGGTTGCGGCCGTATTTGCGGAACTCCTCGACCGAGTGGTTCTCCTCGGGGCCACCGGCGCAGTAGGTGCACTTGTCCATCTTGCCGCGCAGGCCGAAGGCGCCCGCCTGCGGGAACTGCGGCGCGCCGAACGGGCAGGCGTAGAAGCAGTAGCCGCAGCCGATGCACAGGTCCTTGTCGTGCAGGACGATCCCGTCGTCGGTCTTGTAGAAGCAGTCCACGGGGCAGACCGCCATGCAAGGCGCGTCGGAGCAGTGCATGCAGGCGACAGAGATCGAACGCTCGCCCGGCAGGCCGTCGTTGACGGTCACCAGGCGGCGCCGGTTCACGCCCCAGGGAACCTCGTGCTCCTGCTTGCACGCGGTGGCACAGCCGTTGCACTCGATGCAGCGTTCGGCGTCACAGATGAATTTCATTCTCGCCATGTCGTTCTCCTCGTCAGGCGCGCTCGATGTTGCAGAGCGTCGTCTTGGTTTCCTGCATCATCGTCACCGAGTCGTAGCCGTACGTGGTGGCCGTGTTGACGGCTTCGCCCCGCACGATCGGCGCCGCGCCCTCCGGGTACTTGTCGAGCAGGTCCTTGCCCTGCCACCAGCCGGCGAAGTGGAAGGGCATCCAGCTGGTGCCGGCACCCACCCGCTCCGTGACCAGCGCGCGCACCTTGATCTGCGCGCCGGTAGGAGACTTGAGCCAGACCCAATCCCAATACTTGATGCCTCGGTCGGCCGCGTCCTTGGTGTTGATCTCCACGAAGGCTTCCTGCTGCAGTTCCGCAAGCCAGGGATTCGAGCGCGTCTCGTCCCCGCCGCCTTCGAATTCGACCAGGCGCCCGGAGCTGAGGATGAGCGGATATTTCTCGTGCACCTTGTCCGCCAGGGCTTTCTGCTGGACCGTCTTGTAGAGGGTCGGCAGGCGCCAGAAGGCCTTCTTGTCGTCGTGGGTCGGGTACTTTGCGACCATGTCCGGGCGCGGGCTGTAAAGCGGTTCGCGGTGCTGCGGCACGCCGTCGGGGAAGTTCCAGACCACCGCGCGCGCCTTGGCGTTGCCCCAGAAATGGGTGTTGTGGTTGACCATGCAGACGCGCTGGATGCCGCCCGACAGGTCGGTCTTCCAGTTCTTGCCTTCGGCGGCCACCTGCTCCTCGGGCGTGAGTTCCGCCCACCAGCCGAGCTTCTTCATGAGCAGGTGGTCGAATTCCGGGAAGCCGGTGGTGATCTCGGAATCCTTCGAGTGCGAGCCGTCTTCGGCCAGCAGGCTCACACCGTCGCGGCTGATGCCGAAGTTGGCGCGGAAGCAGCCCCCGCCATCCATCATCTTCAGGTCGGTGCGGTAGAGCACCGGCGAGCCCGGATGCTTGATCGCCGCGGTGCCGTAACAGGGCCACGGCAGGCCGAAGTAGTCGCCGTTGCAGTCGTAGCCGGTTTCCTTGTCGATCACCGACGTCGTGCAGCGAAGCGTCTTCGGGTCGAACGCCGCCATGTTGCGCATGTGAGCCTTGAGGCGCTCGGGCGTGGAGCCGGTGTAGCCGATGGTCCAGTTGCCGTTGTTGATCTCCTTCGTCATGTCCTCGACCAGCGGCTCGTCCCAGCCGGTCTTGTCCTTGACCAGCTTGATGTTCTTCACGAACTCGGCGCCGAAGCCGAGCTTCTTCGCGAAGGCGTACATGATCGTGTGGTCGGGCTTGGATTCGAAAAGCGGCTCGATCACCTTCTCGCGCCACTGGATCGAGCGGTTCGAGGCCGTCACGGTGCCGGAGGTCTCGAACTGCGTGGCGGCGGGCAGCAGGTACACGCCATCCTTGCGATCGGGCATCGCCGCGGCAGCCGTCGGGTACGGGTCGATCACCACCATCAGGTCGACTTTTTCCATCGCCTGCTTCATCTCGAGGCCGCGCGACTGCGAGTTCGGCGCATGCCCCCAATAAACGACCGCGCGCAGGTTGCTGTCCTGGTCGATGAGTTCGTTCTTTTCCAGCACGCCGTCGATCCAGCGCGAAACCGTCATCCCGGGCTTCTCCATCATCGCCTTGGATGCGAAGCGGCCCTTCATCCATTCGTAATCGACACCCCACACCTTGCACCAGTGCTTCCACGAGCCTTCGGCGATGCCGTAGTAGCCCGGCAGCGAGTCGGGGTTCGGCCCCACGTCGGTGGCGCCCTGCACGTTGTCGTGGCCGCGGTAGATGTTCGCGCCCCCGCCGGAGACGCCGATGTTGCCCAGCGCCAGTTGCAGGATGCACGACGCGCGCACGAACGCGTTGCCGGTGGAGTGCTGCGTCTGGCCCATGCACCAGATGATCGACGCGGGCTTGTTCTTGGCGAAGGTTTCGGTGGCGGCGTAGAGGTCGGCTTCCGAGACGCCGGTCACCTCCGTGACCTTGTCCGGGGTCCACTTGGCCATCACCTCGGCCTTGATCTTGTCCATGCCGTAGACGCGATCGTTGATGTACTTCTGGTCCTCCCAGCCGTTCTTGAAGATGATGTGCAACATGCCGAAGAGCAGCGCCACGTCGGTGCCGGAGCGGAAGCGCAGGAATTGGTCCGCCTTGGCGGCCGTGCGCGTGAAGCGCGGGTCGGCCACGATCATCTTCGCGCCCGTCTCCTTTGCGTGCAGCGCGTGCAGCATCGAGACCGGGTGTGCTTCCGCGGCGTTCGAGCCGATGAAGAACATGCACTTGGTGTTCTGCAGGTCGTTGTACGAGTTGGTCATCGCACCGTAACCCCAGGTGTTCGCCACGCCCGCCACCGTGGTGGAATGGCAGATGCGCGCCTGGTGGTCGGTGTTGTTCGAGCCGAACATCGAGACGAACTTGCGGAACATCTGCGCCTGCTCGTTGCTGTGTTTCGACGAACCGATCCAGAACACCGCATCGGGGCCGCTGTCCTTGCGGATCTGCAGCAGCTTGTCGCCGATTTCGGTGATGGCCTGCTCCCAGCTGATGCGCCGGTACTTGCCGTCGACGAGTTTCATCGGGTACTTGAGGCGGTGGGAGTGTTCCGTCATCCCGTGCTCGCGCACCGAGGCGCCCTTGGCGCAGTGCGCACCCAGATTGATGGGGGAATCGAACACCGGTTCCTGGCGGACCCACACGCCGTCGGTGACAACCGCGTCGATCGAGCAACCCACGGAGCAGTGCGTGCACACGGTGCGCTTGACCACCGTGTTGCCCGCCTTCGCGGATTGCGCATGGGCCTGCCCGATCACGTTGAGCGGCAGCTGGGAGGCAAAGGCCGCGGCGCCGGCGGTCAGGCCCGTGCCCTTGAGGAAGGTGCGGCGATCGACCGTCTTCGATGCAAGCGAATGTACTGCGCGCGCAAGCGGGTTGACGGGCTGGACCTTCGCTTCGGATTTGCGGGTGAGCAGCATGGTCGGGCTCCTCAGACTTCGGTGGTCTTGTAGTACTTCTGGATGTGTTCGGAGACGTGGTAGCCGTCTGGCTTCGTCTCTTCGGCGGCCAGCGCCCCGGACTTGCCCGCGGGCGCCACGCGCGCCCCCACAACAACGGCCGCGGCGCTTGCGCTGCCCAGGCCGGCGGTCAAAAGGAACTTGCGGCGATTGGTCGGCTTGACGGTTTTCATGTCACCTCCTGGTTTTTTCTAGGCCTGCTTTTAGTCGATCTGGAACGATTCGGATTCGAGTGCGGCGAATGCCTGGCCCACCGCGGCCACATGACGATAGAAATTGGCGCTGCGCGCCGCGCCCATGGCGGCGAAGAGTTTCTTCACGCCGGGTTCGATGTGCATCGCGTAGAAACGTTTCTGTTCCCCAATCGGGGCCGGCGCACGCCCCGCCCCGCCCGCGGCGAGCACACGCATGACCTCGAAGAGGCCCGAGAAATGGTCCTCGGGTTCGGTCACCTCGGCGCGGCGCGAGAGCCCGAGGGCCGCGAGATCCGCCTGGATGCGCACGCGCGGATGGTCGATGGAAGGCGCTCCGCTGTAGTAGCCCGCGTACGCGGACACTTCCGACTTGCCCATGCCGACGAATAGCAGCTCGAACTCCTCGGCCGCCGCGTCGGGATCCATCGCGCCCGCGGCGCGCACCAGCCCCTGCCAGGCCCGGGCCAGGTCGGGATCGGCATCCGCCGGCAGTTCCTGCGCGCCGGCAAGGCTGGCGAGCAGCGCCGCATCGGGCGCGTCGTGGATGAGGCGCGCCAGCAATGCGTAGAAATCCGCCCGCCCGGCGTCTTCCGCCGCCGGCGTGCGCTGGACGATGACGGGTTGCGCGCTCAAGAGTCGGCCCCCAGTCGAAGCACCGAGGTTTCGTTTTTCGCCGACATCATGTCGACCACGCGGCAGTCGGCGCACATCTGCAGGCGCTTCAGGGCGCCGCCCTGCGCAAACATCGAGTGGCCCGCCAGCCGGCCCATCATGGCGTCAACCATCTGCCGGGTGCCAAAGGGCTTGTTGCAGCTCACGCAGTGGAAGGGTTGGGTCTCGTTGAGCACGCGCGCCTCGCGCACGGCGGGTGTGAGCAGCAGGCGCGGGGCCAGGGTGATGGCATCTTCGGGGCACGTCGCCTCGCACAGGCCGCATTGCACGCAGTTGCGCTCGAGGAACCTGATCAGCGGCTTGTCGACGCCGTCCATGAGCGCCGATTCCGGGCACGCACCGACACACGCCATACACATCGTGCACTTCGCCTGGTCGACCAGGATTTCGCCGTAGGGCGATCCCTGGGGCAGCGCAATCACCTCCACCGGGGTCGGCGCGTATTTGAGCAGGTGCTCGACCGCAAACTCGATGGCGGTGCGTTTGTCGTTGGAAAGCAGGAACGAGGCGGGCTGGGCCGGCCTGGCCGCGGGGGCAAGCGCCGCGAATCCGCGCGCCAGCGATTCCGGATCGTGGGCTTCGATCACCGCGAAATGGGTGCCGGTGTAGCCCAGCTGGGACAACATCGCCTGGCCGATGGCCATCTGGTGGCGCAGGGCCTCGATGTATTGTGCGTCTTCCGAACCGGCCGACAGCACCACCACGTTGCTGGCGCCGAACGCGATGGCAGGCAGCAGCAGGTCGAGGCCGGTGGAGGCGACGTGCCAGGATTCCAGCGGCAGCGCGCGAACCGGAAGATCCACCTCCGACACTTCGGCGACGGCGAGCAGGTCGCGGCCATCGGTCCCATTGTGAAAAACAATGCAGGCGTCAACGCCGCCGGCGCCGCGATAGGCCGAAAGCAGCTGCTTCATCTGCGCGCCGCGATCGGCGACGCGCGGGAACTGGTAGCCCATGGCCCCGGACGGGCACACCGTGGCGCACGCGCCGCAGCCCATGCACAGGTGCGGGTCGACCTTGACGTGGTCGCCCGCCGGCGAGATCGCCTGGGTGGAGCAGATCTCGATACACGCCGAGCAGCCCTCGATCGCCGAGCGGCTGTGGGCGCAGATGTTTTCGCGATAGGCGAAGAAACGCGGCTTGTCGAATTCGCCGACGGATTCGCGCAGCTCCGCAATCACGGCGTCCAGGGCGCCTTCGCTTTCGGGGGCCCGGAAATAGCCCTGCGGCGGCTGGCGCATCGCAAACAGCGCGTCGGTCGAGAAATCCAGCACCAGGTCGAACTTGGCGGGGACGGCGCTGGCTGATCGCGCCTCGCCGGGCAACTGCAGGCCGGCGATGGTGGCGGTGAATTCGCCGAGGTAACCCGTGAGTGATTCGATGCGGCCCGACCACGCGGTGCAGGCCGCGGGCACCGCTTGCGATTCCAGGAGGGTGACATGCAGGTGGGGCGCCAGCCGGGCGCTCGCCGCGCGGGCACGTGTTGCATCCGGACCCGCGACAACCAGCAGATTTCCACGGGAGACATAGGTAACGCCGGCGACGGGTTCGGGCGTTGCCAGGTTGGCAAGGGATTCGAGCGCCACGATTTTAGGTGCGCACTCGTCAAGGCGTCCCAAGGGTCAGCTCCTCATGTCTCGTCATGGAACCCCGCTTTGCGCGGAGGTTAGGCATTCGCCTTCTTATACCGTCGAGTGTACCCAAGAAAACGGGCGATGTCGCCCGGAGCGGTCAGGAATTCTTCGACTCCGGTGGGGGTAATTCGGATTCCGGCGCACCGTTCAAGCGCGGACCATTTTCGGCTTCAAGTATTTGTTCAGACTCTATTTTCAGGTCCCCCGGACCCGATTCCGGGGGCGATCCGGCGGGTTCGTCCACAGGCGGTTTGTAGTCGCCCAGGCGAGCGAACTGGGTCATCTGCTCGAGCCATCCCGCGGGCAGGGGATCGGGCTTCGAATAGTCGTCGATATAGACGTCCAGGCCGTCCATCACGTTGTATCGCGGGTCCTTGAACAACGCCTTCAACGCGTCGCGCTTGAGCTGCGGATCAACCTCGGCCTTCATGAAAGGCGCGAAGTCGGATTCCGGCGTCAGGGATTCGATGGAGGGCAGCGGTTCGGGTGTCCCTGGAGGCTCCTCGAGGGGCGGCAGGGGCTCTTGCGCCTCGGGCGGGGTTTGCGCCTGCGCTGGGATGGCGCCCTGGTCCTGCTTGCGGGCCTCGATCTTGCGGCGCGACCAGCGCGAGAGGAAATCGTCGCTCACGACTTGCCCTTCTCGCGCAGCCGGCCTTCCTTGCCCTCGAAGGACTTGGGGCGCTGGCGGCGCTTCGGCTCCGGACGGTAGTTGTCTTCCACCCACTGCCCCATCCAGGCGGCCAGTTCGGGCCACGCATCGGCGCGCTCCACACTCTCGCCGCCATCCATCCAGCGCGCCGCCTCGTTGTAGGAGAGCGTGGCCTGGAACGCGTAGGGTTCTCCCGTGGCTTCGTCGATGCGCAGGGACACGAAGACGCTGGGCGCCTCGCTCGACACGTTGAGAAAGTAGCCTTCGGCCTCATCTGCATAAAGGGTGAGCTCGAGGCCGGGAAACATCCGGTGGATCACACCTTTATCCACCGGCAGCGTGCGAGTATCACCGCCGATGTCCGGGATCGCCGCCACCACTTGCCAGCGATGGGTCTCCCAGCGGCTTTCCACCTCTTCGCGTTCGAGAATCACCGCGGCCTTCAGCGTCGGTCGATCGGGCATCTGCTCACTATACAATTCAATACATGCCCCGAACCGTCATCCCGCTCAACGAGCAGCGCACGCTGCCCATCCCGCCCGCAACCGCGCGCGGCGCGGGCGTGGCGGCGGATACGCGCGGGCGCGCGTTGCGCGACCTGCGCATCTCGGTCACCGACCGCTGCAATTTCCGCTGCGTCTATTGCATGCCGCGCGAGGTGTTCCATGCGGACTACCCGTTCCTGCCGCACGACGAGGTGCTGAGCTTCGAGGAGATCGTGCGCCTGGCGGGGGTATTCCACGGCCTCGGCACCGAAAAGATCCGCCTGACCGGCGGCGAGCCGCTGCTGCGCAAGGGAATCGACAAGCTGGTGGCGATGCTGCGCGCGGAGCTGCCCGCGGTAGACCTTACGCTTACCACCAACGGTTCGGCGCTCAAGGCCCACGCACGGGCCCTGAAGGCCGCCGGACTGGACCGCATCACCGTGAGCCTCGATTCACTCGATGAGGCCACGTTCCAGAAAATGAACGACGCTGATTTTCCGGTGGCGAAAGTGCTGGAAGGCCTCGATGCCGCGGCGGCCGCGGGACTCGCGCCGATCAAGGTCAACATGGTGGTCAAGCGCGGCGTCAACGACCACCAGGTTGTCGACATGGCGCGGCACTTTCGCGGCAGCGGCCACATCGTGCGTTTCATCGAGTTCATGGATGTGGGATCCACGAACGGCTGGCGCATGGACGACGTGATTGCGTCCGCGGAGATCGTGCGACGCATCGGCGCGCAGTTCCCGCTGGAGCCGGCGCAGGCCAACTACACCGGCGAAGTCGCGGAGCGCTGGCGCTATCGCGACGGCCAGGGAGAGATCGGCGTGATTTCCTCGGTGACGCAAGCCTTCTGCGGCACCTGCACGCGCGCGCGCCTTTCCACCGACGGGCACCTGTACACCTGCCTCTTCGCCCAGCGCGGCTACGACCTCAAGTCCCTGCTTCGCGGGGGCGCGAGCGACGAGTCGCTCGGTGGCGCCGTCGACGCCATCTGGCGCGGCCGCGACGACCGCTATTCGGAAATCCGCACCGCGGCGACCGCGCGGGATCGCAAGGTCGAGATGTCGTTCATCGGTGGCTGATGGCCTACCGCCCAACACTCACGCACAGCGCGCGCCCGGCCACCTACACGGTGGATGCACACGACGAAACCGGCGCCATCGTGCCCACGCCGATCGCCGGCGAACACCCGCTCACCCTCTACGTGGACAAGAAGGAGCTGGTCACGCTGATGACCCTGGGCGCCGCACCCGAGGCGCTGGCGATCGGCTTCCTGCGCAATCAGCGGCTGGTGGAATCGATCGAGGAGATCGACGCGGTGCAGGTCGATTGGGAAGTCAATGCGGTGGCCGTCACCACGTTCACGGGCCTGAAGGACCTCGACAGGAAAACCGAAAAACGCACCGCGACCACGGGCTGCGGCCAGGGCACCGTGTTCGGCGACCTGATGGCCGACATCGAAAACGTCCGGCTCGACGACAAAATGCGCTTCACCGAGGAGACACTCTTCGGCCTGCTCAACGCGGTGCGCGTGCACGAATCGATCTACAAGCAGGCCGGCGCCGTGCATGGGTGCGCGCTGGCCCGGGGATCCGAGATCCTCACCTTCGTCGAGGACGTCGGCCGCCACAACGCGGTGGATGCCATCGCCGGCTGGATGTGGCTGGAAGGCATCGACGGCCGCGACAAGATCTTCTACACCACCGGGCGCCTGACCTCCGAGATGGTGATCAAGGCCGCGCAGATGCAGGTGCCGGTACTGGTCTCGCGCTCCGGCCTGACCAAGATGGGCCACGAGGTGGCCTCGCAGGTGGGCATCACGATGATCGGGCGCGCGGTGGGAAAACACTATCTGTTGTTCACGGGCGGGCATCGATTGGTGAGGGGGCTGTGAGGGCAACCGTCAGCGGCATCGTGCTCGCCGGCGGCCAGGGCAGCCGCATGGGCGGCATCGACAAGGGCCTGCAGGCGTTCCGCGGCAAGCCGATGGTCGAACACGTCATCGAGCGCCTCGGCCCACAGGTCGACGAACTCCTTATCAATGCCAACCGCAATCCCGGGGACTACGCGCGCTTCGGCTATCGCGTGATCGCCGACGAGATCCCGGGCTTCGCGGGCCCGCTCGCCGGATTCGAGCGCGGCCTGGCCCACGCCATGGGCGAGCTTGTGGTCACCGTGCCGTGTGATTCCCCCTTCCTGCCGGCGGACCTGGTGAGCCGGTTGCACGCCGCGCTCGTGAAAGCCGACGCGCAGATCGCCGTCGCGAAAACCGGCGACCAGGCCCACCCGGTGTTCTGCCTCATGCAGCGCTCGGTCGCCGGCTCGCTGCGCGAATTCCTCGGCTCCGGCCAGCGCAAGATCGACAAGTGGTACGCCGCGCTGCGGCTGGAGGAGGTGCCCTTTGACGACGAGGCCGAAGCCTTCCTCAACATCAACACGCGCGAAGAGCTGGCGAGCCTCGAGCCACGCAAGGGCTGAGCCGTGGCGCGCCTGCGCAGGGTCCCGCGCCCGCCATTGCCGCGTTTTGCCGTCGCCTGGTTCCCGGCATTCAAGGGGATCGAGGAGATCGAGGCGTTTCGCGCGCGCCACGACCCGATGGCGCCGCTCGTCCCCGCGCACCTTCAAGCGCGTGCGCGCCGAAGCCAACGAGTTCGTCTTCCTCATGGCATCGCGCGGGGCGGCCTCGATCAAGGAACTGCACGACCGCCTCTACACCCGGTCGCTTCGCCAGCACCTGCGCGACGACCTGCCCTACGAGCCGCACATCACCCTCGCCCGCCATACCGAATTCCCGCGCCTCGAAGCGGCGCTGGCCGAGGCCGAGGAAACGTTCGGCGGCGCCCATGAGGCGGTGATCCGCTCGCTCGCGCTGCTGTCGGCAGGTCGGGACGGTAAAATCGCCATCCTGAAGGAGATTGCGCTCGACACCGCCTGAGGATTCCATGACCGCGCTCACCATCACGCAGGCTTCCTGCGCCGACGATTACGACCCGAACTCCATGCCGGTGGCCAAGGCGCGCGCCTTCATCCACCAGTTCCTGGAGCCCATCGAGGGCACGCTACGGGTGCCGGTGCGCGATGCACTGGGCCAGGTGCTCGCAGAAGACATCCTCTCCCCCGTCCACGTGCCGGCGCACCGCAACTCGGCCATGGACGGCTGGGCGATGAAGGGTAGCGACGTCGCCGGCGAGAGCGAAAGCACCCTTGCCGAGATCGGCGCCTCCTTCGCCGGGCGCCCTTTCGCCGGGAAGGTCGCGGCGGGCCAATGCGTGCGCATCATGACCGGGGGCGTGGTGCCCGAAGGCGCCGATACCGTCGTGATGCAGGAACGCGCGAAGGCCAGCGGCAAGTCGATCACCTTCGCGCCGGGCGTGAAGACCGGCCAGAACGTGCGCGAGGCCGGTGAAGACCTGAAGGCCGGCTCGGTGGCGCTCACCCGGGGCCGCCTGGTGCGTCCCGCGGAGCTCGGCCTCATCGCCTCGCTCGGCGTGGGCGAGGTGGCCGTGTACCGCAAGCTGCGCGTGGCCTTTTTCTCCACCGGCGACGAGCTCAAGTCCATCGGCACGACCCTCGGCGAAGGCGAGATCTACGATTCCAACCGCTACACGCTGCACGGCATGTTGACCCGCCTGGGCTGCGAAGTGCTCGACATCGGTGTCATCCGCGACGATCCGAGGCTGCTGGAGCAGGCTTTTGCCGAAGCCGGGGCCATCGCCGACGTGGTAATCACCAGCGGCGGGGTCTCGGTGGGAGAGGCCGATTTCGTGAAAGCGATGCTCGACAAGCTGGGCGAGGTGGTGTTCTGGAAGATCGCGATGAAGCCCGGGCGCCCCCTCGCCTACGGCAAGGTGGCGGGCGCGCATTTCTTCGGCCTGCCGGGAAACCCGGTCTCGGTGATGGTCACGTTCTACCAATTCGTGCGCGACGCGCTGCTGGTGCTGCGGGGCGTGAACCCGGTGGAACCCGTCCCGACCTTCAACGCCACCTGCACCGCGCGGCTGAAGAAGGCGCCGGGCCGCACCGAATTCCAGCGCGGCATCCTCTCGCGTGGCCCCGACGGCGCCCTGGCCGTGAAGCCCACCGGCGAGCAGGGTTCCGGGATCCTGAAATCCATGAGCGACGCCAACTGCTTCATCATCCTGGGCGACGCCACCGGCAACGTGGAACCAGGCGCCGTCGTGGAGGTGCAGCTGCTCGAGGGCATCGTATGAGCGCTGCTGGCACCGCGGCGATCCTCGATGGCGCGCTTGCGCTTTCGGCGCTTTCCAACCTCGATGCCATGGCACGGGGAGTTGCCTGATCCTTCCCCGCTAGCGGCGTCGATGGTTGGGAAGCTGTTTTTTCAACACAGAGGAGACCGTGGTAAGGGGGGGGCGCGGGGTGAAACGACGGGCTGGGGGGACGGGCGAGATGGCGGCCGGGCGCCCGCAATATGGTGCGGGGTTAGTAAGTTGGCGGGGCGTTGCAGAGT
>JBBREI010000104.1:0-13265 GCA_038203035.1 Burkholderiales bacterium
GCAAATGCCGCCAGCGCAAAAGTCGTCTCTGACACCAGTTTCGTCCGTCCCCGCTTTCCGATTCAACCAGCGCACCCAACAGGTGCAATGCTGCGCTGCGTCAACGCCATTCGGGGGCGAAGCGGGGATGGCGACGTAGAATCCGGGCGTGGAAGACTCCCATCCGTACTCGCGCCTGACACCCGACGTCGTCCTGAATGCGCTTGATGCGGTGGGCCTGCGTTGCGACGGCCGCCTGCTCGCCCTCAACAGCTACGAGAACCGCGTCTACCAGGTGGGTGTGGAGGACGCGCAAGGGCAACCGGGGCTGGTGGTTGCGAAATTCTATCGTCCGGCACGCTGGAGCGACGCGCAGATCATCGAGGAACACACCTTCTGCGCGCAGCTTGCAGCGCAGGAGATCCCGGTGGTTGCGCCGCTGGAGTTCGATGGCCGCACGCTGCTGCACGCCGGCGGCTTCCGCGTGGCGGTGTTCCCGCGTCGCGGCGGCCGGGCGCCCGAGCTCGATGACCCCGTGGCGCTCGAATGGATCGGGCGCTTCATCGGCCGCATCCACGCGGTGGGCGCGGTGCACGCCTTCACCGAGCGCCCGCGCCTGGACATCGAAAGCTTCGGCGTCGAGCCGCGCGCCTTCCTCCTGGCCAGCGGGCTGATCCCGTCCGAGCTCGTGCCCGCGTGGACCCAGGCCGCCGACCTCGCGCTGGAAGGCGTGCGCCATGCATTCAAGCGCGCCGGCAACGTCGGCGAGCTGCGCCTGCACGGCGATTGCCACGCCGGCAACGTGTTGTGGACCCCGGCAACGGGCAACGCAGTCGGCGGGCCCCATTTCGTCGACCTGGACGACGCGCGCATGGGGCCCGCGGTTCAGGACCTCTGGATGCTGATCTCGGGCGATCGCGAAAACATGGGCATCCAGCTCGGCCGCATCCTCAAGGGATACGAGGACTTTTCCGAGTTCGACGACCGCGAGCTGCATCTGGTCGAAGCGCTGCGCACGCTTCGCCTGATCCACTACTCGGCGTGGCTGGCGCGGCGATGGGACGATCCCGCCTTCCCGATGGCGTTCCCCTGGTTCAACACCGCCCGCTACTGGCAGGACCGCGTCCTCGAGCTTCGCGAGCAGGTCGCGGCGATGCAGGAAGCGCCCCTGGTGCCCGCGTAAAGTTACATTTCGAAGCAACTTAAGCGGGAAACCGGCGGACAAACGCTGCTCCAATGGCTCGACCACCCAAGAAAAACAACGGCCCATGACCGAACCTCCGCACACGCTCCCCGCCGTCCGATCCCGCCCCCGCTGGCTGCTGCCCGTTGCGGCGCTGGTGGTACTCGCGATCGCCGCTTGCGCCGCGTGGTACTTCTTCATTCGCACCGGCGCCGCCCCAACGGCGGATGGAAAGCCGCCGCAGGCCGGCAACACCACGGCCGGCGCTAAAGGCGCGGCGAAGGGCGCGGGCGGGCGCTTCGGCGGCGATCCCAACCGCGTCCAGCCGGTCGCCGTCGCCACCGCGAAGAAAGGCGACGTGAACATGGCGCAGACCGCCCTGGGCACCGTGAACGCGCTGCGCACCGCCACGGTGAGGCCACGCGTCGACGGCCTGCTGCAGAGCGTGTTGTTCACCGAGGGACAGGTCGTCAAGGCCGGGACGGTCCTGGCGCAGATCGATCCCGTTGCGCTGCAGGTTGCCCTTGCCCAGGCCGAGGGCAACCTCGCGCGCGACGCGGCCACCCTCAACAACGCGCGCCTCGACCTCGAACGTTATCGCACCCTGCTCAAGCAGGATTCCATCGCCTCCCAGCAGGTCGACCAGCAGGCCTCGACGGTGAAGCAGCTCGAGGGCACGGTGAAGGTGGACCAGGCGCAGGTGGACAACGCCAGGCTGCAGCTCTCCTACACCCGCATCACCGCGCCCATCGGCGGGCAGCTCGGGCTCAAGCAGATCGACGCCGGCAACATGGTGCGGGCTTCCGACACCACCGGGCTGGTGGTGATCACCCAGGTCGATCCGATCACGGTTCTCTTCACCATCCCGCAGGACACGCTGCCGCGCGTGCTGGCGCGCCTGAAGAAAGGCGAAAAGCCGACGGTGCAGGCGTGGGACCGCGAACAGAAAGTGATGCTGGCCACGGGCGAGCTGCTGTCCACCGACAACCAGATCGACGTGGCCACCGGCACCGTGAAGCTCAAGGCGAAGTTCGCCAACACCGACGGGAAGCTCTTCCCAAACCAGTTCGTGAACGTGCGCATGGTGGTCGACGTGGTGCGCGACACGGTGGTGATCCCGGCCGCGGCATTGCAGCGCGACAACCAGGGCACCATCGTCTACGCGGTGAAGGAGGACAGCACCGTGGCCGTGCGCCGCGTGAAGCCCGGCATCGCGGACGGCGAGCTGCTGTCGATCGAATCGGGACTGCAGGCGGGCGAGCGCGTGATCGTCGACGGCGTGGACCGCATTCGCGAGGGCGCGAAGGTGGAAGTGGTGGAGCCCGGCGTCACGCCCGGCACGCGCCCGCGCGCCAACGCGGACAAGGGCGCGGGCGGGGGCGAAGGCCGCAAGCGGCTCGAGAACATGACACCCGAACAGCGCGAGGCCTACAGGAAGAAGATGGAGGGCATGACGCCGGAGCAACGCGAGGAAGCACGCAAGCGCCGCGAGGCGCAGAAGGCGGGCGCGGGCGGCGGCGCGCAGTGAACCCCTCACGCCTCTTCATCCTGCGGCCGGTCGCGACCTCGCTGATGATGGTTGCGATCCTGCTGGCCGGGATCGTGGCCTACAAGCAGCTGCCGCTGTCCGCGCTGCCCGAAGTCGACTATCCAACCATCCAGGTCGTCACGCTTTATCCGGGTGCGAGCCCCGACGTGGTCACCTCCTCGATCACGGCGCCGCTCGAGCGCCAGTTCGGCCAGATGCCGGGCTTGAAACAGATGTCCTCGACCAGCTCCGGCGGCGCCTCGGTGGTGACGCTGCAGTTCGAGCTCGCGATGGACCTCGATTCCGCGGAGCAGGAAGTCCAGGCCGCCATCAACGCCGGCGGCAACCTGCTCCCCTCGGACCTGCCCTCGCCGCCGATCTACAGCAAGGTCAATCCCGCGGACACGGCCATCATCACGCTCGGCATCACGTCGCGCACGATGAAGATGACCGAGGTGCAGAACCTGGTCGACACGCGACTGGCGCAGAAGATCTCGCAGGTGGCCGGAGTCGGGCTCGTGACCCTTTCGGGCGGGCAACGCCCGGCGGTGCGTGTGCAGGTCGACCCGAAGGCCGCCGCCGCCCGCGGCCTTTCGATGGAAGACGTGCGCAACGCGATCAACGCGGCCAACGTCAACCAGGCCAAGGGCAGCTTCGACGGGCCGACACGCGCCTACACCATCGACGCCAACGACCAGCTCAAAAGCGCCGGCGAATACCGCAACATCATCATCGCGTTCAGGAACGGGGCGCCGGTGATGCTCTCCGACATCGCCGACGTGGTGGAGGAGGCGGAAAACGCCAAGCTGGCGGCGTGGATGAACCAGACACCCGCCATCATCCTCAACGTCCAGAAGCAGCCCGGCGCCAACGTCATTCAAGTGGTCGACCGCGTGAAGGAGCTGCTGCCCACGCTCACCGCGGCGCTGCCGGCCTCGATCGACGTCCAGCTGCTGACCGACCGCACCGTGACCATCCGCGCCTCGGTGCACGACACGCAGATCGAGCTGATGCTGGCCATCGCGCTGGTGGTGGCGGTGATCTTCGTCTTCCTGCGCACCGCCGCGGGCACCCTCATCCCCAGCATCGCGGTGCCGCTTTCGATCGTCGGCACCTTCGGCGTGATGTACCTGGCCGGCTTCAGCATCAACAACCTCACGCTGATGGCGCTGACCATCGCCACCGGCTTCGTGGTCGACGACGCGATCGTGGTGATCGAAAACATCGCGCGCTACGTCGAGGAAGGCATGGAGCCGATGCAGGCGGCGCTCAAGGGCTCCGCGCAGATCGCCTTCACCATCATCTCGCTCACCTTCTCGCTCATCGCGGTGCTGATCCCGCTGCTTTTCATGGGGGACGTGGTGGGGCGGCTTTTCCGCGAGTTCGCGATCACGCTGGCGGTGGCGATCCTGATATCGGCCGTGGTCTCGCTCACGCTCACGCCGATGATGGCCGCGCGCCTGCTCCGGCACACCCCGCCGCAGGAGCAGAGCCGCTTCTTCCGCAGGACCGGCGAGATGTTCGACCGCATCATCGCGCGTTACGGCCGCGCGCTCGAATGGGTGCTCGACCACCAGCCGCTCACGATGGTCGTGTTCCTCGTCACCGTGGCGCTCACGGCGCTGCTCTACATCGCGATCCCGAAGGGTTTCTTCCCGCTGCAGGACACCGGGATCATCCAGGCGATCTCCGAAGGCCCGCAGGCCTCGTCGTTCACCGCCATGTCGGAACGCAGCCGCGCGCTTGCCGGCGCCATCCTCGAAGACCCCGCGGTGGAAAGTGTTTCGTCCTTCATCGGCGTGGATGGCGCCAACATCACGCTCAATTCCGGGCGCGTGCTGATCCAGCTCAAGCCCCACTCGGAGCGCGACAAGGTGTCCACGGTCATGGCGCGCATCCGCGACCGCGTGGCGCGGCTCGAGGGCACCACGCTCTACATGCAGCCGGTGCAGGACCTCACCATCGAGGACCGCGTGAGCCGCACGCAATACCAGTTCACGCTGCAGGCCACCAACGCGGCGGAGCTGGGCACCTGGACCCCGAAGCTGGTCGACGCCATCCGCCGCCTGCCTCAGGTCAGCGACGTGGCATCCGACCTGCAGGACCAGGGCCTGCAGGCCTACGTGACGATCAACCGCGACACCGCGGGGCGCCTGGGCGTGACACCCGCGGCGATCGACAACGCGCTCTACAACGCCTTCGGGCAGCGGCTGGTGTCCACCATCTTCACGCAATCGAGCCAGTACCGCGTGGTGCTGGAGGTGAAGCCGCAATTCCAGCTCGGGCCGTCCGCACTCAACGACATCTACGTGCCCGCCAGCGGCGTGGCGCAGACCAGCAACAGCGGCGCCGCGCAGGTGACCAATTCCACCGGGGCGGCCACCATTTCAGGCGCCAACCAGGTGCCGCTGACCGCCGTCGCAACCATCACCGAGCAGCCCGGCGCGCTTTCGATCAGCCACATCGCACAGTTCCCGGCCACCACCATCTCCTTCAACCTCGCGCCCGGCTATTCCCTCGGCGAAGCGGTGAAGGCGATCGAGAAGGTGGAAAGGGACGCCGCCATGCCCGCCAGCATCCGGGCGGAATTCCAGGGCGCTGCGGCGGCCTTCCGCGGCTCGCTCGTCAGCACGCTGCTGCTGATCCTGGCCGCGATCGTGACCATGTACATCGTCCTGGGCGTGCTCTACGAGAGCTACATCCACCCGATCACGATCCTTTCGACGCTGCCTTCCGCGGGCGTGGGCGCCCTGCTCTCGCTCCTGCTCACCGGCAACGACCTGGGCATCATCGCGATCATCGGCATCATCCTGCTGATCGGGATCGTGAAGAAAAACGCCATCCTGATGATCGACTTCGCCCTCGACGCCGAGCGCGAGCAGGGCCTGCCCGCGCGCGAGGCGATCTACCAGGCGTGCCTGCTGCGCTTCCGCCCGATCCTCATGACCACCATGGCCGCGATGCTGGGCGCCCTCCCCTTGATGATCGGCTGGGGCGTCGGCTCCGAGCTGCGCCATCCGCTGGGTGTCGCGATGGTGGGCGGGCTGATCGTTTCCCAGGCGCTCACGCTTTTCACCACACCCGTGATCTACCTCTACTTCGACCGCTGGGCCGATCGTTGGCGGCGACGCTGGCATCGAGGACCCTCTCCCGAACCCTCTCCCAAGGGAGAGCGACGAAACGATGGACACGGTTTCGCGAAGGGTGACGCTGATTAGATGAACATCACGGAACCCTTCGTCCGCCGCCCCGTCGCCACGACCCTGCTGTCGATCGGCGTGGCATTGGCGGGCGCGGTGGCGTTTACGCTGCTGCCGGTAAGCCCGCTGCCGCAAGTCGCCTTCCCGACCGTGTCGGTGTCGGCCTCGCTGCCGGGGGCGAGCCCGGAGGTGATGGCGGCGACCGTGGCCACGCCGCTCGAGCGCGCCATGGGCCGCATCGCGGGTGTCACGGAACTGACCTCCAGCTCCTCGCTCGGAAGCTCGCGGGTGACGGTGCAGTTCGACCTCTCGCGCAACATCGACGCCGCGGCGCGCGAGGTGCAGGCCGCGATCCAGGCCGCGCGTGGCTCGCTGCCGACGAGCCTTCCCAACAACCCGACCTACCGCAAGGTGAACCCGGCCGACGCGCCGGTGATGATCGTGGCCTTGACCTCGGAGCGCTACACCCGCGGGCAGCTCTATGACATCGCCTCGACCAACCTGGCCCAGCGCATCTCGCAAGTCAAGGGCGTGGGCCAGGTGAGCGTGGGCGGGGGGTCGCTGCCCGCGGTTCGCGTGGAGCTCAACCCCACGGTGCTCAACAAGCTCTCGATCGGGTTCGACGACGTGCGCACCGCCATCGTCAACACCAACGCCAACCGGCCGAAGGGTTTCCTCGACGACGGCGAACGCTCCTGGCAGGTGATGGCGAACGACCAGGCGAAAAAGGCCGACGAATACAAGCCGATCATCGTGGCGTGGCGCAACGGCTCGCCGGTGCGCCTGGGCGACGTCGGCGAGGTGGTCGACAGCGTGCAGGACATCCGCAACTACGGCATGGCCAACGGCAAGCCCGCGGTGCTGATGATCATCAACCGCCAGCCCGACGCCAACATCATCGAAGTGGTGGACGCGATCACCGCCATGATCCCCGGCCTGCAGGCCTCGGTGCCCGCGGGGGTGGACCTGAAGGTGATGATGGAGCGCACCAGCACCATCCGCGCTTCGCTCAGGGACGTGGAGAAGACGCTCCTCATCTCGGTCGGGCTCGTGGTGCTGGTGGTGTTTGTTTTCCTGCGCGACTGGCGCTCCACGCTGATCCCGGCCGTCGCGATCCCGATCTCGCTCGTCGGCACCTTCGCCGCCATGTATGTGCTGGGCTTCAGCCTCAATAATCTTTCATTGATGGCGCTCATCATCGCCACCGGCTTCGTGGTCGACGACGCCATCGTGGTGCTGGAGAACGTCTCGCGGCACATCGAGGAAGGCATGGAGCCCTTCAAGGCCGCCCTGCAGGGCGCGCGCGAAGTCGCCTTCACCGTGGTTTCGATGAGCGTATCGCTGGTGGCGGTTTTCATCCCGATCCTGTTCATGGGCGGCATCATCGGGCGCCTCTTCCGCGAGTTCGCGGTCACGCTTTCGGTCGCCATCGCGATCTCGCTGGTGGTTTCGCTCACCACCACGCCGATGATGTGTTCGCTGCTGCTGCGCCGGCAGGCCGAGCGCCGGCCGGGGCGTTTCGCGCGCTGGAGCGAATGGGGTTTCAACAGGATGCACCGCGGCTACGAACGCAGCCTCGACTGGGCGCTGCGCCTGCCGCTGCTGATGCTCGCCGTGTTCATCGCCACCGTCGCCCTCACGGTCTACATGTACGCGGCGATCCCCAAGGGGTTCTTCCCGCAGCAGGACACCGGCCGGCTGATCGGCTTCGTGCGCGCCGACCAGTCGATTTCGTTCCAGGCGATGCGCCAGAAGCTCGACCGCCTGGCCGCGATCGTGATGGCCGACCCGGCCGTGGACAACGTCACGGCGTTCACCGGCGGGGGCCAACGCAACTCCGCGCAGATGTTCATCGCGCTCAAGCCGCTGAAGGAGCGCGGGCCGATCGACCAGGTGACGGCGCGCCTGCGCCCCCTGCTGCTGGCCGAGCCGGGCGCGAACCTCTTCCTCAACCCGATCCAGGACCTGCGCGGGGGCGGGCGGCAGTCGGACGCCGGCACGCAGTTCACGCTGCGCGGCGACGACCTCAACCTGCTGCGCACCTGGGCGCCGCGGCTCGAAGCGGCGTTGCGCGACGTGGACCAGCTGACCGACGTGAGCTCGGACCAGCAGGATCGCGGGCTGCAGATGTCGCTGGTCATCGACCGGCCCACCGCCTCGCGCCTGGGCATCACGCCGCGCGCCATCGATTCCGCGCTCTACCTCGCCTTCGGCCAGGCCCAGGTCTCGACCATCTACCAGGACCGCAACCAGTACCGCGTGGTGATGGAAGCCGCGCCCGAATGGTGGCAGAGCCCGAAGACGCTCGACCAGATCTTCGTGCTCACGCCCGCGAAGGCGCAGGTGCCGCTGTCCCAGATCGCGCGCTACGAGGCCACGCTCGCGCCGCTGTCGGTGAACCACCAGGGGCAGTTCGCGGCGACCACCCTTTCGTTCAACCTGGCGCCCGGCGTCTCGATGTCGCAGGCTTCCGAGCTCATCCGCGACACCATGGCGCGCATCGGCATGCCCAGCACCATCTACGCCTCGTTCGAGGGCAGCGCGCGGCTTTTCCAGCAGGGCATGGACAACCAGCCGTGGCTGATCCTGGCCGCCCTGGTCACGGTCTACATCGTGCTGGGCATCCTCTACGAGAGCCTGGTGCACCCGATCACCATCCTCTCGACCCTGCCCTCGGCGGGCCTGGGCGCGCTGCTGGCGCTGAAACTCTTCAACACCGAGTTCACGCTGATCGCGCTCATCGGCGTGATCCTGCTGATCGGCATCGTGAAGAAAAACGCCATCATGATGATCGACTTCGCGCTCGCGCGTGAGCGCGAAGGCCACCGCGACACGCGCGCGGCGATCCGCGACGCGGCGTTGCTGCGCTTCCGCCCGATCATGATGACCACCATGGCGGCGATGCTGGGCGCCATCCCGCTGGCGCTGGGCTCCGGCGACGGCGCGGAGCTTCGCCGCCCCCTCGGCATCGCCATTGTCGGCGGGCTGCTGGTCAGCCAGCTGCTGACCCTTTACACCACTCCGGTTGTCTATCTCTACATGGACCGCTTCCGGCTCTGGACGCGGCGCAAGCTGGGGCAGGGCGGGGATGAACCTGCCGTGGCCGCGTTGTAGGCCAAAACCCTCGGAACACGGATGAAACGGATAACAACGGATAAGTCGATGCAGCGAAATGGTGCCCACACTGGCCCCTCGAAAGGGCCTGGCGCTTTGATCCGTGTCCATCCGTTGTTATCCGTTTCATCCGTGTTCCTGAGATTCGCCGCCAGCATGGTCCCGGTGATGCTGCTCTCGTCCTGCGCCATCGGCCCGGGTTATGAAAAACCGCAGGTGGAAACACCCGCGGCGTACAAGGAAGCCGGCGACTGGATCGTCGCCAAACCCGCCGACAACGCCCCCAAGGGCAAGTGGTGGGAGGTTTTCGGCGATCCGGTGCTGGGCAGCCTCATGGAGCAGGTGAGCGTCAGCAACCAGGAACTGCGCGGCGCCGAAGCGCGTTACCGATCCGCCACCGCCTCGGTCGCGGGCGCGCGCGCGGGACTTTTCCCCACGCTTGGCGCGGGTGCCGACGCGGGCCGCAGCCGGCGTGGCGAAACGGGCACCACCCGCAGCTACGGCGCAACCCTCAACGCGAGCTGGGAAGTGGACCTCTGGGGCCGCATCCGCCGCCTGGTGGAAGCGAGCCGCGCGGGCGAGCAAGCAAGCGCCGCGGACCTGGAAAGCGCGCGCCTGTCGCTGCAGGCCGAACTCGCCACCAATTATTTCCAGCTGCGCGTGACCGACGTCCAGCGCGACCTGCTCGACGACACCGTGAAGGCCTTCGACACGTCGCTCACCATCGCGCGCAACCGCTACAACGCCGGCGTGGCGGCAAAGGTCGACGTGGTCCAGGCCGAAAGCCAGCTCAAGAGCATCCAGGCCCAGGCGATCGACCTGCAGGTCACGCGCGCGGCGCTGGAACACGCCATCGCCGTGCTGGCGGGCAAACCCCCCGCCGCCTTCAGCCTCGAGCCGGTGAAGTTCCAGGCGCGCCTGCCCCAGGTCCCGCCGGGGTTGCCGTCCACGCTGCTGGAGCGCCGCCCCGACGTCGCGGCGGCCGAGCGTCGCATGGCGGCGGCGAACGCGCGCATCGGCGCGGCGCAGGCGGCGGTGTTTCCCGCGCTCTCGCTCAGCGGCAGCGGCGGCTTCGCCGGCTCGTCGCTGTCCAACCTCTTCACCGCGCCCAACCGCGCGTGGTCGCTCGGCGTGGGACTGGCCGGGACCTTCATCGATTTCGGCGCGCGCAAGGCCGATGTCGACATTTCCCGCGCCGCCTACGACGAGGCCGTCGCCAGCTACCGCCAGGCGGTGCTGCAGGCTTTCCAGGAGGTCGAGGACAACCTCGCGGGGCTGCGCTGGCTTGCCGAGGAAGGCGAGGTGCAGGCCGACGCGGCGCGCCTGGCGCGCGAAAGCGTGACCCTCACCGTGAACCAGTACAAGGCCGGAACCGTGGGCTACCTCAACGTGGCGCAGGTCCAGGCCACGCAGCTCTCGGAGGACCGCAGCACCGTGCAGCTGCTGGGCCGGCGGCTGGCGGCCACGGTGGCGCTGATCCGCGCGCTCGGCGGGGCTTACTAGTGCATTTTTTCGCCCCTGCTGGTTCCTGTGTCCTGGCTGCGCCACTACAGCCGGAAACACCGAGGTCACGGAGGAAAGCCATAGGGCAAAGGGCAGGTGCGCCACCGCGAACCAACAGCACATCAACCTGGAAACACGCGCAACGCAGGAGTGTCCGGTTCCGCCCTGAAGCTTTTTCTCCGGTCTAATACGACACCCGCGCAAGAGGAGAAGAGGCCCCGATGCTAGTCAACTGCGTCGCCTACCAGGACGGCAAGCGCCTGGGCGACATCACCAAGCCGGAAATCAGCGAATACCTGAAGCAGCCGGGATGTTTCGTCTGGGTCGCGCTCAAGGACCCCACGCCTGACGAGTTGCGCGATATGGAGGAGGAGTTCGATCTGCACGAGCTGGCGATCGAGGACGCCCTGAGCGGCCACCAGCGCCCCAAGATCGAGGAATACAGCGACGCGCTTTTTGTGGTTCTGAAGGTGCCGGTGATGGTGGCGGGCGAAATCGAGGCGTGCGAGGTCGACCTCTTTGTCGGCAGGAACTACGTGTTCTCGGTGCGTCACGGCTTCGAGCCGGGTTTCCAGGCAGTGCGCGAACGCGCCGAGTCGGAGCCCGAGCTCCTGAATCACGGCGCGGGGTTCGTCTTCTACGCCATCATGGACAACGTGGTCGACCGCTACTTCCCGCTGGTCGACGCGCTGGAAGTCGAGCTCGAGTCGATCGAGGAGCGCATCTTCACCGAGGACTCGCCGCGCGAGAACATCAAGCGGCTATACGCCCTCAAGCACAAGCTGATGGTGATGCGCCACGCCGTGGAGCCGCTGATCGAGGTGATCCACAAGCTCTACGGCGGGCGCGTGCCGCAGGTCTGCGTGGGTGTGCAGGAATATTTCCGCGACATCTACGACCACCTGCTGCGGGTCAGCCAGCAGCTCGACGGCCTGCGCGACATGGTGGTCACGGCGCTGTCGGTGAACCTCTCGATGATCACGCTGCACGAGGGCGAGGTCACCAAGAAGCTGGCCTCGTACGCGGCGCTGATCGCGGTGCCGACGATGATCGCGGGCATCTACGGCATGAACTTCGAGCACATGCCGGAGCTCAAGTGGACCTACGGGTACCCGCTCGTCGTCGGGGTGATGGTGGCGATCGACGTGGTGCTCTACCGGCAGTTCAAGAAAACCGGCTGGCTCTGATCCCCTTGCGGGGAATTACGTCCGGCTTCAGCCCTTCGGGGCTGCTTGATTCAGGCCCGCTCGGGCTGCGCCTCGGCGAGCAGCCAATGGCGGAATTCCGAGACGGTGCCCTCGCCGCGGCTGCCCTCGGGGGTCACGAGGTAATACGAATAGCTGGCGGGCGCGGTGATGTCGAAGGGCACCACCAGCCGGCCGGCCTCGATCTCGCTGCGCACCAGCGGCTTCATCGCCAGCGCCACGCCCATGCCTTCGAGGGCGGCCTCGAGCGACAGCGAGGCATCGCTGAAATGCGGGCCGCGGGAGGCGTCGATGCCGTGGATCCCGACCGCTTCGAGCCAGTCGGCCCAACTCGGGCGCGCGCCTTCCTCCAGCACCGTGTCGTCATGCAGCAGGGTGTGGAAGCGCAGGTCGTCCGGCTTGCGCAGTCCGTGCGCGCCGGTCATCAGGCGCGGGCTGCACACCGGCACGTAGACCGCCGAAAACACCTCGTCCACGTGGGCGCCGGGGTAACGCCCGTCGCCGAACCGCACCATCGCAACCGGCGCGTCGTCGCGCGCATCGTGGACCGGGACCACATCGCTGTCGTCGCGCCCGTCGATCATCGCCGGGCGGCTGGCGATGTGCAGGTCGAGGTTGGGGCGCGTGCTGGTGAAACGCGACAGGCGCGGCACCAGCCATCGGGCGGCGAAGTTGGGGGGAGCAAGCACGGTAAGGGCCGCCGCGCCATCGCGCAGGCGCAGGTTGTCCACCGCGCCGTTGAGCGTATCCAGCCCCTCCTGGACCTTCGGCAGCAGCGCGTGTCCTTCGGATGTGAGTTCGAGGGCGCGCGTGAGCCGGCGGAAAAGCGCGACGCCCAGGTGGTCTTCCAGCAGCTTGACCTGGTGGCTCACCGCGCCCGGGGTGACATGCAGCTCCCGGGCGGCGTTCTTGAAGCTCAGGTGGCGCGCGGCCGCCTCGAACGCACGCAGCGCGTTCAGGGGGGCGGGGCGGAAGGTTCCCTTGGGCATGCCTCAGTTTTTCTGCTTTGTCGAAGAAGAAAGAATCGGTTGTTGCACTGCAACATGATACCTATATTTGGTCTGCGACCCCATTTTCGACCCCTTACCGGGGTAACAGGGCCACGGAGTTCCACAAGGAGACGCACCATGAGTTTCAAGGACACCTACCCCCAATTCGCCGCCATCGAGGCCCACATCCGCCACGCCCGCGTAGAGCGCAGCGTTGCGATCGCGGCATTGCTCACCGACGCGATCCTGGCGGTCGGCCGCGGCTTCAAGCGGCTGGTCAACGCCACCGGTACCGGCATTGCCGCCGATCGCGACCGCCACGCCATCGAGGCCGACGCGTTCCTGAAAAGGTCCGTCCCCCGCTACTGACCCGAACCGGATACCGGGCGGCCACCCCCCTCCTCCTCCGGCCCCCGGCGCCGCAGCGCGCATCGAAGCGCGCCGCCCAGCCCCGCCACGGTACCTCCCGGGGGCTGGGCGCCTCCGGGGTTCACGAGCTGCACTATCTCGAGTCGGGACGGCGCGACAGCGCGGGTTACCATCTTCGAATGAAACTCGCAAACC
>JBBREI010000105.1:0-13239 GCA_038203035.1 Burkholderiales bacterium
GCGGGGGGTGTGTGGGCGGGGGGGCAAGGTGGTGCCCGTGCCGCCGTCCCGGCGCCCGCCGAAACGTCGTCTCGGACACCAGTTTCTCCCCAGGCTTTACTTGCCGATGTTTTCCTCGAGGAACTTGGCCATCGCCTCGTAGAACATCTTCTGGTTGGCCATTTCGCGGAAGCCGTGGCCTTCGCCGTCGGCCACCATCCAGATCGGCTTGAGGCCGTTCCTTTCCATCGCCGAGCGCATGCGCTGGCCGTGCTCGATCGGCACGCGGTAATCGGCGGCGCCGTAGGCCATCAGCACCGGCGCCTTGATGCGGTGGGCCTGCTCCACCGGCGAGGTGGCCTTGAGGCGCTCGGCGTCCTTCTTCGAGTCGCCCACCATCTCCTGCACCGTGTACTTGAGGAAGTCCGACTGCGCGTAATCCGACCAGGTGGCGGTCAGGAACAGGTTCACGTCCGTGACCCCGACGTAGTTGATGCCGCATTTGTAGAGGTCGGGGTCCTTGGCCAGGCCCATCATCGTGGCGTAGCCGCCGTAGCTCGCGCCGTAGATGCAGACGCGCTTCGCATCGGCGATGCCTTCGGCCACGGCCCACTTCACGCCGTCGGTCACGTCGTCCTGCATGGCGAGGCCCCATTGGCCGAAGCTCGACGAGAAGTGTTTCCAGCCATAACGCGTGGTGCCGCGGAAGTTGGGCTGCAGCACCGCGTAGCCGCGTGCCGCCAGGAACTGGACCTCGGGATGGAAGCCCCACTCGTCGCCCTCCACCCACGGCCCGCCGTGGACCATCACCACCATGGGGAGGTCCTTCTTCCGGCCGTTGGTGGGCAGCGTGAGGTACGCCGGGATCTCCATGCCGTCGCGTGCCTTGTATCGCACCGGCTGCATGGACGCCATTTCCTTCGGCTTGATCTGCGGCGAGCGGTCGACCAGCCATTCCATCTTTCCCGCCCTCGGGTCGAACAGGTAGAACGATCCCGGTGACACGTCGGAGTAGGAGAACACGAGGATGACGGAGCGGTCGCGCGACGGGAACAGCATGTTGACGCTGGCGGGCATCGCGCGATCGATGCTGCTCTGGATCTTTGCGAGGGACGCGTCGAACCAGGCGGTCGCGCCCCGATCCGCGTCATAGCGCACGCCGACGACGATGCCGTTGTTGCTGACCAGGTTGGCGAGGTCCACCTGGGGATGCGCCGCGATCACCTCGCCGAAGGCCTTCGTCTCGGGGTCGTACAGGACGAGCGTGGCCTTGTCGTAGTGGACCTGGTCGGCCACCAGCAGGTGCTTGTTGTCTTCGCTGATCGCCAGCGGCACCCACCCGGGCTGGGTCTGGCCGCGCTCCTCGAGCTTCTTCCACGGGGCTTCGGGACCGGCCCGATACCAGATCCGCACCTTGCCCTCGGCAAACGCCGTCATGACCCGGGCAACACCGGTCTGGTCCACCACCCAGCCCTCGCCGGATCCCGAGTCGGGCTTGCCGAAACCGATGGATGTCCGGCGGCCGGTGCGGGTGTTGACGCGAAAGAGGTCGCCGGCCTGCGAGCCGTTGCTGGAAAACACGTATTCCTGCGCGATGATGTCGTCGGTTTCGCCGGGGAGCGTACGCACGATGTTGAGCGCGCGCCCGGTGAAGCGGATTCCGCTGGAGGCCTGCTCGTCGCCGCCACCCTCCGAGATCATCCGGCCTTCGGCGCCGTCCACGTCGACCGCGTAAAGCGCGCCGCCGCGCGCGTCGAAAGCACGCACGCCGATCGAGCCGGTGCGCACGACCACGCGCTTGCTGTTGACCCACAGCACCTGGACGATATCGCGCGAATTGAAGGAAGTGACCGGGGTGGGCTTCTTGGTCTTCACATCGAGCACCACGAGATTCTGGCGGCCGGCCACCGGCGCCAGCGCCGCGATGGTCTTGCCGTCCGGCGAGATGCTCATGGACTGGAACTGCGCCGGCTTGAAGAGCTCCTCGACCGAGGCGGGCGCGGCGTGCGCGGCCCCCGTGAAGGCGAAAACCAGCAGGATGTTGGCAAGTGTCTTCATTGGAAATCCTCTAGCGACGGGTATTCGATTCGGTCGGAAAGCTGTCCAGCTCCACGCGCGGCGCGGGCTTCCAGCCTTTCTTGCGGTGCTCGGCCACCACCGTGGTGAAGATGCCGCCCCGCACGAAGAACTTCGCGGTGAGCCGCATGAAGCGCGGGCGGGTGGCATCCACCAGGTGGTCGAGCATGCGGTTGGTCACGTCCTCATGGAAGGCGCCCTCGTTGCGAAACGACCATACATAGAGCTTGAGGCTCTTCAGTTCCACGCACTTGCGGTCGGCGATGTAGTCCAGATGCAGGGTCGCGAAATCCGGCTGGCCGGTCTTGGGGCACAGGCAGGTGAATTCCGGAATCTGCATGTGGATTGCATAATCCCGGTCCGGCTTGGGGTTCGGGAAGGTTTCCAGCTTCTTGGTCGCATGGGCCATTGGGCGGCGCAGTTCGTTCCGGTAAAATCAGCATTCTACTGAAGCGTCCGGCAACCGCGGGACGTAAAAACAAAGACTTAACAAGCGCCCCGCAGCCGGGTCTGACCGGGCGGGGCGTGGTTTCCAAGAAAACTGCCCCTTGAGACTCACCTCCGTAAAGCTGTCCGGCTTCAAATCTTTCGTCGACCCCACCGTGATTGCGGTCCCGGGCCAGCTGGTGGGCGTGGTTGGCCCCAACGGCTGCGGCAAGTCCAACGTGATCGACGCGGTGCGCTGGGTGCTGGGCGAATCCAGCGCCAAGCAGCTGCGCGGCGAACACATGCACGACGTGATCTTCAGCGGCTCCATCGACCGCAAACCGGTCAGCCGCGCTTCCGTGGAGCTGGTGTTCGACAACTCCATGGGCCGCATCGGCGGCGCCTGGGCCGCGTATTCGGAGATCAGCGTGAAGCGCGTGCTCTCCCGCGACGGCGATTCGAACTACTACCTCAACGGACAGCACGTGCGCCGCCGCGACGTGCAGGACATCTTCCTCGGCACCGGCCTGGGGCCGCGCGCGTATTCGATCATCGAGCAGGGCATGATCTCGCGCGTCATCACCTCGAAGCCGGAGGAGCTGCGTGTATTCCTGGAAGAGGCCGCGGGCGTCTCCAAATACCGCGAGCGCCGCCGGGAAACCGAGCTGCGCCTCGAAGACACGCGCGAAAACCTCGCCCGCGTGGGCGACATCCAGACCGAGCTCACCACGCAGCTGGAACACCTCTCGCAGCAGGCGCAAGTCGCCGCGCGCTACACGGATCTCCAGGCGCAGCTCGCGCTCAACCACAACCTGCTCGCCTTCACGCGCCTGCGCGAGGCGGAAACCGCCAGGACGCGTTACTCCAACGAAGTGCAGAAGGTCACGCTGGCCCTCGAGGCCGAAACCGCCAAGCTGCGCGAGAACGAACGCGCGCTGGAAAACCTGCGCAGCCGCCACTACGAGGAAACCGACCAGCTGCAGGAGTTGCAGGGCGCGTTGTACGCCGCCAACGCGCAGGTGCAGTCGCTGGAGCAGGAAATCTCCTACCTGGCGGAAAACCGCCGCCGCATGGGCGCGCAGCTCGAAGCGATCTCGCGCGAGGCCCTCGAAGTCGAGCGCCGCATTGCCGAAGCCGGCGCCGAGGCGCAGCACTCGGCTTCGGCGATCGGCGAGGCGAGCCAGGCCATCACCACCCGCGAAGCGCAGCTTGCCGCGGCGCGCGAGGCGCTGCCCGCAGCCGAGGCCCAGGCGCAGAAGGCCGCCTCCGAAGTGCGTGGCGCCGAAGGCGAGATGAACGCCGCGGAGCAGGAGCAAGGCCTGCACCAGGCGCGCGAATCGCACTCGCTCAAGCTGCTGTCGCAGCTCGAGGCGCGCAAGAACCGCCTCAAGCAGGAGAACATGGCGCTGGTCTTCCCGGAGCCCGCGAAACTCGCCGCGCTCGAGGAGCAGCGCACCGCCGTCACTACCCGCCTGGCCGATCTCGAAGGCGCGCAAGCCGCGGCCGAAGCGCGCCTGCCGGCGCTTGAAGACCAGCGCCGCGCCGCCAACCAGGCGCTGCAGGATTCCACGCGTGAGCTGGCGGGGCTCGAAGCCTCGCTCAAGGCGCTCGTCTCGCAGCAGGAAAAACTCGACACCGATTCGAAGCTCAAGGACTGGATCCTGGCCCACGGGCTGGAACGCGCGGAGCGCCTCTGGCAGGCGATCCACGTCGAAGCCGGCTGGGACGACGCGGTGGAAGCCGCGCTGGGTGTGCGGCTCAATGCGGTCAAGCTGGCCGACGGCACGGGCCTGCCGGATCTGCTGCGTGACGCGCCGCCGGGCAACTTCGCGGCATTTGTCGAACGCGGCGCGCCCGATGCGGCAGCGGCGCCTTCACACCTCAAACCCCTGTCCTCGATCGTATCGAGCACACGGGGCGGGGTCGGGGCCTACCTCAGGGACGCGCTCGCCAACGTCTTCATCCTTCCCGAAGGTGAAGACGGCATGGAGCTCGCGCGCATCCTTGCGCCGGGCGGTTTGCTGGTTGGCAAGGCCGGCCACCTCTTCAGCCGCCAGGGTGTGGTGTTCCACGGCCCGCAGTCGGAACTGCATGGCGTGCTGCAGCGCCAGCGCGAAATCGAGGACCTGCAGGCACGCATCCCGGAACGCGCGCGCGCCCGCGGTGAGGTCGAGGCCGGCCTGCGCACGCTGGAACAGGACCTCAAGTCGAGCCAGGAAAATACCCGCCGCGGCCGCGACGAAGTCGCCCGCGCCCGCCAGGATAGCCACGGCCTCGAAGTCGAATACCTCAAGCTTGCGCAGAGCACGCAGCAGGCGCAGCAGCGCCGCGAGGCGATCCGTGCCGAGCTGGCCACCCTCGACGAGGAAGAAGGCAAGGAACGCCTCGAGATGCAGGAGGCGCAGCATGGCCTGCAGGCGGGCTCGTCCCGGATCGATGCCATAGTCCAGCGGCTCGAGGCGCTCGAAGCCGCCGCCCGCGACGCGCAGCGTGTCCTGGGCGAATCGCGCAATGCCATCTCCACCACCGAGCGGGCGTTGTCCGAGGCGCGTTTCAACGAGCGCAGCCTCCAGGAACGCGCCGAAGCACAGGAGCGCCTGGCGGTGTCGATGGGCGAACGGCTGCAGGCGCTGGCCTCCAGCAAGGACAACGTCTCGGCGGAGCTCGGCCAGCTCGAAGAAGGCCAGGTCCGCGAGAAGCTCAATGCCGCCCTCACGGTGAAGGGCGAACGCGAGAAAGTCCTGGGAGATGCCCGCGCGGGCCTCGAACACGTCAACGACGAGCTGCGCGCGCTGGAAGAAGGGCGCATGGCGGTCGAGCTGACCCTCAACCCGCTGCGCGAACGCATCACCGAACTGCGCATCAAGGAGCAGGAAGCGGCGACCCACACGGAGCAATTCGCGCTCCTGCTGCAGGAAGCCGGCGTCACCCGCGAGGAGATGGCCGAGCAGATCGAAAAGCGCGTCGGCTCCAAGGGCATGCAGGCCGAGATCAACCGGCTCACCGAGGAGATCGCCGCTCTCGGGCCGGTGAACCTGGCCGCGCTTTCGGAACTGACCACCGCGCGCGAACGCAAGGGTTACCTCGATGCACAGGCCCTCGACCTCACGCAGGCGGTGGAGACGCTGGAAGCCGCGATCAAGCGCATCGACCGCGAGACGCGCGAGCTGCTGCAGGACACCTTCGAGAGCGTGAGCAGGAACTTCAGCGAGTTGTTTCCCGCGCTTTTCGGCGGCGGGCAGGCGAGCCTGCGGCTCACCGGTGAAGAGATCCTCGACGCGGGCCTCGTGGTCATGGCGCAGCCCCCCGGCAAGAAAACCGCCTCGATCCAGCTGCTCTCGGGCGGCGAGAAGGCGCTCACCGCGATTTCGCTGGTGTTTGCGCTCTTCAAGCTCAACCCCGCGCCCTTCTGCCTGCTCGACGAGGTGGACGCGCCGCTGGACGACCCGAACACGGAGCGCTTCTGCGAGCTCGTGCGCCAGATGTCCGCGCAGACGCAGTTCCTCTTCATCACCCACAACAAGATCACCATGGAGCTCGCCAGCCAGCTGGTCGGCGTCACCATGCCCGAGCCCGGCGTCTCGCGGATCGTGGAAGTCGATATCGAGTCCGCGATGGAACTCGCCCGCAAGCAGGCTGCTTGAGCGGGCTGACGCTTGCCAAACCTTGGGAACACGGATGAAACGGATGACAACGGATGAACACGGATAAGAGACTGCCTGGGAATCGAAGTGCTGCATCCCACGGCACGAACGCCCGGCCATTCCATCCGTGTTCATCCGTTGTCATCCGTTTCATCCGTGTTCCCCGGGTAATCGGTTTGCCCGACGCGCATGAGTGAGCTGCAGATCTACCTGCTGGCCGGCGGCGCTGTCTTCATCGCCGCGGTGATCGGCTACAACGTCTGGCAGGAGCGGCGCGCGCGAGGCCGTGCCGAAGAGGCCTTTGGCGAACGCCCCGCCGACGCGCTCTTCGATGCGCCGCCCACGGAGCGGCGAGAGCCCACCCTCGGCGCGCTCCCGGCTTCCGGCGGGCTCGACGAGACCCTGCCCCCGCTGCCGCGCAGGGTGAAGGCCGAGGAGCTGGAAGCGCCCGGCGGCCCGTCGGCGGAGATTTCCAGCCGCATCGACACCGTGGCGGTGATCCTGGCCGACGACCCGGTGATGAGCGAGCACCTCGAACCGCTGCTCGCCGTGCTGGCCACGCGGTCCACTCCGGTCCACGTCGAGGGCATCGTCGACGAGCAGTGGCACCCGATCGAGACCAGCCCGCGGCGCAGCTGGCGCGAGCTGAGGGTGGGCCTGCAGCTGGCCAGCCGCGCGGGCCCCGTGGGCGAAGACGAGATCGAGATTTTCAACCTCGCGATCGCCGATTTCGCCGCCAGTGTCGGGGCCGTTTCGCAGCGCGAGGCGCCCAACGCCGCCGCCACGCGCGGGCGCGAGCTCGATCGCTTCTGCGCCGACGCGGATATCGAGGTAGCGGTCAACGTCATCGGGCAGTTCGGCGCGACGTTTGCGCTGGCGCGGGTCAAGTCGCTGGCGCTGGAAAACGGCCTGTCCGAAACCGCGGCGGGCGAACTCGTGAGTTTCGCCGACGACGGCTCGCAGGAATTCGTGGTTCGCCGCTTCGACGACCCGCAAGCCAAAAGTTCGAGCCAGTACTACACCGGACTCACGTTTGCGCTCGACCTGCCGCAGGCCTCGGATCCCGCGACCTCGCTGGCGGACATGGTGCGCCTGGCGCGGGGCTTCGCCGATCAGCTCGGTGGCCAGCTGGTGGACGACAACCGCCGCCCGCTGACCGAGGCGGGGGTCGCGTCGATCCGCCGCTCGCTCGAAAAAATCGTGGGTGAGATGGAAACACACGGCATCCCCGCCGGCGGGCCGCTTGCACGGCGGCTCTTCTCCTAGAGGCCGGCCGTCCAGGACTTGTCGTGGGAACAAAAGGCAACCCGACCCCGGAATCGCGCGCTGGCCAGTTGCGCCGCGAGATCGAACGCCACCTGCGCCTCTATCACAACGAGGACGCCCCCGAGATCCCGGACGCCGAATACGACCTGCTTTTCCGCGAGCTGCAGCAGCTGGAGGAGAAACACCCCGAACTGCTCAGCACCGATTCGCCGACCCAGCGCGTGGGCGCGAAGCCAAGCGAGGGTTTCTCGGCGGTGGAACACCGCGTGCCGATGCTTTCGCTCAACAACGCCTTCGAGGACGGGGACATCGCCAACTTCGACCGCCGTTGCCGCGAGGGCCTCGAGGCCGAGGCCGTGGAATACGCGTGCGAGCTCAAGTTCGACGGGCTGGCGATCACACTCGCCTACGAGGACGGCCTCTTCGTGCAGGGGGCCACGCGCGGCGACGGCTACACCGGCGAAGACGTGACATCCAACCTGCGCACGGTGAAAACCATTCCGTTGCGCCTCGATGCGCGCAAGCCCCCGAAGCTGCTCGAAGTGCGCGGCGAGGTGCTGATGTTCCGGCGCGATTTCGAGGCGATCAACAGGCGCGCGCTGGATGCGGGCGAAAAGACCTTCGTGAACCCGCGCAACTCGGCGGCCGGGGCCCTGCGCCAGCTCGATCCCCGGCTCACCGCGCAGCGCCGGCTGTCGTTTTTCGCCTACGGCGTGGGCGCGCATGAAGGCTTCGAGCTTCCCGCCACCCACGCGAAGCTGCTAGACGCGCTCGCGGCGATGGGATTTCCGGTCGCGAAGGACCGCCGGGTGGTGAAGGGCGTCGAGGGCCTGCTCGACTTCTATCGCGAGGTGGGTGAAAAACGCCCGAAGCTTGCCTACGACATCGACGGCGTGGTCTACAAGGTCAACCACTTTTCGGAGCAGGCGCAGCTGGGCTTCGTCTCGCGCGCGCCGCGCTGGGCGGTGGCGCACAAGTTTCCCGCGGAGGAAGCCGCCACCGAGATCGAAAACATCGACATCCAGGTCGGGCGCACCGGCGCGCTCACGCCGGTGGCGCGCCTCAAGCCGGTGTTTGTCGGCGGCACCACAATCGTCAACGCCACGTTGCACAACGAGGACGAGATCCGCCGCAAGGACATCTGGAGGCGCGACATCGTGGTGGTGCGGCGCGCCGGCGACGTGATCCCGGAGGTCGCGCGCGTCTCGGCGCCGGGCCCGCGGCTGAAGGCCGACTGGTTCGACATGCCCGACAAATGCCCGCGCTGCGGCTCGGCGGTGGCGCGCGGCGAGGATGGCGCGGTCCTGCGCTGCACCGGCGGGCTCTTCTGCCCGGCGCAGCGCAAGCAGGCCCTGCTGCATTTCGCCTCGCGCCGCGCCATGGACGTGGAAGGCCTGGGCGAAAAACTCGTCGACCAGCTGGTCGAGGCGGGTGTGGTCCACACGCCCGCGGACATCTACAAGCTCGGGGTCGCCAAGCTTGCCGAGCTCGAGCGCATGGCCGACAAATCGGCCGCGAACGTCCGCGCGGCGATCGAAAAAAGCAAGGAAACGACGTTGGGCCGCTTCATCTACGCGTTGGGCATCCGCAACGTGGGCGAAGTGACGGGCAAGGACCTCGCGCGCCATTTCGGCTCGCTCGACGCGCTTCTCGACGCAAGTGTCGAGCAGCTGCAGGAGGCGCCCGACGTCGGGCCGATTGTTGCCGAGTCCATCGCCGCGTTTTTCCGCGAGGCCCACAACCGGGAGGTGATCGCCCAGCTGCGCGCCGCCGGCGTGCGCTGGAAGGACGGCGAGCGAGCGAAACCGGCGACCGCCGGTGTCTTCGCGGGTAAAATCGTGGTGCTTACGGGAACATTCGCGGCGATGTCGCGCGATGAGGCGAAGGACAGGATCGAGGCCGAAGGTGGCAAGGTCACCGGGTCGGTGTCGAAGAAGACGGACTACGTGGTTGCCGGCTCAGAGGCCGGTTCGAAGCTCGACAAGGCGCGGGAACTCGGCGTCGCGGTGCTGGACGAAGAGAAGTTCCTCGAGATGCTGGACATTCAAGGCTGACCCTCACCCCGGCCCTCTTCCCCTGGGAGAGGGAGAAAAATGCAAAAAATCACCAAGGCAGTATTCCCGGTCGCGGGCCTCGGCACGCGGTTCCTTCCCGCCACCAAGGCCTCTCCCAAGGAGATGCTGCCGATCGTGGACCGGCCGCTGATCCAGTACGCGGCCGAAGAGGCGGTGGCCGCGGGCATCACCGACCTCATCTTCGTCACCGGGCGCGGCAAGCGCGCGATCGAGGATCATTTCGACAAGGCCTACGAGCTCGAGGCGGAGCTGCTGGCCCATGGCAAGAACAAGCTGCTGAAGGAAGTGCGCGGGCTGCTCCCCGAGGGCGTGTCGTGCGCCTATGTACGCCAGGCCGAGGCGCTGGGGCTGGGCCACGCGGTGATGTGCGCGCGCCACCTGGTGGGCGACGAGCCGTTCGCCGTGATCCTGGCCGACGACCTCATCGATGCGCAGGTGCCGGTGATGAAGCAGATGGTGCAGGTGCACGCGAAAAACGGCGGCAGCGTGATTGCGGTGCAGAACGTCTCGCGCGAGGAAACCTCGTCCTACGGCATCGTGTCCTCGGAAGCCGTTTCCCCGGGCCTTTCGAAGATGTCGTCCATCGTCGAGAAGCCGAAGCCCGAGGATGCGCCCTCGACACTCGGCGTCGTCGGGCGCTACATCCTCAGCCCGCGCATCTTCCATTTCCTCGAAAACCTGCGCCCCGGCGCGGGCCGCGAGATCCAGCTCACCGACGCCATCGGGCGCCTGCTGCGCGAAGAAAGCGTGCTCGCCTACCAATTCCAGGGCCGGCGCTACGACTGCGGCTCGAAGCTCGGCTACCTGCAGGCCACCGTCAACTACGCGTTGAAGCACCCGGAACTGGCGGACGACTTCCGCGCGTTCCTGAAGACCGTCGGCCCCACGGGCCGCGAGGCGTGAGCCCACAGGACGCCGTGCGCCTCCTCGAGGAGGCGGAAATGATCTGCGACCCCGCGACGGTCCAGGCGCAGGTGGCGCGCCTGGCGTGCGAGATCACGGCCGCGCTCGCCGGCGATTTCCCGGTGCTGCTTTCGGTGATGGGCGGGGCGGCGGTGTTCACCGGGCAGTTGCTTCCGCAGCTCGCCTTCCCGCTCGAATTCGGTGCGATCGAGGCGACGCGCTACAACAACGGCACCCAGGGGCACGAGATCACCTGGCGCCTGGCCCCGCGCGAAAGCGTCCGCGGCCGCACGGTGCTGGTGATCGACGACATCCTGGACGAAGGCATCACACTCGCGGCGATCAACGCGCGGCTGCTGGAGATGGGCGCCGCCCGGGTGCTCACGGTGGTCTTCGCCGACAAGGATCTCGGGCGCGCCAAGCCCATCACCGCGGATTTCGTGGGCATCACGGTGCCGGACCGGTATGTTTTCGGTTTCGGGATGGATGCGTACGGGCTCTGGCGCAACCTTCCCGCAATCTATGCTCTGAAAGACCAGGGCGCGGACACGGATGAATGCAGGTAAAGGCGGATGAAAGAATGGTTCCTGAAAAAACAGCGACGATGATGATGAGACCCCGATGCACAGATGCGTTCACCCGTGTTCATCCGCTGTCATCCAGTTCATCCGTGTTCCAAGGGTTTAGCGAATGATCGCCGTCATCGGAGGCAGCGGCCTCACCCAGCTCGACAACCTGGAGATCACGCGCCGCCAGATCGTGCGCACGCCCTACGGAGAGCCGTCGGGGCCGCTCACATTCGGGCGCATCGGTGCGGCCGAGGTGGTGTTCCTGGCGCGCCACGGCTCGGGCCACCGCCTGGCGCCGCACGAAATCAATTACCGGGCGAACCTGTGGGCGCTGCAGTACCAGCAAGTCACGCGCATCATCTCGGTGTGCACCGTCGGCGGCATCGGCGCGCCCATGGGCGCCGGCGTGATCGCGGTGCCCGACCAGATCATCGACTACACCTGGGGGCGGCCCTCGACCTATTTCGAAGGCTCGGAGCAGCCCGTCACCCACATCGATTTCACCCAACCCTACGATGAAGCGACGCGCCGCATGCTGGTGGATGCGGCGGGCGCCTGCGGGGTGCCGGTTTTCGACGGAGGCACCTATGCGTGCACGCAGGGGCCGCGGCTCGAAACGCGCGCCGAGATCGACCGGCTGGAACGTGACGGGGCCACGATGGTGGGCATGACCGGCATGCCCGAAGCCGCGCTCGCCCGCGAGCTGAAGATCGGGTACGGCGCGCTGGCCGTGGTGGTGAACCCGGCCGCGGGCCGCGGCAGCAGCGCGCTGGCGGTATCGATGGAAGAGATTTCGCATGTGATGGAGGGTGCGATGGAGAAGGTGCGATGGGTTGTTGCAAAGGTGGTGGAGCGCCATGCCGGTCCGTGACGTCCTGAGGATGGGCCATCCCGTGTTGCGGGAAAAGGCGGCGGAAGTGCCCGCGCTGGACACCCCGGAGCTGCGGGCGCTGGTCGCCGACATGAAGGAAACGATGGTGGCGCAGAACGGCGCCGGCCTCGCCGCGCCGCAGATCGGCGTGAGCCAGCGGGTGGTGATCTTCGGCGTCGAGGCGAACCCGCGTTATCCCGATGCCGAGCCGGTGCCCTTCACCGTGCTGGTGAACCCGAAGATCACGCTGCTCACGCGGGATGTCGAAAGCGACTGGGAGGGTTGCCTCTCGGTGCCCGGCATGCGTGGCGTGGTGCCGCGGTACCTGAAGCTGCGATACACCGGCTTCGACGAGGAGGGCAATCCCATCGATCGCGTGGCCGAAGGTTTCCACGCCCGCGTGGTGCAGCACGAATGTGACCACCTCGACGGTATCCTGTACCCGCAGCGGATGACCGACATGCGCACGTTTGGTTTCACGAAGGAGCTCTTCCCCGGCGAGGAAATCGCCGACGACTAGGTGGAGGCGACACATGGCAATCGGGCAATGGGGTGTGGCGGGCGCGTACAGGATCTACTGACAAAATGAAAAATCGGCGCATCGTGGAACTCATGGTGGCGGGCGCGTTGCTGTCGCCCGTCTTCGCCTCGGCCCAGCTCTTCAAGTGCCAGGCCCCGGACGGCAAGGTCGTTTTCAGCGATACGCGCTGCGAGGGGCCGGCGGCCGCGGCCAAGGTCGAGAAGGTGGACCCGAGCGGGCGCCACCAGCTCACCGACGCCGACAAGGCCCGCATCCGCGAGCTGGAAGTTGGCCAGCTGGGTGCAAAGGTCACCGACGAACAGAAAACCGCCGCCAGCCTGGAGATTTCCAGCATCCGGATCGGGCAGGAGGCGCGTCTGACTCCCGAGCAACGCAAACGGCGTGAAGCCATCAATGCCGAGCTCGCGGGCCCGGACCCGAAGAAGCGCAAGGACGCGCTGAACGCGCTGCGCACCCTCTACTCGCAATAAGGAGTCTCCATGGCCGAAATCGAACACGACTCGGGCCGACCGGCCCCCACGCGCACGGCGCACATCCTGTACATCCTGCACGCGCTGGCGCCGTTCACGCTCTGGACGCTTTCGCTGCTCGCCGTGATCATCGGGGCGTTCAACCGCGACGCGGTGCGCGGCACCTGGGTCGATTCCCACTACTCGTGGCTGCTGCGCACTTTCGTGTGGGGCATCCTGTGGCTGGTGGTGACAACCGTGATCTTCACCATCACGCTGATCGGCATCTTCCTGCTGTGGGCGCCCTGGGGCATCCTCACCATCTGGTACCTCTATCGCGTGATCCGCGGCTGGCTGCGCCTGAACGACGGCAAGCCCGCGCCCGCGTGAAACACTGGCGGCTGCTCCCGGTTGTCCTGGCGCTCGCCGCGTGTGGCGGC
>JBBREI010000106.1:0-13187 GCA_038203035.1 Burkholderiales bacterium
TTGCTGCCGGTGCGGTATTCCTTGTCGCCGGCGGTGTCGGCCGACGTCGTCGGATCCGTGGCGCAGGCGCCGGCGACAAGGCCGGCGAATACGATGGCGAAGACCCTTGCGGCCGGTCTTTGCCGGCTGATCCTGGCGTCGCGGCGCATGGTGCGCCGCGAGATGACGGCGGCGACCACGGGCGTGGCCGCCACGCCGGCGGGGGCCTAGCGCGCCAGGCCCGTCGTGCTGCCGGCCTGCACTCCGGTGCCCATGTTCTGGATGCGCTCCAGGTCTTCGCGCGAATGCACTCGCACGCCTTCGGCCTGCGGGTTTCGCGCCGCGGCTTTCCTGGGGATGTTGCTGCCGGTGGGATATTCGCGCTCCGACGGCGATTCGGTGGAGGTCACCGCATCCGGCGCGGCGCAGGCGGCGAGTACGAGGGCTGCCGCGGCGAGTCCAGGCAGGTTTTTCATCTCAGGGGGTCGGCCTGCGGCCGGTGTAGCCGACGGCGGCGTTGCGAGCCCGCTCCACGTCTTCCGGCGACATGGTCTTCACACCTTCGCGGGTGCGCGCCGGAATGTTGCTGCCGGTGCGGTATTCCTTGTCGCCGGCGGTGTCGGCCGACGTCGTCGGATCCGTGGCGCAGGCGCCGGCGACAAGGCCGGCGAATACGATGGCGAAGACCCTCTTCATGGCTGCCCTTCGGGTTGGATCTGGCCGAATGATACTCATCATTTCCAGCCGGCGCGATCATAGATTTGTTGCGCAGCCGCCTGGTTCCTGCCGAATGCGGAGACGTTCACGCTGTCCTTCTTGAAGTCGCCCAGCGCGGCCAGTTCGCGGTTCTGCAGCACCTTCCCGTTCACCGAATATTCGTTGTTGCCGTTGGCGAAGTAGTTCTGTGCATCGGCGCTCGCGAGGTATTCGAGGAACGCGATGGCCGCGTCGCGATGGGGCGCGTTCCTGGCCACGCCCGCGCCCGAGATGTTGACGTGCGCACCGCGCCCGTCCTGGTTGGGGAACACCACGCCGATCTTCTCGGACACCGCGCGCTCTTGGGCCTTGGCCGACTTCATCAGGCGCACGAAGTAGTAGGTATTGGCGATCGCGACATCGCACTCGCCCGCGGCCAGCGCCGTGAGCTGGTCGGTGTCGCCGCCCTTCGGCGCGCGCGCCATGTTGGCGACCACGCCGCGGGCCCACTGCTCGGATCTGTCGGCGCCGTGGGCCGCGATCATCGAGCTCATCAACGAGAGGTTGTATACGCTGCCGCTCGAGCGAACGCAGACCTTGCCCTTGAGCTTCGGGTCGGCGAGGTCCTCGTAGCTGCGCAGCAGCGCCGGGTCGACGCGGCCCTTGGCGTAGAAGATCGGGCGCGCGCGAAGCGAGAAGCCGTACCAGTAGCCGTCGGGATGGCGCAGTTCGGCCGGGACGCGCTCGTTGAGCGTCTTCGACTTGACCGGTTGCAGCAGCCCGGCCTGCTCCGCGCGCCACAGCCGGCCCGCGTCCACCGTCATCAAAACGTCGGCGGGACTGCGCGCGCCTTCCTGCTTCATGCGCTCGATGATGGCGTCGTCGCCCGCCTCGATGCGGTTCACCTTGTAGCCCGTGAGCCTGGTGAAGTTGTCGTAGAGCGCCTCGTCGGTCTGGTAGTGGCGGGAGGTGTACAGGTTGAGGACTTTTTCCTGCGCGAAGGTGGAGGACACCGCGGCGGCGGCCAGGCAGGGGGCGAGGAGGTATTTGAAATTCATGGCATTTGGTCCGGTCCGGATGGTTGGGCTGCGGGATCGACAAGGATAATAAGAATTATTCGCATTTGTCAATCAGCTATAATTTACCGATGTCGCTCGCCCTCGAAGTGAAAGCAGTCGATTTCGGATATCCCGGCCACGGGCCGGTCATGCGGGGTCTGTCCCTTACCCTGCAGGACGGGCAGATCGGCTGCCTGCTGGGCCCCAGCGGCTGCGGCAAAACCACGGTGCTGCGCTGCATCGCGGGGCTCGAGCCCATTTCCGGCGGCGAGATCCGCCTCCATGGCCAGGTGGCCAGCCGCCGCGGCCGCACTGCACCGCCCGAAGAGCGGCGCGTGGGCTTCGTTTTCCAGGACTACGCGCTTTTCCCGCACCTCACGGTAGCTGCCAACGTGGGCTTCGGATTGAAACGCCTGCCGGGCGCCGAGCGCGCCGCGCGCGTCACGGAACTGCTGGGCGCCGTCGACATGGCCGATTCCGGGCGCAAGTATCCCCACGAACTTTCCGGCGGGCAGATGCAACGCGTGGCGCTGGCGCGCGCCCTGGCGCCCCACCCGCAGCTGCTGCTGCTCGACGAACCGTTCTCGAACCTGGACGTGGACCTTCGCGAGCGCCTGTCGCTGGAAGTTCGCGCCATCCTCAAGTCCCTGGGCACCACGGCATTGCTGGTCACCCACGACCAGCACGAAGCATTTGCCATGGCTGATGGCATCGGCGTGATGAATGCGGGCGTGATCGAGCAATGGGATGCGCCCTACACGCTCTACCACCGGCCCGCCACGCGCTTCGTGGCCGACTTCGTGGGTGAAGGCGTGCTGATCGACGCACATGCCTCGCACGCGGACGGGATCGAAACCGTCCTCGGGCGCCTCAGGCACTGCACCGGCTGCGAGATCCGCGAGGGCGACGACATATCCCTGCTGCTGCGCCCGGACGACGTGTTGCACGACGACGCGAGCCCGCTGAGGGCCGAGGTGGTGAAAAAAGCGTTCCGCGGCGCGGAATTCCTCTACACCCTGCGCCTCGACGACGGCCACGAGGTGCTTTCGCTTGTCCCGTCGCACCACAACCACGCGATCGGCGAACGCATCGGGATCAAGCTCGACGTCGACCATGTCATCGCGTTTCCCCGCTGATACGCGGCCGGCCTCACGAATAGATCCGCAGGTCCTCGATCACCTTGCCGTCATTGGCGAGCATGCCCGGCGCCGCGGCGCGGACGGCGCCACGAACCTTGGTGATGTCCTTCATCGATGCCTCGACCGCCGCCGGATCGGCAAGCGCGCCCTCGACATGCAGGGTCATGCGGTCCTCGCCGCCTTCGTTCTCGACCACCAGGCGGCCACGCCCCAGGCCGTGGCGGCGCAGCACCTCGGCCACATGGTGCGGGTGCACGAACAGGCCCTTCACCTTCGTGGACTGGTCCGCGCGCCCCATCCAGCCCCTGATCCGCATGTTGGTGCGCCCACAGGGGCTCGGCCCCGGCAACACGGCCGAAAGGTCGCCGGTGGCGAATCGAACCAGCGGGTAATCCTCGTTGAACGTGGTGACCACCACTTCGCCGACCTCACCTTCGGCCACGCAATCGCCGGTGCCGGGACGCACGATCTCCACCACGAGGTTTTCGCTCACCACCAGGCCCTCGCGCGCGCGCGTCTCGTAGGCGACAAGGCCGAGGTCCGCGGTGCCGTAGGCCTGGTAGCAATCGATCGAGCGCGCGCGCATGAATTCCTTCACCGCCGGCATGAACGCCTCGCCCGAGACCAGCGCCACCTTCAGGCACCCGGCATCCACGCCCAGCTCGTCGCACTTCTCCAGGATGATCTTCAGGAACGACGGGGTGCCCACGTAGCCCGCGGGGCGCAGGTCGGCGATCACGCGCGCCTGCATTTCGGTCTGGCCCACGCCGCCGGGGATCACCGCGCAGCCCAGGTGGTGCAGCCCGGTCTCGAACATGCTGCCGGCGGGGGTGAGGTGGTACGAGAAGCAATTGAGCGCCACGTCGCCGGGCCTGAATCCGGCGGCGTACAGCGCGCGGGCGGAGTGCCAGAAGTCCGCGCGCCGACCCTCGGGATCGTAGATCGGCCCGGGCGACATGAAGATGCGCGCGAGCCCGCCTGCGGGTGTTGCATTGAGTCCGCCGAACGGCAGCGCCCCCGACTGCAACGCGTTGAGGTCGGATTTGCGCGTGAGCGGCAGCGCGGCCAGCCTGGCGCGGGAGTCGACTGGTTCCTCGCCAATCCCCGCGAACGCCCGCGCGTAATGGGGCGCGCGCTCGATGGCGAAATCGACCTGCCTCGCAAGGCGCTCCATGAGGTTGCGCTCGCGGTCGGCGCGATCGCGGGTTTCCAGCGCGTCGAAGTTGCCGGGCATCAGGCGAGCCAGCGCTTGCGGCGCCGGTAGTGCTTGGTCTCGCGGAAGCTGCGCCGCCCGGCGGTGGAAATCCCGAGGTAGAACTCCTTGACGTCCTCGTTATCGGCCAGCGTGGCGGCCGCACCCTCGAGCACGACCCGGCCGTTTTCCAGGATGTACCCGAAGTCGGCGAACCGCAGCGCCACCATGGTGTTCTGCTCCGCCAGCAGGAAGCTCACCTTCTCCGCCTTGTTGAGATTGCCGACGATTTCGAAGATCTCCTCCACGATCTGGGGGGCGAGGCCCATCGAGGGTTCGTCCAGCAGGATCATGCTCGGTCGCGCCATCAGCGCGCGGCCGATGGCGGTCATCTGCTGCTCGCCGCCCGAGGTGTAGCCCGCGAGCGAGGTGCGCCGCTGCTTCAGGCGCGGAAAAAATCCGTAGACGCGCTCGAGCTCGCTCCTCATTTCTGCGCGCGAGATGCCACGTGTATATGCGCCGGTGAGGAGGTTTTCCTCCACCGTGAGGTGGGCAAAGCAGTGCCGTCCTTCCATCACCTGGACCACCCCGCGCTTGACCAGGTCCGAGGGGCTCATCGCATCGACGCGTTCGCCGCGCAGGTGGATGGTGCCCTTGGTCACCTCGCCACGCTCGGCGCGCAGCAGGTTGGAGATCGCCTTGAGCGTGGTGCTCTTGCCCGCCCCGTTGGCCCCGAGGAGGGCAACGATGCCGCCCTCGGGGACCGCCAGCGAGACGCCCTTGAGCACCAGGATCACACGGTTGTAGATCACCTCTATTCCATTGACCTCGAGCAATCGCGAAACCGTCTCCAACGATTGCTCCCTCCCCCTGGGGGGAGGGTTGGGCAGCGGGACGCCCACAGCCATTCCTACTTTTCCTTCGAGCAATCGCGCGGCGTGATCTTCTTCTCCGCCGCGTACGCCTTGGCCGAGGCCTTGATCATCGGGCCGAGTATCTTCATGTCCGCCTCGAGCCAGTCCGACGTGTAGCTCCAGTCCTTGCCGTCCCAGGTATGGACGCGGCCCTTGCGCACCCCCTCATGGTCGCTGCACGAAGTCTTGAGCGGTTGCACAATGTCGCCGAAGCCGAGCGCCTTGATCTTGCCCGCGTCCAGGCTCAGGTTCTCGGCGCCCCAGCGCACTTCCTCGCCGGTGACCACGCGCTTGCCGTACCTGGACTGCGCCTGGCGGATCGCCTCGACCGTCAGCATCGCGGAGATCATGCCGCGGTTGTAGAGCACGCTGCCTATGTCCTTCTTGTCCTTGGCGGTGCCCTGCCCCTTGTCGTACAGGACCCTGACCATGTCCTTGTGCACGGGAAAATCACGCTCGTCGGAGTGGCCCAGGGCGATGCCGTTGTAGCCCTTGGCGGCCATCTCCGCGGGCTCGACATCGGGCTCCGCCGACGACCACCACACGCCGAACATCTGCAGGCGCGGGTAGGAGACCGCGATCGCCTCCTTGATCGAGGTTGAGTTCATCACACCCCAGCCCCACAGGAAGACGTAGTCGGGACGCTGCTGGCGCACCTGGAGCCACGTGGCCTTCTGCTCCACGCCGGGGTGCGTCACCGGCAGCAGGATGAGCTGGAAACCCATCAGCTTCGCGCGCTCCTCCAGGAGCTTGATGGGCTCCTTGCCGTACGGCGAGTCGTGGTAGACCAGGGCGATCTTCTTGCCCTTGAGGCTTCCCTTCTTCGCCACGTGCTGCACCAGCATGTCGGCTGCGCTCCAGTAGGTGCCGAGCAGCGGGAAATTCCATGCGAAAACGCTGCCGTCCACCGAATCGGCGCGGCCGTAGCCGGTGGTGAAGAGCGTGATCTTGTCGGCGGCCACCTTGTCGGTCAGCGCGTAGGTGATGCCCGTGGAAAGCGGGTTCACCGCGACCGGCTTCTTGCTCTTCAGGCGCTCGTAACATTCGACGCCGCGGTCGGTGGCGTAGCCGGTCTCGCATTCCTCGAACGCGATCTTGATGCCGTTCACGCCGCCGTCGCGGGCATTCACGAGCTTGAGGTAGTCGACGTAGCCATCGGCCCAGGGAATGCCGTTGGGCGCGTAGGCGCCGGTCCGGTACACAAGCACCGGGATGTAGATTTCGCTGGCGGACTGGGCTGCGACTTCGTACACGGCGCCGACGGCGCCGGCCACGGCCATTGCCACCGCCGCGGCTTTGATTCTCATGGTGCGTTTCATGCCTGTCTCCTCCTTGTTGTGGTGCTTCGGTGCTTCAGTGCGGGAACGGCCAGAGCCTCAGCTTCTCCTTCCCGATCGCCCAGAGGCGCGCGAGCCCGCGCGGCTCGACGATCAGGAAAAACACGATGAGCGCCCCGAAAACCATGAACTCGATGTGCGAGATCAGCGCCGTGGACAGCGGTATGCCGAGCCAGCCGGGCAACTGGTTCAGCATCAGGGGCAGGATGACGATGAACGCGGCGCCGAGGAAGGACCCGAGGATCGAGCCCAGCCCGCCGATGATCACCATGAAGAGCAACTGGAAGGAGCGGTTCACGTCGAAGGCGAGGGGCTCCCACGAGCCCAGGTAGACGAACGCCCACAACGCGCCCGCCACGCCCACGATGAAGGAGCTCACCGCAAATGCCGAGAGCTTGGCCATCATCGGGCGGATGCCGATCACCTCGGCGGCCACGTCCATGTCGCGCGTCGCCATCCACGAGCGCCCGATCGCCCCGCGCACCAGGTTACGCGCGACGAGCGCGAATACACACACGAACGCGAGGACAAACAGGTAGCGCTGCGCCGGGGTGTCGATGCCATGGCCGAACAACTGAAGCGGCGGCGCGGACACGTTGCCCGAAGAGGAATCGTTGGTGAACCACTTCACCCGCGCGAACAGCCAATCGACGAAGAACTGCGCGGCCAGCGTCGCCACGGCCAGGTAGAACCCCTTGATTCGCAGGCTGGGGATCCCGAAGAGTACGCCCACGACGGTGGCGAACACGCCCGCGAGCAGCAGCACCACGATGAGGTTCAGGTCCGGCACGCGCACGGCGAGGTTGTACGCCGAATACGCGCCGATCGCCATGAAGGCGCCGGTGCCGAGCGACACCTGGCCGCAGTAGCCCACCAGGATATTGAGCCCGATCGCGGCGAGCGACAGGATGAGGAAGGGCACGAGGATCGCGCGGAACAGGTATTCGCTGCCGATGAAGGGCATCACGCCGAACGCGAATACCAGGAAGCCAACCACGAAGATGCGGTCCTGCAGGATCGGGAAGAGCTGCTGGTCCGATTCGTAGGTCGACTTGAACTGGCCGGTTTCGCGATAGATCACGGTCTAGACCCTGTCAATGTGTCTCTCCCCGAACAACCCCTCGGGGCGGAACAGCAGGAACACCAGCGCGAGCACATAGGCGAACCAGTTCTCGATCCCCCCGCCCAGCATGGGGCCCAGGTAGACCTCGGAGATCTTTTCGCCCAGGCCGATGATGAGCCCGCCGATGATGGCGCCGGGAATCGAGGTGAAACCGCCCAGGATCACCACCGGCAGCGCCTTCAGCGCCACGAGCTGCAGGGAAAACTGCACGCCCAGCTTCGAGCCCCAGATCACGCCGGCCACCAGCGCCACCAGCCCCGCCACGCTCCAGACGATGACCCAGATGCGGTTGAGCGGGATGCCGATCGACTGCGCGGCCTGGTGGTCGTCGGCCACCGCGCGCAATGCCCGGCCCGTGCCGGTCTTCTGGAAGAAAAGGGCGAGCAGCCCGACCAGCGTCGCGGCGATGACCGCGGCGTACACATCCTCCATCGACACCAGGATGCCGCCCTCGAAGGTGCCCTCGAGCAGGATCTTCGGCTCCTTCGGCATCCCGACGTGAAGAGTGTAGATATCGCTGCCCCACACCGTTTGCCCGAGGCCATCGAGGAAGTAGGCGATGCCGAGCGTGGCCATGAAGAGCACGATCGGGTCCTGGTTCACGAGCCGGCGCAGCACCAGGTACTCGATGAGCCACGCCACCGCCACCATGATGGCGATGGTGAAGGCGAGCGCCACGATGAAGGGCAACTTCTCCATCAGGCGCACGAGCGATAGCGCGGCGAAGAGGACCATGGCGCCCTGGGCGAAATTGAAGACGCCGGAGGCCTTGAAGATCAGCACGAGGCCGATGGCGACCAGCGAATACAGCACGCCCGACATGAGACCGCCCAGCACCACCTCCAGCCACTGCGGAAACCTGGCCGATCCGAGCACCATCGGGGATGCGCCCCCGAACGCCAGGAGCACGAAAAACGCGATGGTGAGGTTGCGCGACGTGGCCGCATTCATCAGTGCTTCACTCCCAGGTAGGCGTCGATCACCGCCTGGCTGGCGCGCACCTCGTCGGGCGTGCCATCGGCGATCTTGCGCCCGTAATCCAGCACCACCACGCGGTCGGACAGATCCATCACCACACCCATGTCGTGTTCGATCAGCACGATGGTGGTGCCGAATTCGTCGTTCACGTCGAGGATGAAGCGGCTCATGTCCTGCTTTTCTTCCACGTTCATGCCGGCCATGGGCTCGTCGAGCAGCAGGATCCGGGGCTCCGCGGCCAACGCGCGCCCGAGGTCCACACGTTTCTGGAGTCCGTACGGCAGCCGGCCGACGGGCGTCTTGCGGATGTGCTGGATCTCGAGGAAGTCGATGATTTCCTCGACGCGCTTGCGGTGCGCGATCTCCTCGCGCAGCGCGGGGCCGATGCGCAGGGCCTGCAGGAAGATGTTCGACTTCATCATCAGGTTGCGCCCCGCCAGCATGTTGTCCAGCACCGACATGCCCTTGAAAAGCGCGAGGCTCTGGAAGGTGCGGGCGATGCCGTTGCTGGCCGCGAAGTGCGGCTCCATGTGGCTGCCGGTCCTGCCCGCAAAGGTGATGCTGCCGCCCTGCGGCCGGTAGACGCCGTTGATCACGTTCAGCATCGAGCTCTTGCCGGCGCCGTTGGGCCCGATGATCGCGCGCACCTCGTGTTCGCGCACGTCGAAGGAGACGTCGGTGAGCGCCCTCACGCCGCCGAACGCAAGCGAGATGCCGTCGAGCGCCAGGACCACGTCGCCGGTCCTGCGGCCCACGGCATCGGCCACGCGCGCCTCGTCGAGGTTCATGCGGCGCTTTTCACGGTTTCGGGCGCGAAGGTCTTCACGGAGAGCACGTGGAGGTCCGCGCTCACGTTGCCCACGCGCCCATCCTCGAAGCGCACCTGGGCCTGCATCACGCAGCGCGTGGCGCCCGAATAAAGCGCCTCGACGATCGAGGCGTATTTCTCGCCGATGAACCCGCGCCGCACCTTGCGCGTGCGGGTCAGCTCGCCGTCGTCGGCATCGAGCTCCTTGTGCAGGATCACGAAGCGGTGGATCTGGCTGCGCGCGAGCTTCGGGTCGCGCGCGAGCTGCGCGTTCATCTGCTCGATGCATTCGCGCACCAGGTCACACACCTGCGGCTTTGCGGCGAGGTCGGTGTAGCCGGAATACGGGATGCCGCGCCGCTCCGCCCAGTCGCCCACCGCCTGCACGTCGATGTTCACCATCAGGGTCGCCTCGGCGCGGCCGTCGCCGAACGCCACGGCTTCCTTGATGTGCGCGAAGAACTTGATCTTGTTCTCGAGGTACTTTGGGGCGAACAGCGTGCCGTCGGAGAGTTTTCCCACGTCCTTCGCGCGATCGATGATCTTGAGGTGGCCGCCCTCGTCGAAAAAACCGGCATCACCGGTGTGGAACCAGCCCTCGGCATCCTTGGCCTCGCGCGTGGCCGCCTCGTTCTTGTAGTAGGACTGGAAAAGGCCGGGGCCGCGCAGCACGATCTCGCCGGAATCGAGCACACGCACCTCCACGCCTTTCATCGGCGGTCCCACCGTGTCGGGCCTGACCTGGCCATCGGGCTGCACGCACACCATCACCGAGGTCTCGGTGGAGCCGTAAAGCTGCTTGAGGTTGATCCCGAGCGAACGGTAGAACACGAAGAGGTCGGGGCCGATGGCCTCTCCCGCGGTGTAGGCGACGCGCACGCGCGTCATGCCGAGTGCATTGCGCAGCGGGCCGTACATCAGCACATCGCCCAGGGCGTAGTGCAGCCGGTCCACGAAGCCCACCGCGGAGCCGTCGAGGATCGATGCGCCCACCCGGCGGGCGAGGGCCATGAAATGGGCGAACATCCGCCGCTTGACCCAGCTGGCATCCTCCATCCGGATCGTGACCTGGGTGAGCAGCGCCTCCAGCACGCGCGGGGGCGCGAAGTAGTAGGTGGGCCCGATCTCGCGCATGTCCGTAAGCGTGGTCTCGCCGCTTTCGGGGCAGTTGATGCGGAAGCCCACCGCCATCCATTGCGCGTAGGAGAAGAGGTTCTGCCCGATCCACGCCATCGGCAGGTAGGCCAGCACTTCGTCGTCGTCGCGCAGGCCTTCGAGCTGCGCGTACGCGCGGCTGGAAAGGATGAGGTTGTCGTGCGACAGCACCACGCCCTTCGGCATGCCGGTGGTGCCCGAGGTGTACATCATGATCGCGGGATCGCAACCCCTGCCCTGCGCGATCTCGTCTTCGAAGAAGCGTGGATTCTCGCGCGTCCGGGCGCTGCCCGATTCCGCCAGGCTCTCGTACGATGCGAGCTGCGGTTGCGAGTAGTGGCGCAGGCCCCGGGGATCGTCGTACCAGATGTGTTCCAGGCTGGGACATTCCGGCAGGATCTCGAAGAGCTTGTCGGCCTGCTCCTGGTCCTCGACCACGGCGAAGGCGATTTCCGCGTTCTGGAATACATAGATCATCTCCGCGGCGGGGGCGTCCTCGTAGAACGGCACCGGGATGGCGCCGATGGACTGGGCCGCGATCATCGTCCAGTAGAGGCGCGGGCGATTGGCGCCGATGACGGCAATGTGCTGGCCGCGCTGGAGCCCCGCCTTCGCCAGCCCGCCCGCCAGGGCCTCCACCTGCGCGCGCACCTGCGCCCAGGTCCATGACTGCCAGATGCCGAGGTCCTTTTCGCGAATGGCCGTGCCGCCGCCACGCACGCGGGCGTGATGCAGCAGCAACTTCGGGAACGTATCGTGCGTTCCGCCCGGCTCCGTCATTGCGGGCCTCCTCCTGTTTATGAACCTAGTGTAGCCGTACCGATTCACGGGAGGGTGTCTTTTCGTTGACAATTCAAGGCCGTGAAGACCCTCGCCGAACTGCTGCGTGCCTCCCTCTGGACGCGCTCCCTCACCACCCGCCAGGTCACCCGCATCGCGGCCGAGACAGTGGTGCGCGAGCTGCCGGTGGGTGTCCCGGTCTGCCGCAAGGGTGAGCCGGTGGAACACTGGATCGGCCTCATCGACGGGCTGGTGAAGATGACGAGCGTGAGCGCCGAGGGCAAGACGACGACATTCACCGGGGTCACCAGCGGCGGCTGGTTCGGCGAGGGATCGCTGCTGAAGGACAGGACACGCAAATACGACGTGATTACCCTGCGCGAAAGCCGCGTGGCCTACATGCCACGGGTGACCTTCGAATGGCTGCTGGACACCAACATCGGCTTCAACCGGTTCCTGCTGATGCAGTTGAACGAGCGCCTCGGACAGTTCATCGCGGTGGTGGAGCACGAGCGCCTGCTGGAGCCCGACGCGCGCGTGGCCAGGTCACTCGCCGGGCTCTTCAACCCCCTGCTCTACCCCGACCAGGCCACGGACGTGCGGCTCTCGCAGGAGGAGCTGGGATACCTCGCCGGGGTTTCGCGCCAGCGCGTCAACCGCGCGTTGCAGAAGCTGGAAAAGGCCGGGCTCGTGAAGGTCGAATACGGCCACATCCGCATCCTCGATCTCGAAGGCCTGCGCGCCTTCGAAGGCTAGGCTTTACCCCTTTTTCCCTTGCCCCGCGACGCCATCGTCCAGCAGCTGCTTTACCTGCAACCCGCGCGAAACCGCAAGGAACACCACCATCAGGCAGATGCCTGCCGCCAACAGGGAAATCCAGATCGCCATCACTCTATCCTCCCGGGTCGTGATCATCAGGCCGCCATCGTAGGCAATACGTCGGCGCCCGCCATGCGGATGGCGCCGGCACGCTCGAGGTCCGCGAGCATCCATTCGGCCAACGCCTCGGCCTCGAGCCCGATGAACCGTTCCGAAAGCTGCCGGTAGCACGCCACCCGATCCAGGTATCCGGCCACGTCGCAGCGCGGCATCCCCTGCCGCTCGAGCAGCGCAAACACGAACATCACCTTCACGACGTGGCGGGCATTCTTCGCGGGCTGCCTTGCGAAGGCGCCAAGGCGTGAGCGAACCCGCCCGATCGCATCCTGCACGCCGGCAAACGGCTCGCCATGCCCCGGGATCACCACCGCGGGGTCGAGGCGCTCGATGCGCGCGAGCGTCTCGAGCGCCGCATCCACGAACGGGTTGGCCCCCTCCTGCGGCCAGACGAAACCCATGCCCTTCTCCCACAACGCGTCGCCGGATATGAGGATGCGGTTGCGCGGCTCGAAAAACATCAGCGCATCCATGTCGTGCCCCGGCGCGGCGTGGACCTGCCACTCGAAGCCGCCGCCGTCGAAGGTGTCGCCCGCCTTGATCGTGTCGTCGAAGTGGAACGGATCGGCCTTCTGGTCGAACTGCGCCATCCATACGCTCTGGGGCGTCCACGGATCGACGTGCTTGACCTCGCCCTCGGGAATCGTGATGCGGCAGCCATGCGCGTGCGCCACGGCGGCGTTGCCGCCCATGTGGTCGGAGTGGCAATGGGTGTTGATGAGGCGCTCGAGCGGCTCACCGTCGAGGCCCGCGGGGCTCGCGAGCAATTCCAGCGTGCGCTCGCGATGTGTGCAGTAGCCCGAATCGATGAGCGTGTTGTCTCCAGCGGCGAGCATCAACACCTGGTTGCAGTTGAGCCAGCCGCGTTCGATGACGCGCATCGATGGGGGAAGCGTAGGGGCCATATAGAATTTAAACATGAACCTTCTTGGCGGATTGCGCGTCGTCACCATCGCCCTGAACCTTCCGGGGCCGGCGGCGTGCGCGCGTTTGCGCGAACTGGGCGCGGGCGTCACGAAGGTCGAGCCGCCCACGGGTGATCCGTTCGAGCAGTACTGCCCGTCGTGGTACCGGCGCCTGCACGAAGGCATG
>JBBREI010000107.1:0-13073 GCA_038203035.1 Burkholderiales bacterium
GGTGACACCCATGGCCTTCAGGTGCGCGCCCATCGCCTCGTTCGGCAGCACGAGCGGCTTGCCCTTCGCGTCGTGCTCCACGGTGATCGACTGCCAGGTGAAGGGCGCGTAGATGCCGGTGCCGATCGCCTTGGAGAACGCCTCCTTCGCCGCCCAGCGCTTCGCGAGGTGGCTCGCCTTGGCCCGGGTGCGCTCGTAGCCCTCGCGTTCGGAGGGGGTGAGGACGCGGTTCACGAAGCGATCGCCGTGGCGCTCGAGCACGCCCGCGATGCGTTCGATCGACACCACGTCGGTCCCGATGCCCACGATCATGTCCGCGAGTGCGCGGCGAGCGTCATCAGCGCCTTCATCTCGCGAACCGCCTCGCGCATGCCGATGAAAATCGCGCGGCTCACGATCGCGTGGCCGATGTGCAACTCGCGGACGCCGGGCAGCGCGGCGACGGGCGTGACGTTGGCGTAGTTGAGCGCGTGGCCGGCGTTGAAACGCATGCCGAGGGCGCGGATCGCCTCGCCCGCCTTGCGGACCTTTTCCAGCTCGGCCTGCACCGGCGCGCTTTGTGCATCGCGCCCCTTCGAATGGAAGATGTGTGCGTAGGGGCCGGTGTGGATCTCGCAGACCCGCGCGCCGATGCGCGCCGCCGCTTCCACCTGCGCCATCTCCGCGTCGATGAAGACGCTGGTCATGATGCCGGCGTCGGCGAGTTTCTTCACCTGCGCCTGGAGGCGCTTTTCCTGGCCGGCGATGTCGAGGCCGCCCTCGGTGGTGACTTCCTGGCGGCCTTCGGGCACCAGCATCGCCATCTCGGGCGCGATGGCACACGCAATGGCCACCATCTCGTCGGTGGCGGCCATCTCCAAATTGAGCTTGATGTGCGTGAGGCCGCGCAAGCGGCGCACGTCCTCGTCCTGGATGTGCCGGCGGTCTTCGCGCAGGTGCACGGTGATGCCGTCGGCGCCGCCCAGGTGCGCCTCCACGGCCGCCCAGACGGGATCCGGCTCGTAGGTCTGGCGCGCTTGCCGGACTGTGGCCACGTGGTCGATGTTGACGCCGAGCTCGATCATGGCGACCCCGACTCGGCGTATGTGTTGCCGTTGGGGCGGGAGGGGGCGCCGGAGGCCGACGCGTCAACGATTTTCATTCGGGTCGCTGGTCAGGGAGGCCGAGGTGTCTTCCAGGCGCTGCAGGTCGCGCACCATCGCGCGGGTGGCGAGTTCCTGGCCGTTCAGTGAGTGATTGATGAGCAGGCGCATGAGGCTCTTGGCCTGGGCGACGGTGGCCGCGTCCTCGAGGTGGCCGCGGTCCAGCGCAAGCAATGTGAGACCACTCAATCTTACCGCATTGGCCGGCGTCTCCCCCTCCCGCGGCGCGGGCACGGCGCCCCGTTCCACCACGTACAGGTACTCGTGCTCCGCCACGATGGGCGCCTGGCTGCCGGCTTCCTGCGTGAGCTCCAGGGCGTAGCCCAGCTCCTGCAGCAGGCGCAGCTCGAAGCGGCGCAGGATCGGCTCGATCGCAAAACTGGTGTCAGAGACGACTTTTCCGGCGGGCTCTCCGGAAAAGTCGTCTCTGACACCAGTTTTGGCAAAGCGCGAGAGCCCTCGCAGACCGGTGATCGCGTTGTCGTAGGCCTCGAAGAGGCCCTCGTGGGGGTCGTCGCGCGTTGTGAGCTTGAGCAGCAGCTCGTTCAGGTAGAAGGCGGAGAGCAGCGTCTGGCCCAGCAGGGGGGTGGCCGGGCTTGTGGGCTCCGCGGTCTTGAGGGTGCGCAGCTCGCTGCGGCCGAACCAGTCGATCGTCAGCGCCTGGAACGGGACGAGGACCGCGCGCTGCGGCGAACGCGGCCGGCGCGCGCCCTTGGCGACCAGGCCCATGCGCCCGTGTTTTTCGGTCCAGACCTGCAGGATGAGGCTGGTTTCCTTGTACGGGTAGGTGTGCAGTACGTAGGCGCGGTCCATGGAAAATGCGACCGCGAGCTAGCGATAACCCAGCTGCTTCAGGGCGATCTCGCTGTCGGCCCAGCCGCTTTTCACCCGCACATGGGTTTCCAGGAACACCTTGGAGCCGAACAGCGCCTCCATCGCGTGGCGCGATTCGGTGCCGATGCGCTTGAGCGTCGCGCCCTTTTCGCCGATCACGATGCCCTTGTGGCTCTCGCGGTCCACGTAGATCACGGCGGCGATGCGGCGCATGGTGCCCTCGATCTCGAAGTTCTCGATGTCGACCGCGATCGAATACGGAAGCTCGTCGCCCAGCAGTCGGAAGATGCGTTCGCGCACCAGCTCCGCGGCGAGGAACCTTTCCGGCCGGTCGGTGATCTCGTCTTCTTCGTAGACCGCGGGCGCTTGCGGCAGGCACTTGCGGATCTCCTCGAGCAGCGGGCGGATCTGCTTGCCCTTTTCCGCGCTGATCGGCACCAGCGCCGCGAAATCGCGCCGCTTCACCGAATCCATCAGCGCCTCGGCCACGCGCGACTTGTCGTCGATGCGGTCGACCTTGTTCAGCGCCAGGATCACCGGCACGCCCTTGGGCAGCAGCTCGAGGACCGGCAGGTCGCGTTCGTCCCAGCCAGTGCCCTCGATCACCATCACCACCACGTCGACCTCGGACATCACCTGGCCGACCATGCGGTTCATGCCGCGGTTGAGGGCGTTGGTGTGCTGCGTCTGGTATCCCGGGGTATCGACGAAGATGAACTGCGACTGCTTGTCGGTGTAGATGCCCTGGATGCGGTGGCGCGTGGTCTGCGCCTTGCGCGACGTGATCGCGACGTGCGCGCCGATGATCTTGTTGAGCAGCGTCGACTTGCCGACGTTGGGGCGCCCGACGATGGCCACCGTGCCGGTGCGAAAGGACTTCTCGGTCATGGCTTCCTGCCGCCTCGCGGCTTCTCCAGTTGCGCAAGCACGCCAACGGCGGCGGCCTGCTCCGCGGCGCGCCGGCTGGCGCCCCGCCCCGCGGCGCTCAGCCCCAGGTCGTCCACGCGGCATTCCACGGTGAAGGTCTGGTCGTGCGCCTCGCCTTCGGTGAGCTGCACCGAATACCGTGGCAGCTGCAGCTTCCTTCCCTGAAGGTGTTCCTGCAGCGCGGTCTTCGGATCCTTGTCCACCGGCAGGCGATCGCGGCTTTCCAGCCGCTCTCCCATCATGCGCTCGACGGCGGCGCGCACCGCTTCGAACCCCGCGTCCAGGTAGACCGCGCCCAGCACGGCTTCGAGAGCGTCGGCCAGGATCGAGGGCCGCCGGAAGCCCCCGCTCTTGAGCTCGCCTTCGCCCAGGCGCAGGCGCTCGCCCAGGCCCAGGCGCACCGCCACCTCGGAAAGCGACGACTGGTTGACGAGTGCGGCGCGCAGGCGCGAAAGGTCGCCTTCGGGCAGCTCGGGGAATCTTTCGTAGAGGAGCGTGGCGACCGCGCAGTTGAGCAGGCTGTCGCCGAGGAATTCGAGGCGCTCGTTGTGGGGAGCGCCGAAACTGCGGTGGGTGACGGCCTGCCTGGCGAGCTCCGGGTTCGCGAACTTGTGGCCGAGCCCGCGCTCCAGCTCGGCCAGGCCCTCGAGGGGATCGCCCCCCCGCGCCGCCTTGCGCGTCACTTGGCCGTAGTCACATAGAAATCGAGGCAGGCGTTGATGTTGTGGACCATCGGAACGCGCACCGACCAGTTGGCAGTGACGATGGCGGTGGCGCCGTCCTTGGTCACCTCGAGGTCGTCGCCGCGCACGCTCTTGATGTCCTCGATTGCGTTGCGCTTCTCGAAGTTGTAGCGGATGTCGCGCACGGTGCCCTTGAGGTCTCCGCCGGCTTCCATCGCGTTCAGGATCTTCTTCACCGCGAAGTATTCGAGGTAGGCCGGCACCAGCTTCGCCGCCATGATGCCCACGAAGCCCAGCAACGCGAGCCCCGTGATCAGTCCCAACAACGAAACGCCGAGCTGCTTGCGCATCTACTCCCCCTTTTACTCGATCCCGTTGCCGATACGCTTGAAGTCGCCGAAGTTCATCCACACCAGGAATGCCCTGCCCTTGATGTGGTCGTCGGGGACGAATCCCCAGTAACGGCTGTCGCTGCTCTGGTCGCGGTTGTCACCCATCATGAAGTAGTTTCCCGCCGGCACCGTGCAACTGAAACCGTCGTCATTGTATTCGCAATTTTCGCGGTGGGCGAACTGCTTGACCTGCGCCAGATCCACCGGTGGCTGCGCCGGGACGATCATCATCTGGTGGTTCTTTTCGCCGAGCTTTTCGACATATGTCGGCAGCCGCAGGAAGTTGAGTTCGGCATCGGTGTAGAAGCCGCTCGACTGCATCGGCACCGCCTCGCCGTTCACCGTGAGGCGTTTGGCGCGGTAGACGATCTTGTCGCCGGGGGTACCGACGACGCGCTTGATGTAATCGACCGACGGATCGGCCGGGTAGCGGAACACCACCACGTCGCCACGGCGCACCGGGCCGATCTCGACCACCTTGCGGTTCAGCACCGGCAGGCGGATGCCGTAGGTGTATTTGTTGACCAGGATGAAGTCGCCCACCAGCAGCGTGGGCTTCATCGAGCCCGACGGGATCTTGAACGGCTCCACCCAGAACGAGCGGATCATGAAAACCACCAGGATCACCGGGAAGAAGGCCCGCGCCATGTCGACCACCACCGGCTCGGGCGCGTCGGAAGTCCTGCGCTTGCGCCAGACCTTCGCGTCGAAGAGCCAGATGAGGCCGGTGATGACCGCGGCCAGCAGCAGGACGGCGGCGAAATCGGTGACCTTCAGCAGCAGGCCCATGGAGGCGATGAACAGCACCGGCCAGGCCACCTCAAGCAGGCCCTTGCGCGCTTCCGAGCGTTGCGCGGACCCGCGCGAGGCCACGAGGTCCCAGGCCACCACGGCGGCGCTTGCGGCGGCGGCGACCATCGCGATCATTTCCCAGTCGAAGCTGCCCTGCATCTAGTTTGTCTCCGTCATTTGCCGTCGACCTGCAGGATGGCGAGGAACGCTTCCTGGGGGATTTCCACGTTGCCGACCTGCTTCATGCGTTTCTTGCCCGCCTTCTGCTTCTCCAGCAGCTTGCGCTTGCGGCTGATGTCGCCGCCGTAGCACTTGGCGAGCACGTTCTTGCGCAGCGCCTTGATGCTCTCGCGCGCGATGATGTTGGCGCCGATCGCCGCCTGCACCGCGATGTCGAACATCTGGCGCGGAATGAGGCTGCGCATGCGCGAGGCGAGCTCGCGCCCGCGGTAGGGCGCCGTCTGGCGATGCACGATCAGCGACAGCGCGTCGACCCTGTCGCTGTTGATCAGGATATCGAGGCGCACCAGGTCGCCGGCGCGGAACTCGCGGAACTCGTAGTCGAGCGAGGCGTAGCCGCGCGAGTTGCTCTTGAGCTTGTCGAAGAAATCCATCACCACTTCGTTCAGCGGCATGTCGTAGGTGAGGATCACCTGGCGGCCGACGTATTGCATGTTCACCTGCGAGCCGCGCTTTTCGTTGCACAGCGTCATCACCGGGCCCACGTATTCGTGCGGCATGATGATCGTGGCGCGGATGATCGGTTCGCGGATCTCCTCGATGGTCGAGGGATCGGGCAGCTTGGACGGGTTCTCGATCTGCGAGACCTTGCCGTCCTTGGTGACGACTTCGTACACCACGGTCGGCGCCGTGGTGATGAGCTCCATGTCGTATTCGCGCTCGAGGCGCTCCTGCACGATGTCCATGTGCAGCAGGCCCAGGAAGCCGCAGCGGAAGCCGAAGCCCAGCGCCTGCGAGGTCTCGGGCTCGTAGCGCAGGCTCGAATCGTTGAGCTGCAGCTTGGCCAGCGCATCGCGCAGCGCCTCGTACTGGTTCGATTCCACCGGATAGAGGCCGGCGAACACCTGCGGCTGGATTTCCTTGAACCCGGGCAGCGCCTCGGCCGCCGGATTGTCCACGTGGGTGACGGTGTCGCCGACCTTGGCGTCTTTCAGTTCCTTGATGCCGGCGATCATGAAGCCCACGCCGCCGGCCGAGAGGCTCTCGCGGGCAATGGACTTGGGCGTGAAGACACCCACCGATTCCACCAGGTGCAGCGCACCCGTGGCCATCAGCTTGATGCGGTCCTTCGGCTTGAGCGTGCCGTCCACCACGCGCACCAGCATCACCACGCCCACGTAGTTGTCGAACCAGGAATCGATCACCAGCGCCTTCAGTGGCGCCGCGGGATCGCCCTTGGGCGGCGGGATGCGGGCGATGACACCTTCCAGGATGTCGTCGATGCCTTCGCCGGTCTTGGCGCTGCAGCGTATGGCGTCGTCGGCCGGGATGCCGATCACGTCCTCGATCTCCTGGATCACGCGTTCCGGGGCGGCGCTGGGCAGGTCGATCTTGTTCAGGACCGGCACCACGTGCACGCCGAGTTCCGTGGCGGTGTAGCAGTTGGCGACGGTCTGCGCTTCCACGCCCTGCGAGGCGTCGACCACCAGCAGCGCGCCTTCACATGCCGACAGCGAGCGCGAGACTTCGTACGAGAAGTCCACGTGGCCGGGTGTATCGATCAGGTTGAGGTCGTAGACCCGGCCGTCCCTGGCCTTGTACTTGAGGGCGGCCGTCTGCGCCTTGATGGTGATGCCGCGCTCGCGCTCGAGATCCATGGAATCGAGCACCTGCGCTTCCATTTCGCGGGTCTGCAGGCCGCCAGTACGCTCGATCAGGCGGTCCGCGAGCGTGGACTTGCCGTGGTCGATGTGGGCGATGATAGAAAAATTGCGGATGTGGTCCATCAAATGAAAAGGCCACCATAGGTGGCCTGTCTGGATCCCCGGTGCCTCGCGCCGTTGAGCGGCATGGCTGTCCGCTCCAACGGCCGCCCCGATGTTGCTTTATTGCAGTGCAATATTCTACTTCATCCGGGCGAGGCGCGCATCAACGGCCTCGATATCCAGGTAGTAGTGGCAGATCTCCCGGTCGCCATCGAGCAGCACCGGCACCAGGTCCCCCCACTTCTCCTCCAGCGCCGGGTGCTTGTCCACGTCGACCACGTCGATCTCGAAGTTGTAGCGGCCCTGGAACTGCTTCAGGGCGGTGATCAGCTCCGAACACAGGCTGCAATATTCGCGGCTGAGCACCGTCAACCTGGGCAACGGCGCGATCAATCGCCGTCGGGCCTGAAGGTCGCGTAACGCGTGCCGTTTTCGTCGCGGATCAGCAACGCCACCGGGCGCTTGGTGTCGAGCCTGGATACCACCTCGTTGAAAACCTTCACGTTCGGCACATCGGAGTTGTTGACGCGCAGGATCACCTCGCCGACCTCGACGCCGGCGGTGGCGGCCGCGCCCTCGACCGCCTCGATCATCACCCCGCCCGTGAGCTTGAGCGCCTTCTTCTGCTCGGCGGTGAGTTCGATCACGGCCACGCCCAGCTTGCCGGGCTTGCTGGTTTCGGGCTTCTTGCCCTTGCCGTTGGCCGGCGACCTGGCGGATGCGCCGTCTTCGTCCTTGAATTCCGTCACGACCACGGTGAGCTCGCGCGGCTTGCCGCCACGCCATACGGTCAGGTTCACCCTGGTGCCCGGCCTGAGCGAGCGGATGGTGCGCGAGAGATCCGCCGATCCGTCCACGGTGCGCCCGTCGATCTTGAGGATGACGTCGCCCACTTCCAGCCCCGCCTTGCCGGCCGGGGAGCCCTCCTCCACGTTGCTGACCGCCGCACCCGCGGCCTTGCCCAGCCCCAGGCTGTCGGCGAGGTCCTTGGTGACGTTCTGGATGCCCACGCCGATGCGCCCGCGCACGACCTTGCCGGTGTTCATCAGCTGGTCGGCCACGTTGAAGGCGTAGTCGATGGGAATGGCGAAGGAGATGCCCGCGAAGCTGCCGGTGCGCGAGAAGATCTGCGAGTTGATGCCCACCACCTCGCCGCGCATGTTGAGCAGCGGCCCGCCCGAATTGCCCGGGTTCACGGCCACATCGGTCTGGATGAAGGGCACCGCATCGAGGTTGGGATCACCCGAGAGGTTCTCGCGGGCGGTGGCGCTGACGATGCCGGCGGTGACGGTGTTCTGGAATCCGAACGGCGATCCGATGGCGATGACCCATTCACCCACGCGCAGTTTCTTGGTGTCGCCGATCTTGAGCACCGGCAGGCCGGTGGCCTCCACCTTGATCACCGCGACGTCGCTGCGGGTATCGGCGCCGATCACCTTGGCGGTCAGTTCGCGCTTGTCGTTGAAGCGCACCGTGATTTCCTCCGCGTTTTCGACTACGTGGGCGTTGGTGACGATGTAGCCGTCCTGCGAGACGATGAAGCCCGAGCCCAGGCCGAAGGGACGCAACGGCCCGCGTGGGGTGGCATCGGGCGTGGGCGCGTTTTTGGGCGCGTTGCCGCGCGGATTGCGCCCCGGGGGCTGCTGGTCCGGCATGAAACGGCGGAAGAATTCGAAAAACGGGTCGTTTTCGTCCAGGCCGGGCAGCCCGCCCTGCTGGCGGTTGCCGCGGGTGCGGGTGTTGATGTTCACCACGGCCGGGCCGTTGCGTTCGACCAGGTCGGCGAAATCGGGGAGCACCTGCGCCGGGGCTCCGGGGGGGATGTTCTGCTTCGGGCCCTGGGCGGGGGGCAGCTGGGCCTGTGCGCCGAGGCCAAGCGCGAGGACGGCGCCGAGCAGGGAAGCCTGCATACGATTCATGGCTCTATGGGTCCTTTTTTATCGATCGGTCCGCGGCATCGGGGCCGCTGTTTTCAGTTGGGGCGGGGCAAAGACGGGATTTTCAACGCCGGGCGACGCTGCGCGCAACCTGCTGCGCGGTGGCGACGGGAACCTCTCCCAACACGGTGACCATGAGATCACCCATGGGCCGGACAAAAAACGTGGTGGTGCCATCCTCGGAGAATGCCTCAGCGGTGCGCGCGGGGGCGGAATTGGGCTCCACAAAAACCGACAGGCTCGCCAGCCCGTCGGTGAGAACGATCTGCGAGACCGGCTGCGAGCGCCCGGGCAAGGTGCGTTTGAGTTCCGCCACCTTCTGGAAGCCCGGGGGCGCCTTGGTCACGGCCCAGCCCGATTCGGCGTTGCTGGCTTCGTCGCGCGGCTGGCCGTCGGCGACCCATTGCCTGCTGCGCGCGCGGAAAATCGACTTGAGGTCGGTGCGCCCGACGGCGGGGCCGATCTTCAGGTCGGTGAAGGTGTATTGCTCGACCACCTGGCGCTCGCCGTTCAGCACCTTGGCGCGCAGGATGAGCCCGGTGCCGATTTCGGAGCACAGCCGTTGGGAAAAGCGCATGGCGTCGCGCGCATCCAGGCTGATCCACTGGCATTCGTACCCCAGCACGCTTTCAGTCTTGCCGAGCTTCACGTCGTAGCTGGCCGCGATGGTCTGCGCGGTCGACGCCAGTATGGCGGGAAAGAACCGGTTGGTGATGCGCGGGTCCAGGCGCACGGTCTTGGCGTCCGGGAAGCGGCAGAACATCTCGTCGTTGCGGCGCACGATTTCGAGCGGGTTGGGGCCGTCGAGCGGCACGATGCGCTCGTGCTCTTCTCCGGAATGGTTGAGGTGCGTCACGCGGACCGTGGAGGTCCGGTCGCCGTTGGTGTGGACGTAGACGCCTTCATACGAGGATTGGCGCGCCGACTGCGCGGCCCGCTGCAGCCAGGCGAGTGGGTCGCCGGGCGCCGCGTGTGCATAACAAGCGAAACCCAGGGCCAGCGCCGGGAGGACCCGGCGCGCCCCGGGAGACGCAAAGCGCGTCATCGAGCGGCGGCGGCGGGCGCTGCCCGGTTGTTCACGACCGGTCGATACAGTTGCGCGGAGGGAAGCTGCTTGTGGGCGGCGACGTAATCCTGCATGTCCGCGGGCGAGGCCTTCGGCACCACGTTGCCCACCGCCTGGATCGAGCCGGAACCGGCGCCCTTGGTGGCGAGGAAGGATCCCGAGGGCGACTGGCCGCCCTGGTTTCCGATCCAACCCACCACGCCGACGGTGGCCACCGAGGCCGCCGCCGCGAGCGCGATGCGCCCGACGGTGGTTTCGTAGACGCGCTTGGGGCGCGCGATGATCGCCGGTTCGGCCGCGAGTGCGATGCGGACGCGTTCGGCCGTGCGGGTGGGATGGGGCTTGCCGCCGCGCAATACGTCACCAATCAGCGTGTATTCCTGCCACTTTTCGGCTGCCGCGTCATCCGCGCAGCAGGCGCGAATGGCGCGCTCAGCCTCCTGCGGCTCGAGCTCGCCGTCCATCAGCGAGGAGATTTCCTGGGTCATGTCCTGCTCCTGTGTCAATCGGCTCGCTTTGTGCGCGGGCCACTTTTTTATGGGGTTGCAGCCCCGATGTCGTTATTACCAGCGTTTGTCTCTACTCGTCCCCAACTGCGGGCGCAGCCTTTCGGCAACTGCTTCGCGCGCCCTGAAAATCCTCGACCGGACGGTGCCGATCGGACAGCTCATGATCTGCGCGATTTCCTCGTACGACAGGCCATCGAGCTCGCGCAGCGTGATGGCGGTTCGCAGTTCTTCTGGCAACGCCGCGATGGCGTCGTTCACCGTCTGGGCGATCTGTTTGGATGCGAGTTCGCTTTCAGGTGTATTGATGTCGCGCAGGCCCGTGGCGTCTTCGAAGCTTTCGGCCTCCTCGCTGTCGAATTCCGTCGACGTCGGCGCGCGGCGGCCGAGGGCGATCAGGTAGTTCTTGGCGGTGTTGATGCCGATACGGTAGAGCCAGGTGTAAAAGGCGCTGTCGCCGCGGAAATTGGGCAGCGCACGGTAGGCCTTGATGAACGCTTCCTGGGCCACGTCCTCGATTTCCGAGGGGTCGCGGATGACGCGCGAAAGCAGGCGTTCGAGCTTGCGCTGGTATTTGACCACCAGCATCTCGAAAGCCTTTTTATCGCCTCGCTGCGCCTTCTCGACCAGCTGCTGGTCGATCTCCCTGTCGCTCATCCGGCCCTGTGTATTTGGTCTTGTTGCTGGGGCGAGGCCCGCCAGGCCAACCGGCGGGGCGGCAGCCACGAATGGCTTCCGAGCCTCCTGGGGTAGTATAAACGTCAAGTTTTTCATTCCTTTGGCGCGCATTCCGGGAATACGTCGGTTAGTGGGGGTGACCGGCAAATAGTTCCAGTTCCTGTAGGGTTTTTCTCCCCTCGCCCACCTGTCGAAACCTACTCCAATTGGACCATGACATCCTGATCATCGGCAGTGGCCTTGCCGGCATGTCCGCCGCGCTGCGCCTGGCCGAACACCGCAAGGTCGCCCTGGTCACCAAACACGAGCTCCTCGATGGCGCCTCCAGCTGGGCCCAGGGCGGGATCGCCGCGGTCCTGGACGGCGCCGACTCGATCGAGGACCACATCCGTGACACCCACATCGCCGGCGCGGGCCTGTGCCACGACGACGCGGTGCGCTTCGTGGTGGAACACGGGCGCAGCTCCGTCGAATGGCTGGTGGCCCAGGGGGTGCCTTTCACCCGCGACGGCCACCACCCCGAAGACCTGCACCTGACTCGCGAGGGCGGCCATTCCCACCGCCGCATCGTGCACGCCGCGGACGCCACCGGCAGCGCGGTCCAGAAGACCCTGGTGGGCCAGATCAAGAGCCACCCCAACATCGAGGTCCTGGAGTGGCACATCGCGGTCGACCTCATCACCTCGCGCAAGCTCGGGAATCCGGGGCTTGGTGGCCCGAACCGCGTCTGGGGCGCCTACGTGCTCGACCGCAAGTCGGGAACGGTCAAGACCATTGCCGCGCGTTTCACCCTGCTGGCGGCCGGCGGCGCGGGCAAGGTCTACCTGTACACCACCAACCCCGACACCTCCACCGGCGACGGGGTGGCCATGGGTTACCGCGCGGGTGCGGCGGTGGCGAACATGGAGTTCATCCAGTTTCACCCGACCTGCCTCTTCCACCCGCACGCCAAGTCCTTCCTCATTTCCGAGGCGCTGCGCGGCGAAGGCGGGCTGCTGAAGCTGCCGGACGGCGAACGCTTCATGCCGCGCCACGACGAGCGCGCGGAGCTCGCCCCACGCGACGTGGTGGCCCGCGCCATCGACTTCGAGATCAAGAAACACGGCATCGACTGCGTCTACCTGGACATCACACACAAGGGGGCGGAGTTCATCCTCGAACATTTCCCCACCATCCATGCGCGCTGCCTGGAATTCGGCATCGACATCACGCGCGAGCCCATCCCCGTGGTGCCGGCTGCGCACTACACCTGCGGCGGGCTGACCACCGACCTTCGCGGCCGCACCCAGGTCGCCGGACTCTACGCGCTGGGCGAGGTGGCCTGCACCGGCCTGCACGGGGCCAACCGCCTCGCGTCGAACTCGCTGCTCGAATGCCTGGTGTTCTCCGAATCCGCGGCGGCCGACATCCTCGCGCTCGAGTCGCCCGCACCCCCGGCGCTGCCGCCGTGGGACGAGAGCCGCGTCACCGACGCCGACGAGGAAGTCATCATCGCGCACAACTGGGACGAGCTGCGCCGCACGATGTGGAACTACGTCGGGATCGTGCGCACCACCAAGCGCCTGGAGCGCGCGCGCCACCGCATCGCGCTGCTGCAGCAGGAGATCGAGGAGTTCTACGGCAAGTTCCGCGTCACCAACGACCTGATCGAACTGCGCAACCTGGTGCTGACGGCGGAGCTGATCGTGCGCTGCGCGATGGAGCGCCACGAAAGCCGCGGGCTGCATTTCAGCCGCGACTACCCGGACCTGCTGGCCCAGGCGCGCGACACCGTGCTCAATCCGGAACCCGCGGCCCCGGCGCGGGCGGCCGCGGCGCGCGCCTGATCCATGGCGTTGCCCATCCTCACCGGCGCGCAGCTGCGCGAAGTCGAGTCGCAAATGGCTGCCGCCACGCCACCGCTGATGGTGCGGGCCGGCGCGGCGGTGGCCGAAGCCGCGCGCGCGATGACCGGCGAAACCGGCGCCGCGATCCTGGTGGTGGCGGGCCCCGGCAACAACGGCGGCGATGCCTGGATCGCCGCCCTCAACCTGCTGGAGACATTCCATCGCGTGGTGGTGCTCGACGTGACCGGCCTGCCCGCGCGCCTGGAGACGGCGAGACTGGCGAAGGATGCCTTCGTGGCCAAGGGGGGCAGCGTCGTGCGCGAATGGCCGCTTGGTCCCGCACC
>JBBREI010000108.1:0-13071 GCA_038203035.1 Burkholderiales bacterium
CATCTACAACACGGGCATGGTGCAGGAGCTCTTTCGCTTCGTGATGGGCCTGGCGCAAGGCAACCCGTGAAGGAGAAGCTCAAGAACCTGTCGTTCATGCTGCTTTTCGCGCTGGTGTTCGGCTCGGTGGGTGTGTTTGCCGCGTGGGTCCGCATTGTTTGTCGTGCTGCTGCCGCTGATCGGAGGGTTCATGCTGTGGGTGGCGGCGAAAGAGTCGTACCGCATTTGGAAGAAGGCGCCGGGACAGGTTTAGACACTGGGTTCCCGATCATTGCAGCGACTGCTGCGTCGGGAATGACGTATCACCAAGGAGAAAATGATGGCCAAGCAGATCCAGGACGCCTACATCGTTGCCGCAGTCCGCACGCCGGCGGGCAAGGCGCCGCGCGGCATGTTCCGCCATGTGCGGCCCGACGACATGCTGGCGCACGTGCTCAAGGGCGCGCTCGCCCAGGTGCCGGGGCTGGACCCACACGACATCGGCGACGTGATTGTTGGCTGCGCGATGCCGGAGGCGGAGCAGGGCATGAACGTGGCGCGTATCGGGGTGTTGCTGGCGGGCCTTCCCGACAACGTGCCGGCGATGACCATCAACCGCTTCTGCTCGAGCGGCGTCCAGGCGGTGGCTCTGGCCGCGGACCGCATCCGCACCGGTGACGACGACGTGGTCATCGCCGCGGGCACCGAATCCATGTCGATGGTGCCGATGATGGGCAACAAGGTGGCGCTCAACGACGCGGTTTTCCGCAACAACGACAACGTGGCCATTGCCTACGGCATGGGCATCACGGCGGAAAACGTCGCCAAACAGTGGAAAGTGAGCCGGGAGGACCAGGACGCTTTTGCGGTCGCCAGCCACCAGAAGGCCGCAAAGGCCATCGCGGCGGGTGGTTTCAAGGAAGAAATCCTTCCCTACGAAGTGGATTCGGCCCAGCCCGATCTGGCCACCGGAAACGTGCTGCACCGCAAAAAAGTCGCCGACACGGACGAAGGCCCGCGGCCGGATTCCTCCATGGAATCGCTGGGCAAGCTGAAGACGGTTTTTGCGGTGAAGGGGTCGGTGACCGCCGGCAACAGCTCGCAGATGTCTGACGGCGCCGCGGCCGTGATCCTGATGAGCGAGAAGGCGATGAAGAAATATGGCGTGAAGCCGCTGGCGCGTTTCGCGGGCTTCGCGGTGGCCGGCGTCCCTCCTGAAATCATGGGAATCGGCCCGATCAAGGCGATTCCGAAAGTGCTCGCGCAGGCGGGCCTGAAAAGCGACGACATCGACTGGATCGAGCTGAACGAGGCTTTCGCCGCGCAGGCGCTGGCCGTGATCCGCGAGTTGGGGCTGAATCCGGACAAGGTGAATCCGCAAGGCGGCGCCATCGCCCTGGGCCACCCGCTCGGGGCCACCGGCGCCGTCCGCACTGCAACATTGATGCATGGTCTGAAACGCACCGGAGGCAAATACGGCATGGTCACGATGTGTATCGGCACCGGGATGGGGGCCGCGGGCCTTTTCGAGGCGCTCACCTGAGGGCACAATAGCCGCCACACCGGGCTCGCAATCGAATGGCGGGCCACCTAAGAAGAACTAGACCCAATCACTGAGGAGAAACGCTTGATGAAACCCGTAATCCGTCCTGTGGCCAAGCCGCTTGTGGCCGCGCTCGCCCTGCTGGGCGCCGCTCCCGCCATGGCCCTGCAGTGGGAAATGGCCAACGGCCTGAAGGCCCAGGTCGACACCACGGTCAGTTACGGCGTTGCGGTGCGCGCCGAAGGCCGCGATCCCACGCTGGTGGGCATCGCCAACGGCGGCACGTCGCGCTCGGTCAACGAAGATGACGGTAACCTCAACTTCGACAAGGGCAAACCCTTCGCCAACATCTTCAAGGCGACGATGGATGCGGAGCTCAAATACCGCAACTTCGGCTTCTTCGGCCGCGGCACCGCGTTCTACGACGTCGACCTGCACGATAGCGACAAGCTGGGCCCCACCGGGCGCGACCGCCTCGGCAAAAACGTCGTGGGCCTGGACGGATTCGCCTATGCCAACTTCACGCCCATGGGCAAGAACCTGCGCATCCGCGCCGGGCGCCAGGTGATCAGCTGGGGCGAAAGCACTTTCATCCCCAACGGCATCAACGCGATCAACCCGGTGGATCTGTCGAAGCTGCGCATCCCGGGCTCGGAGCTGAAGGAAGCCTTCATCCCCACCACCGGCCTCTGGTCGAGCCTGCAGGTCACCAACAACGCCACGGTGGAAGGCTTCTACCTCACCAACCACGACAAGATCCGCATCGACCCGCGCGGCTCGTATTTCTCCAACAACGACTTCGCCTCGGACGATTCCGACCGCGTCATCCTCTCGTTCGGGCGCCGCCGCGACCAGCACACCCCGCCCAGCAACCCCGTTCCCCCAGGCATCCCCACGTTGAGCGCCACGGCCGTTGCGCTGTACGGCCCGTTTGATCCCGCGGCCTCGGTGTGGGCGCCGCGCGCCGCCGACCGCGATCCGAAGGACGACGGCCAGTACGGCGTGGCCATGCGCTACCTCGCCACGGAACTGGGCAACACCGAGTTCGGCATCTACATGATGAATTACCACAGCCGGATCCCGCTTTTCTCCGGCATCAAGGGCACCACCACCTCGCGCCTGACGGGCGGCCCGCTGATCGCGCCCATTTGCGCCACGCCCGCCCTGCGCGCACTGTGCGCCACCGGCACGGCCAGCTACTTCGCCGAGTACCCGGAGGACATCAAGCTCTACGGCTTCAGCTTCAACACGCAGGGACCGCTGGGTGTCGCGCTGCAGGGGGAATATTCGTACCGCCCCAACGTGCCGCTGCAATACGCCACGCCGGAACTGCTGCTCGCCTCCCTCGGCCTGCCGAACCTGGTCACCGGATTCACGCAGATCCCGGGCGCGCCGACGGGGGCCACCTCGGCCGCATTGATCCCCGATGGCAGCTACATGCGCGGATGGACTCGCGTGAAGGCCAGCCAGTTCCAGATGACCGGCACCAAGGGCATCCCCAACCTGATGGGGGCGGAACAACTGGTGTTGGTGGGCGAAGCCGGCTTCAACTGGTTCCACAACCTGCCGCCGGGCCAGAAGTTCAACGCGCCCGGCGTTTTCCTGCCGGCCACCGCCTTCGGCGCGGTGCTTTCCAGCGCGTTCTCCACGCAGCCGGCGGATAGCTTCCTCACCGAGTTCTCGTGGGGCTACCGCCTGGTCGGACGCCTGGAATACGCCAACGCCCTCATGGGCGGCACGCTGGCGCCGCGTTACGCCTTCGCACACGACGTGAAGGGCGTGGGACCCAACTTCAACCAGGGTGTCAAGTCGCAATCCCTGGGAATCACCTGGGACTATCAGCGCAAGTGGCTGGTGGACGCGCAGTTCACCATGTATTCGGGCGGGCGCACGTATTGCGGCACGGATACGCCGCCGGCGGGAGCCGTGGTCACGCCGGGCCAGTCGGCGAGCTTCTGCTCCTCGGCCAACCCGCTGCGAGACCGCGACTTCTACTCGGTCTCCGTGAGCTACTCGTTCTGACGCCGTCCCCATAAAAACATCGAGGAGAAATACATGATGTCCATCAGCAAGAAAAAGTGGGCGGCCCTGATGATGGGAGCGGCGCTTGCCCTCCCGGCCACGGCCCAGCTTTCGGCCTCGCAGACCCCGGTCGGCGCGGAAAAGGCCGGCAATGCCGCCGGCACCATCCCGGCGTGGGACGGCGGCATCACCAAGCCCATGGCGGGCTACCAGGCGGGCCAGTTCTATCCAGACCCGTTTGCCTCCGACCGCTCCACCCTCACCATCACCGGCGCCAACGCCGACCAGTACAAGGCCGACCTCTCGGAAGGCCAGGTCGCGATGCTGAAGAAGTACCCCACCTACAAGATGATGGTGTACCCCACGCGCCGCAGCGCGGCCTTCCCCGCCTGCCACTACAACGAAACGAAGGAGTGCTCCGCCAAGGCGAAGCTCGCCGCCGGCGGCAACGGTGTCACGGGCTGCAGCGGGGGCATCCCCTTCCCGACGCCCAAGGACGGCAACGAGGCGATCTGGAACACCCTGCTGCGTTATCGCGGCGACACCTTCGGCATGCACTGGTCGCAGGCCGCCGTCACGCGCGGGGGCGACTACGCGCTGGTGAAGTTCGAATACGAATACGACTTCTCCTACGGCAACTGCTCCAAGCCCGCCGCGCAGCGCGAGGCGAACAAGATCCTCAACTACGTGCAGAACACCACGGCGCCCGCGCGCCTGGCCGGGCAGATCCTGCTGGTGCACGAAACGGTCGACCAGACGAAGGAGCCGCGTAGCGCCTGGACGTACAACCCGGGCCAGCGCCGCGTGCGCCTGGCGCCCAACGTCGCGTACGACAACCCCGGCACCGCCGCCGACGGCCTGCGCACCAACGACGACTTCGGCATGTTCAACGGCGCCACCGACCGCTACAACTGGAAGCTGGTGGGCAAGAAGGAGATGTACATCCCGTACAACTCCTACCGGATGTCCAACCCGTCGCTCAAATACGCCGACATCCTCAAGCCCGGCCACATCAACCAGGACCTCGCGCGTTACGAACTGCACCGCGTCTGGGTGGTGGAAGCCACGCTGCGCCCCGGCACCAGCCACATCTATTCCAAGCGCGTGTTCTACATCGACGAGGACAGCTGGGCGATCGTGGCAAGCGACAAATACGACGGCCGCGGCCAGCTCTGGCGTTATGCGGAACAGCACAACGAAAACTGGTACAACGTCCCGATGTTTTTCGGCACGGTCGAAGTCCACAATGACCTTCAGTCGGGCCGCTACCTCGCGATGGGCCTGCGCAGCGAAGAAAAGCTGATCTACGAACCGCTCAAGCGCACGGCCGGTGACTACACGCCCGCGAACCTTCGCGGCGCCGGCACTCGCTAGCGGGCGATTTTTCCCTTGATGAAGAAGTCGATCGGCGCCGCCGCGTTAAGCTGCGGCGCCGTTTTTTTCGCCCTCGCCGCGCCCGAAGGCGCCGCGCCGGATTCGGGCCCCCTGGGCGCCACCACCATGCAGCGCCTGCTGCTGGTGGATGCGGAACGCTTCGGCACCCGCATCGTGGCCGTGGGGGACCGCGGCTACATCGTGGTGAGCGACGACCAGGGCAAAAGCTGGAAACGCGCCAGGGCGCCGGCCGCACCCCTGCTGACGGCGCTCGATTTCCTCGACGACCAGGCGGGCCTGGCCGTCGGCCACGATTCGGTCATCCTCGCCACGCGTGATCGCGGCGATACCTGGACGCAGGTGTTTTCCGCCCCGGCGGAACAGCGCCCGCTGCTCGACGTGATATTCCTCACCCGGCAAACCGCCATCGCCATCGGCGCCTACGGCGCCTATTACGAAAGCGCGGACGGCGGCAAGAGCTGGAACCCGCGCAAGGTCATCACCGACGACAAACACCTCAACGCCATCCTGGAGCTGGGTGACGGCGCGCTGGTGATCCTGGGCGAGGCGGGCACCATCCTGCTGTCGGCCGATTCGGGCAAGACCTGGGCGCCGGGCACCTCTCCATACAAGGGGTCGTTTTTCGGTGGCCTGGTGGCCAACGATGGCGCGCTGGTCGCCTTCGGCCTGCGCGGCCACATCTTCCGCTCCACCGACAAGGGCAAGACCTGGAAGCCGGTGGAGAACAAGTTCACGACGCCGCTCATGGGGGGCGACAAGCTGCCCGACGGCGCGCTGGTCATCGCCGGCGGCTCCGGCACGGCGCTGGTGAGCCGCGACAACGGCCTTACCTTCCAGCCGCTGGCCACCGGCTCCACGCGTGCATTCTCCAAGGCCATCCTGGGCGCTCCCAACTCCGTGCTGCTGCTGGGTGAGGCGGGCGCGCGAGAGGTGCCGTTGCCTTCTTCCCCGGCGGGTGCCCGATGAGCAACCTCGAAAAGCTGATCCAGGGCGTATCGCGCCTGGTCTTCGACCACCGCCGCATGTGGCTTGGCATCTTCACCGTGCTCACGGTGATTTTCGCCATTTCGGCCTCGCGCCTCACGGTGGATGCGGGCTTCAACAAGATGGTGCCACTCAAGCACGAATACATGCAGGTCTACCGCGAATACGAAAAGGTCTTCGGCGGGGCCAACCGCGTGGCGCTGGCGATTGTGCAAAAGGACGGCGACCTCTACAACAAGGAGTTCATGGCCAAGCTGAAGGGCCTGACCGACGACGTCTTCCTGCTCAACGGCGTGGATCGTCCGTCGGTGAAATCGCTCTTCACGCCCAACACCCGGTTCATCGAGGTGATCGAGGAAGGCTTCGCGGGCGGCAACGTCATCCCCGCCACGTTCCAGGGCACCGATGCGGATCTCGCCAAGGTTCGCGAAAACGTCAACAAGTCCTCCGAGGTGGGCCGCACGGTAGCCACCGATTTCACCGGCGCGCTGGTGAGCGCGGGCCTGCTGGAGATCGATCCGCAGACCAACAGGCGCCTGAACTATTTCGAGGTCGCCGCCAAGCTGGAGGAGCTGCGCGCCAAATACCAGGGCGACCGGCACACGGTGCACATCATCGGGTTTGCCAAGGCCATCGGCGACATCCGCGAGGGCGCGCGCGGCGTGGTGATGTTCTTCGGCGTGGCTTTCCTGATCACGCTCGGGCTGATGTTCTGGTTCTTGAAGGACCTCAAGCTCACGCTGGTGGCCATCGTGGTCGCGATGATGCCGGTGTTGTGGCTGCTGGGTACGCTGCCGATCCTGGGCTTCGGCATCGACCCGCTCTCGATCCTGGTGCCGTTCCTGATCTTCTCCATCGGCGTCTCGCACGCGGTGCAGATGACCAAGACCTGGGAGCGCGAAGTGGTCTCCGGCGTGGATTCACTGGTCGCCGCCAAGCGCTCCTTCGCCAAGCTCTTCATTCCCGGCACACTCGCGCTGCTCACCAACGTGCTGGGCTTCGCGGTGATCATGCTGATCCCGATCGACATCGTGCGCGAGCTGGGCATCACGGCGTCGCTGGGCGTGGCGTGGATGATCATCACCAACAAGATGCTGCTGCCGATCCTGCTGTCGTATTCCAGCCTCTCCCGGCATGTGGTCCAGATGGAAGCCTTCCAGGAAGGCCGCACGCAGCGCTTCTGGCGCGTCGCGGCGCGCGGCGTGGAACGCCCGCGCGCCATGGTCATCATCGGCATCGCGCTGCTGGTGCTTGCGGCCGGGCTTTTCCAGGCGCACCACCTCAAGGTCGGCGACTACGGCATCGGCGTGCCGGAACTGCGCCCGGATTCGCGCTACAACCAGGACAACGCGATGATCGTGAGGAAGTTCGCGATCGGCGTGAACACCCTGGGCGTGGTGGCGCAGACAAAAGATGTCCAGGGCGCCTGCACCAACTACGAGGTGATGGGCACGATCGAACGCTTCGACTGGTTCATGCAGAACGTGCCGGGCACGCAGTCGGTGATCTCGCTGCCGGGCCTGGCGAAGGTCGTCAACTCCGGCTTCAACGAGGGCAACGTCAAGTGGCGCGCGCTGCCGCGTGATGCGCAGGTGATGGCACAGTCGGTCACGCCGATCGACACCTCGACGGGCCTGCTCAACCCCGATTGCAGCGCCATGCAGGTGCTGGTGAACACCACCGACCAGCAGGGCGAAACCATCGCGCGCCTGGTTTCGGAGGTGAAAACCTTCGCCGCCGCCAACAACAACGACAAGCTGGAGCTCAAGCTCGCCACCGGCAACGTCGGCGTCATGGCCGCCACCAACGAAGCCGTTGACAAGGCGCGCTGGGAAATGAATTTCGCGATCTTCGGCGCGCTGATGCTGATGTGCCTGATCACCTTCCGCTCGCTGCGCGCCACGATCTGCATCCTGATTCCGCTGGCCATCGTCTCGGTGTTGTGCGAGGCGCTGATGCCCACGCTGGGCATCGGCCTCAAGGTGTCGACGCTGCCGGTGATCGCGCTCGGCGTGGGTGTCGGCGTCGACTACGGCATCTACCTCTACGACCGCATCGAGATCCACCTGCAGGAGGGCAAGGACCTCGCGACAGCGTTCTACGAGGCGCTCAACGAGCGCGGCACGGCGATGGTCTTTACCGCGGTCACCATGACCATCGGCGTGGGCACGTGGGCGCTTTCCGCGCTCAAGTTCCAGGCCGACATGGGGATCCTGCTGGCCTTCATGTTTTTCCTCAACATGCTGGGCGCGCTGTTCCTGCTGCCGGCGCTGGCGGCCTTCCTGCTCAAGCCACACGCGGGGTCATCCCGGGTCACAAGGGAAAATCCATGAGCCTGTTCGATACCTTCGCAAGCGTCCTGGGCAGCACCGGTGTCTCGCCGAGCCGCTTCGCCAACCTGGCCCTCGGCCTCATCCACAGCGACCGCCACGGCGGCCTGGAAGGGCTGCTGGACCGCTTCCGCGACCTCGGCCTGGACGATACGGTGCGATCCTGGGTGGGCACGGGCAAGAACCTCACGGTTTCGCGCGACGACGTGATCCGCGCCATCGGCATGCCCCACATCGCGGAACTGGCGCAGGCCGCCGGCATCCCGCCGGAACTCGCCGCCACGGAGCTGTCCAGCCTGTTGCCGCAACTCGTGGACCGCATGACGCCCACCGGCAAGGTGCCGCAGGGTGAACACCTGGAACAGGCGCTCTCCGCGCTCAAGACCAGAATCGGGATGATCTAGGGCCGCTCAGGTCTTTGACACCAGTTTTTCAGGTCACGGCGTCGCCGACCGAGATGCGGCCCGGCTTCACCGTCACCAGGTTCATGCCGAACATGGTCCCGAAGCGCGAGCTTTCGCGATAGGTAGCCAGGGTCTGTAGCGGCTCCGGGCCCACCACCTCGCCCGTGGCCTGGTCCGTGGTGGTGACCTGGCAACGGCCACACGGCTTGGCCGCCTTGAGGATCGCCTCGCCCAGCTTGATTTCGCCCCAGCCGTCCTCCGCATAGGCGGGCGCACCCGTCACGACGATGTTGGGCCGGAAGCGGTTCATCGGCAACGCGGGGCCGCCCTTGGCCGTGAGGCGCGTGTTCAGGTCGGCCAGCGACGCTTCGCCCATCAACAGGTACGCGTAGCCGTCGGCGAAGCTCACCAGCTTGCTGGCGCCGGCGTATTCCGGGTTCGACATGCGTTTGGTGCTCTCCGGCATGAAGACCAGGCGGCAATCCACCCCCAGGTAGTCCGACAGCCACGCGTCGGCCACCGAGGAGGCCGGCAGCGCGTCGCAGGTGCTGCGCCAGACGCGCACCCGGATCCTCTGGCGGCCGTCGGGCTCGAAGGGCACGTCGACTTCGCCGAAATCGGGTGCGGAAAGCAGCAGCGCGTCATCGGTGAGGTCGGTCCACACGGTGGCCATCTTCGGCACCTCGCGCTGGGTGATGAATTCGCCCGCGTCGTCGACCACCATCCAGCGGCGGTCGTGTTTCAGGCCGCGTTCGGTGCACTCGGCCTCCTTCAGTTCGATGCCGCCCAGGCCCTTGACGGGATAGACGTGCAGCGAGGATATGGTGATGGTCATTGGGCGTCAGGTTGCCTTTCGGGATGTGTGGACCATGGATTGCATCAGCCGTTCGAGGGCGCTCGGGTAGCGAGCCGCCTTCCCGCAGGGGTGTCACGTATCGCCGCGCGTAAACCGTTCTCAATGGCATCATATTAGGGTACCTCACCACTGGAGAGCGCCATGGCCATCTGGGACAAACTCATCAACGAACTGATCGACATCGTCGAATGGCTCGACGACACCAACGACACGCTGGCTTACCGCTTCGAGCGCTACCAGGACGAGATCAAACAGGGCGCCAAGCTGGTGGTGCGCGAAGGGCAGGTGGCCGCCTTCATCAACGAAGGCCAGCTGGCGGACGTCTTCAAGCCCGGCACCTACACGTTGACCACGCAGAACCTGCCGATCCTGGCCACCCTGCGCGGCTGGAAATACGGCTTCAACAGCCCGTTCAAGGCCGAGGTGTATTTCGTCTCGACGCGCAAGTTCACCGACCTCAAGTGGGGCACGCCCGGCCCGGCGATGATGCGCGACAAGGATTTCGGCATGATCCGCGCTACCGCCTTCGGCCTCTACGGCATCCGCGTGAAGGACGCCGGGACCTTCATCAAGGACCTGGTCGGCACCGACAACCGCTTCACCACCGCCGAGATCCAGGAAAACCTGCGCGGCAAGATCGGCACCCGCATCAAGGAGCTGATGCCGGAGCTCGGCATCCCCGTGATCGAGATGGAAGCCAAGGTGGTGGAGATGGGCAATCGCCTGCGCGAAAAGCTCACGCCCGACTTCGAGGCCCTGGGCCTGGAGCTGACCGAGGTGCAGGTGCAGGACATCGGGTTGCCCGAGGAAGTCGAGAAGGCGATCGACAAGCGTGGCGCCATCGCTGCGGTTGGCAACCTGCAGGCGTATACGCAATACGAGACGGCGTCGTCGATTCGTGATGCCGCCAACAATCCGGGCGGTACCGCCGGTGTGGGCGTGGGCCTGGGCGCCGGCATGGCGATGGGCGCGCAGATGGCGAACGCGATGGGTGGCGCCATGGGTGGCGGTTCGGCGGCCGGCGCGGGGCACGGCACCCCGCCCCCGATCCCCGGGGGCTCGATGTTCCATGTCGCCGTGGGCCAGAGCCAGACCGGGCCCTTCGACTTGTCCGCGCTGGCGCAGCAGGCGTCGTCCGGGCAGGTCACGCGCGACACCCTGGTGTGGAAAAACGGCATGGCGCAGTGGACGAAGGCTTCGGAGGCTCCGGAGCTGGCGAGCCTCTTCGCGAACCTGCCGCCGCCCATCCCGAGATGAGTGTTGCCGCTCCCTCTCCGCTGGGAGAGGGCCAGGGTGCTCCCTCTCCCTTGGGAGAGGGCCGGGGTGAGGGCCAGACCTTCATCAAGACCTTCCCCTGCACCGGGTGCGGGGCGAAGCTTTCGTTTGCGCCCGGCACCGACACGCTCAAGTGCGAATTCTGCGGCACCACCAACCAGATCGCCGGCAACGAGGACCAGGTCGAGGAGCTCGATTACGCCACCTACCTGAAGGCGCTCGAGGGCAAGGCCGAGACCCTCGAGGAGGAGCAGGTGCGCTGCGAAAAGTGCGGCGCCGAGCAGAACCTGGGCAGCGCGCTCTTTGCCTCGAAGTGCGCGTTCTGCAGCGCCGACATCGTCTCCAGAAGCTACGCCAACCGCCGCATCAAGCCGAAGTCGATTGTGCCGTTCCAGGTCGACCGCCAGCACGCGCTGGAGGAGTTTCGCCGCTGGATCCGCAAGCAGTGGCTGGCGCCCGGCGACCTCAAGCGTTACGCCCAGAGCGACGCCGGCGTCTCGGGCATGTACCTGCCGTACTGGACCTACGATTGCCAGACCTCGGCCGACTACGTGGGCGAGCGCGGTGACGATTACTACGTCGACGAAAACTACACCTCCACCAATTCGCGCGGCGAAACGGTGACCAGCACGCGCCGGCGCAAGGAGACGCGATGGTCGGCCGCGTCGGGGCACGTGGAGGGCTTCCACGACGACGTGCTGGTGATGGCCTCGAAGTCGTTGCCCGCCAACATCCTGGGCGCGGCCTCGCGCTGGAACCTGAAGGGGCTCGTGCCGTACCAGCCCGAATTCGTGAGCGGCTTCCAGGCCGAGGCGTACCAGGTCGGGCTGAAGGATGGCTTTCCGATCGCGCGCCAGGTCGTCGACGCGCAGGTGGCCCAGCGCATCCGCGCCGACATCGGCGGCGACCAGCAGCGTATCCGCGACGTCTCCACGCGTTACAGCGACGTGCGCTTCAAACACGTCATGTTGCCGGTGTGGATCTCCGCCTATCGTTATCGCGACAAGGTCTACCGCTTCCTGATCAACGGCCAGACCGGCGAAGTTTCCGGCGAAAGCCCGAAGAGCTGGTGGAAAATCGCGCTGCTGGTGTTTGCGATCCTCATCGGGCTGTTTGTGGTCCTCGTGATTGGCGGAAAAAACTAGTGGCCGCCGTGCAGCCGACCCCCTTTTCGGTGCTGATGGCGCAAGTGCGCGCGCGTGATGGCGAGGCGAGCGTGGATGTCCCGGAGGATTGGCTGCAGGGGCGAACGCTGTTCGGCGGGTTGCAGGCGGCGATTGCGCTGGCGGCGATGCGGTCGGTAGCGCCTTCCGCCCCGTTGCGCTCGCTGCAGGCAACGTTCATCGCGCCGGTCATCGGGGGTGTGGTCAGGGCGACCGCGAAAGTCCTTCGCAGCGGCAAGAGCGCGACCCACGTCGAGGCGCGAATTGTCGATGGCGACAACACGCTCGGGCTCTACGTCGGCGTCTTTGGCCTGGCGCGGCCTTCGGCCGTGACGCTCAGGCCCATGCAGCAGCCGGTCGCCTCGCCCCAGCCGATCGACTATCCGTACATAGCGGGTGAGCGGCCGCCGTTCAAGCAGCATTTCACGGCGCGCTACGTGGTCGGAAGCCCGCCATTCACCGGCACATCGCAATCGGAGAACGTCCTCGAGCTGTCGATGAAGGACACCGGCAACGCCACCGAGGGGCACGTGCTTTCAATGGCGGACTACATCTCGCCGATCGCGTTCTCGGGCCTCAGGACGCCGACGATGGGCGCCTCGTTGAGCTGGATGCTGGAGATGCTCACCGACGACGTAAGCATGCTTCCGCTGGACGGATGGCGCGTCGATGCGCAACTGGTCGCCGCGGCCGATGGCTACACCCATCAGTCGCTGGTGCTGTGGGGGCCTGGCGGCGTGCCGGTGGCACTGGGCCGCCAGACCATGGTGGTTTTCGGCTAGGCCTGCGCCAGCATCGTGTCGCCGCCGGAGACTTCGAACTTGCCCGGGGCCTCGATGTTGAGCGTCTTCACCACGCCGTCATCCACCAGCATCGAGAAGCGCTGGCAACGCATCCCCATCCCGCGCGCGCCGAGGTCCAGGTTCAGGCCCAGCTTGCTGGTGTATTCCGCGCTGCCGTCACCCATGAAGCGGATCTTGCCGGCGGCCTTCTGGTCGCGTGCCCAGGCGCCCATCACAAACGGGTCGTTCACCGCGAAGCACCACACTTCGTCCACGCCCTTGGCCTTCAGCGCGTCGAGGTTGTTGAGGTAGCTAGGCACGTGTTTGGCCGAGCAGGT
>JBBREI010000109.1:0-13033 GCA_038203035.1 Burkholderiales bacterium
TCCGCCGCCTTTATCGTCCTTCGGCAGCTCGGCGACCATCGCATCGGTCGTGAGGATCAGCGCGGAGACCGAGGCGGCGTTCTGCAGCGCGTAGCGGGTGACTTTCGTCGGATCCAGCACGCCCATCGCCACCATGTCGCCGTATTCGCCGGTCTGGGCGTTGTAGCCGAAGTTGCCCTTGCCTTCGAGGACCTTGGCGATCACCACGCTCGGCTCGTCGCCTGCGTTGCGGGCGATTTCGCGAAGCGGCTGCTCCACGGCGCGCAGCACGATCTTCACGCCCGCGGCCTGGTCTTCGTTGTCGGTCTTGATCTTGGCGATCGCATCCTTGCAGCGCAGCAGGGCCACGCCGCCGCCCGGAACGATGCCTTCCTCAACGGCGGCACGCGTGGCGTGCAGCGCGTCTTCGACGCGGGCCTTCTTTTCCTTCATCTCGACTTCGGTCGCGGCACCGACCTTGATCACGGCAACGCCGCCGGCGAGTTTCGCAACACGCTCCTGCAGCTTTTCCTTGTCGTAGTCGCTGGTGGCTTCCTCGATCTGCTTGCGGATCGTCTCGACGCGGGACTTGATGCCGTCTTCCTTGCCGGCGCCGTCGATGAGGATGGTGTTCTCCTTGCCCACTTCGACGCGCTTGGCGCGGCCGAGGTCCTTGAGGGTCACGTTCTCGAGCTTCAGGCCCAGCTCTTCGGCGATGACGGTGCCGCCGGTGAGGATGGCGATGTCTTCGAGCATGGCCTTGCGGCGGTCACCGAAGCCCGGGGCCTTGACGGCGGTGGTCTTGAGGATGCCGCGCAGGTTGTTCACGACCAGGGTCGCGAGCGCCTCGCCATCGACGTCCTCGGCGATGATCAGCAGCGGGCGGCCGGCTTTCGCGACCTGTTCGAGCACCGGCAGAAGGTCACGGATGTTCGAGATCTTCTTGTCGTGCAGCAGGATGAACGGGTCTTCCAGCAGGGCGATCTGCTTGTCCGGGTTGTTGATGAAATACGGGGAAATGTAGCCGCGGTCGAACTGCATGCCTTCGACGAGGTCGAGCTCGTTTTCCAGGCCCTTGCCGTCTTCCACGGTGATGACGCCTTCCTTGCCGACCTTGTCCATGGCTTCGGCGATGGTCTTGCCGATTTCCGGATCCGCGTTGGCGGAGATGGAGCCCACTTGCGCGATCTCTTTCGTGTCCTTGCAGGGCTTCGACATCTTCTTCAGCTCATCGACGGCGACCGAGACGGCCTTGTCGATGCCGCGCTTGAGGTCCATCGGGTTCATGCCGGCGGCGACGTACTTCATGCCTTCGGCAACGATGGCCTGCGCCAGCACGGTGGCGGTGGTGGTGCCGTCACCGGCGACGTCGGAGGTCTTGGAGGCGACTTCCTTCACCAGCTGGGCGCCCATGTTCTCGAACTTGTCCTTGAGCTCGATTTCCTTCGCGACCGAGACACCATCCTTGGTGACGGTGGGGGCGCCGAACGAGCGCTCGAGCACGACGTTGCGGCCCTTCGGGCCGAGGGTCACCTTGACCGCATCGGCCAGGATGTTCACGCCCGCGATCAGACGCGCGCGTGCGTTCTCTTTGAATTTGACGTCTTTGGCTGCCATGGTTTGATTCCTCTCGAATTCGGTGTTGGGTCGTCTATGCGTTCACGACGGCCATGATGTCTTCCTCGCGCATCACGAGCAGCTCGTCACCGTCGACCTTGACGGTGGTGCCCGAGTATTTGCCGAAGAGGATCTTGTCGCCGACCTTGACGTCGACGGCGGTGACCTTGCCGTCGTCGTTTTTCTTGCCGGGGCCCACGGCCAGGACTTCGCCCTGGTCGGGTTTTTCGGCGGCGGTGTCGGGGATGACGATACCGGAGGCGGTCTTCCGCTCTTCTTCCAGGCGCTTGACGATCACGCGGTCATGCAAGGGACGCAGTTTCATTTTGCTCACTCCTGTTTGGGTCTTGGCGTTGGGCGGGTGGGACACGGCGTCCGACCCGGGTTTTCGTATGCAGGCGAGGTTTAGCACTCACTCGCAGTGAGTGCTAATAATAAGCGCGAAAGGGCCCCATTTCAAGTGCCGGTTGCCAGGGGGAGGGTGCCGCGGGGATCACCTGCATCGTGATCCCCCGACGAATTGCTGATTACTTACAACAACTTAAAGCCATAGCGCGAGGAGGCGGGAGGCGGCTTCCTTGACCCGATCTTCCAGCGGGCGACGCGCCCAGCTCGCCGGGGTGATTTCTTCCGAGTTGGCGAGGTCCTTCAGGAAGATCGCTTTCATCTTGGCGGCGAACTCCGGCCCGACAATGACCGCGTTGAGTTCATCGTTGTAGGCGAGGCTTCGCCAGTCGAGGTTGGTGGAGCCCACCGCGCTCCAGACGCCATCGACGACCGCGCTCTTCGAATGGAGGAAGCGGGTCTTGCGCTCGTGGATCTTCACTCCCGCCTCCAGAAGCTGCCGGTAATAGGAGCGCCCCGCGTGGTAGACCAGCGCGTTGTCCGACCTGCCCGGCAACAGGAGCGTGACCGCCACCTTGCGCGCAGCGGCCGACTTGAGCGCCTCCAGCAGTTGGGGGTGCGGCACGAAGTAGGCGTTGGTGATCAGGATTTCGGCGTCCGCCGATTCGATCGCGGAGATCAGCGCAATGTAGAGCGGATCCAGGCCGTTGTTGTCCGAGGGCGAGCCGGGAAGGGCGCGCACCAGGTCGCGTCCCGCCGCGGGTCCGGCCGGCGGGTACAGGTTGGCGTCCTCGAGCGGCTGCTTCGACCATTTCTCCCACTGGCGGGCAAAGGCGCGCTGGAGGTCGGCGACCACCGGGCCTTCCAGCCTGACCTGCAGGTCGCGCCAGGGCCGCTCCTCGAAGGGCTTGTCGGCCATCCGGCCGCCGGAGCCCGAGGGATTGGACGAGCCGCCGCTGTAGACCGAGCTGATGTTGATCCCGCCCAGGAAGGCCACGCGCCCGTCGGTGACCAGCAGCTTGCGATGGTCGCGGTTCTGCAACGCGAGCAGGTCGAGGGCGCCGATCGACTTCACCGGGTTGAATTCGGCCACCTGCACACCGGCCGCCGCGAGCTCGGCAAAAAACGACTTCGGCGTGTTGATGCTGCCGACGCTGTCATAGAGAAGGCGCACGCGCACGCCGGCCCGTGCACGCTCCTTCAGCGCCTCGGAGAACAGGTGCCCGATCTCGTCCGCCTCGAAGATGTACATCTCCAGGTGCACGTGCTGCTTCGCGCCCCTGATGGCCTTGAGCATCGCCTGGTAGGTGGCGCCGCCATCCTCCAGCGGCGTGGCCTTGTTTCCGACCGATAGCGGCGTGTCCGTGAGCGCCTCTTCCACCGCGATGTGGCGCTCGAGCACCCCGCTTTCGGGCGAGCGCTTGCGAAGGTCCTCCAGGATCCTGAGGCTCTGCGCATGCGAGAGCGCGCCGCGCGCGCCGGAGACACGAACCGGTTCGCGCTCCGTCTGCAGCAGTTGCCGGTCGATGGCGGGGATGTTCGCGCAGCCCGCGAGCAGGAAGGCGGCGGCCAGCGCCCCGGTGCGCGAGATGGCGGCTTACCTCACCAGGCTCGGGCAGCGGCCGAACTGGTAGACGACGCGGCGCGCCCCGCGCGAGCGGCTGCTGCGCGGAGGGGCCGAAAGGACGGGGCAGGGAGGATTGCGATAACCACCTTCCTGGAGGGTGACGTCTTCGGACACGTCGGCCCAGACGCCGCCACGCACCGGGCGGAACAGCCACTGCACGTAACCGGTGCGCGAGGCCGCCTCGATCAGCTCTCCCGAATCGGGCACCTCGGCCACGATCGGGGGCTGGCCGTCGATGGCCAGCGGCAGCGAGCCGAATGCGCCCATGCATTCCAGCGATTCCTGTTCCGAGGCGCCGGCGCGCACGAACGGCAGCGCCTCGGTGCGCGCGAGGTCCCACGAGCCGAGCTCCCAGGCGACATCGAGCACTTCGTGCTCCAGCTCGTCGAACTGGTCCCAGCGGTCGTTCACCTGCAGTGCCGAGGAAGGCACCGGCTGGTAGGCAACCACGTTGGCATCGCTGACGTTGGCCAGGCGGGTCTCCACAAATCCGTGCCAGTGGAGCGTGAGCACCACCGGCGTATTGGCGTACGGGACGGCCGCGACGGTGACGGCCACCAGGGGAAGGCGATTGGAGATCAGCTGGGTCTCGATGCGGTCAAGCAGGTCCATTGAATCTTCCTCCGGGTGTCAGAAGGTTTCTGAGGCATTACGTTCCATCAACCTGGTCCAACTGAAGCAACACGCGTGCTCAAAGACGTTCTGCATGAATTATCCGGCGGTGTGTTGCTAGCACTCCCGCCCGATGGTTGCCAGAACGGCGGGCGTTCCGACAGTAGAATGGCGATCCCCCACCCGAAATCAGGGATTGCGCGTGCCGTTGCTGGGTAAAGCCGAGAAAGCCGAACTCGAGGACATCATCCTCGGCAAGCTCACGGTCCACTACGACGCACACGGGGCCGGCGGGTTGCTTGCCGATGGCCTGCGGGTGGTGGTGGACGTGGACGGCGTGCGCATCGATTCTGGCGAACGCGCGGACCCCCTTGCCGCGGTTCCGATCCGCGCTCTTTTCACCGCCCTGTGTTACCTGACGGCGGGCGCGCCCTCGATGCCGCGCGAGGTGCTGGGTTCCCTGGCCACCGAAGCCACCAGCGCGCTGGCGGGGCAGATCAACCGCATCGCGCCGGGCTGAGCGCCCATGGGCAACCGCGAGGTGGTGGAGCGCAGCCTCGCCGCGGTGTGGCACCCCTGCACGCAGATGAAGCAGCACGAGCGCTTTCCCCTCGTGCCCATCGCACACGCGCGCGGGCCGTGGCTGCACGACTTCGATGGCCGGCGCTACCTGGACGGCGTGAGCTCGTGGTGGGTGAACCTGTTCGGGCATTCCCATGAATACATCAACGCCGCGATCACCCGACAGGTTGAATCCCTCGCCCACGTGATGCTGGCGGGCTTCACCCACGAACCGGTGGTGGAGCTGGCCGAACGGCTTTCGGCGCTCGCCCCGGGGCGGCTCGGCCACGCGTTTTTCGCCTCCGACGGCGCCTCGGCCACCGAGATCGCGCTCAAGATGTCGTTCCACTACTGGTCCAACCACGGCCGCCCGGAAAAGAACCGTTTCATCGCGCTCGAAGGCGGATACCACGGCGAAACGGTGGGCGCCCTGGGCGTGACCGACGTGCCGATCTTCCGCGACGCCTACGCGCCGCTGCTGCGCGAGGGGCTGCGCGCCCCCTTTGCCGACGCCGAGGCGCTGGAGGCGCTGCTGCAGCGCCACCATGGCGAGGTCGCCGCACTCATCGTGGAACCGCTGGTCCAGGGCGCCGCGGGCATGCGCATGTACAACCCCTCTTACCTGCGGCGCGCGCGCGAGTTGTGCACCCGCCACGACGTGCTGCTGATCGCCGACGAGATCATGACCGGCTTCGGGCGCACCGGGACCCTGTTCGCGATGGAGCAGGCGGGTGCGGCGCCCGACCTCATGTGCCTGTCCAAGGGCATTACCGGCGGCTACCTGCCCCTGTCGTGTGTGTTGTCTTCCGACGACGTGTACGCGGCGTTCTACGACGATCGCGTGGCGCGCGCCTTCCTGCACTCCCATTCATACACCGGCAACGCGCTTGCCTGCCGCGCGGCCTGCGCGGTCCTCGACCTCTTCGAGCGCGATGGCGTGATCGCGGACAATGCCGCAAAGTCCGCGCGCTTCTCGCGTCTGGCGCAACCCCTGGCGTCGCACCCGCGCGTGAGGGACTTTCGCAACCTCGGGATGATCTGGGCCTTCGAGGTGGCCGACGCCGGGCCGCAGTTCGCCGCGCGCGCCTTTGCGCTGGCCCTGGATCGCGGCGTGTTGCTGCGCCCGATCGGCGACACGGTATATTTCATGCCGCCCTACGTGGTCGACGACGCGCAGTTCGCCCTGCTGGTCGAAACCGGCCTTGCGATCGCGGACATGGAGGGCGCATGAGGCGCGCGCTGGCGCTGCTGCTGATGGCGGCCTGCGCGGCCTCGGCACGCGATCTGCCGGAACCGGTGCGCGAAGCGCTGGCCCGCGCCGGTGTTCCCGCCTCCGCGGCGAGTGTCGTGGTGGAACCGGTGGGTGCTGGCCCGGTGCTGGTCTCGCACGAGGCGCGCACGGCGCGTAATCCCGCGTCGGTGATGAAGCTGCTCACCACCTTCGCGGCGCTCGATCTGCTCGGCCCCGCGTTCACCTTCCAGACCAGCTTCTTCGTGCACGGCACGCTCGCCGACGGGGTGCTGGAAGGCAACCTGCACATCCGCGGGGGCGGCGACCCGCGGCTGTCCCACGAAGACCTCTGGCGCGTGGCGCACCAGCTGCGCGCGCGCGGGCTGCGCGAAATCCGCGGCGACATCGTGATCGATCGCTCCTACTTCGCCACCGCCACCCACGATCCCGGCAGCTTCGACAACGAACCGCGCCGCGCCTACAACGTGGGCACCGACGCCTTCCTGGTGAACTTCCAGGCGGTCAACTTCACGTTCGTGCCGTCCGGGAAATCCGTGCGCGTGGTCCCCGAGCCCGACTTCCCCAATGTCCAGGTGGTCAGCCGCATCACTCCCGGGGCCGAGCCGTGCCGCGACTGGCGGCGCGACATCAAGCGCGATTTCAGCGAAATCGGGCTGATCGCGACCGTGGAATTCTCGGGCACCTTTGCGCCCGCGTGTGGCGAGAAGACCTGGCCGCTGGCGCTTTTCGACGGGCCGCGTTATTCCGAGACCGCGCTGCGCTGGGTGTGGAGCGAAGCGGGCGGCGTGCTGCGCGGCAAGGTGCGCGCGGGGGCGGTGCCGCCCGATGCGTCACCGATCTACCGCCACGATTCCGAGCCGCTCGCCGCGCTGGTGCGCGACACCAACAAATTTTCGAACAACGTGATGGCGCGCCAGATCTACCTGGCGCTTTCGGCCGAACGCGCCGGCGTGCCGGGATCACCCGCGGCAAGCGAGCGTGTGTTGCGCGACTGGCTGAAGGCGCGCGCGATCGACGCGCCGGAGCTGTTGATTGAAAACGGCGCCGGGCTGTCGCGCACCGACCGCGTTACCGCCGCCACCATCGCCACGCTGTTGCGCAGCGCGTGGGCGAGCGCGCTGATGCCCGAGCTCATGTCTTCGCTGCCGCTGCTCGCGGTCGACGGCACGCTAAGGACGCGGCGCGGGGGCGCCGCCGACGGCCAGGCGCACCTCAAGGGCGGCACGTTGACCGGCGTGCAGAGCGCCGCGGGCTACGTGCTCGATGCGCAGGCACGCCGCTGGGTGGTGGTGATCATCATCAATCACGCCAATGCCGGGGCCGCGCAGCCCGCCATCGACGCGCTGGCGCAATGGGTCCATCGCCTGCCGCCGCGGGTGGGCCGATGAGCGGCTCCCGAACGCCGGATGCCACGAACCAGTCGCCGCCGCTCGAAGGCTACGACGCCTACGGCGCCGATCCCTGGCTGCGCGCCGCGGTGCGCCGGGCGGGCGTCGAGTGGATCACACCCGCCGCCCATGGCCTCGGGCAATACGTGGGTTCGCCCGAAGCGCAGCACCACGCGAGCCTGGCCAATCGCTACACGCCGGAGCTTCGGACCCACGACCGCGGGGGCACCCGCGTCGACCTGGTGGAATACCACCCCTCGTACCACGCGCTTATGAATCGGGCGCTCGGCGCGGGGGTGCACTCGCTGGCGTGGAAACGCGCGGACGGCGGCTTCAGCGCGCGCGCCGCGCTGTTTTACCTCTGGAACCAGCTGGAGCAGGGAGTCTCGTGCCCGGTCACGATGACGTTTGCGTCGATCGCGGTGTTCGACCAGGCGCCCGGCATCGCGCGCGAATGGCGCGGCAAGGTGCTTGCCGACGCGTACGACCCGCAGCCGTTGCCGGTGACGCGCAAGCCCGCCGCCACCATCGGCATGGCCATGACGGAGAAACAGGGCGGCTCGGACCTGCGCGCGGTGCGCACCACCGCCACTCGCGACGGCATGGGTTACCGCCTCAACGGCCACAAGTGGTTCTGCTCCGCGCCGATGAGCGACGCCTTCTTCACACTCGCCGTGCTGCCGGAGGGAGTGAGCTGTTTCTTCGTGCCGCGCTCGCTTGCCGATGGCGCGCGCAACACGTTCCTGATCCAGCGCCTGAAGGACAAGGTCGGCAACCGCTCGAACGCGTCGGCCGAGATCGAATACCTCGACACCATGGCGTGGCTGGTGGGCGAGCCCGGACGCGGCATCGCCACGCTGATCGGCATGGCGCACCACACGCGTTTCGACATCGTGGTCGCCGCGGCGTCGATGATGCGATCGGCGTTGAACCAGGCCCTGCACCACGCCACGCACCGGTGGGCCTTCGGCAAGCCGCTGCTATCCCATGTGTTGATGGCCAACGTCCTGGCCGACCTCGCGCTCGAGGCCGAGGGCGCGCAGCTGCTGGCGTTCCGCCTGGCGCGCGCCTTCGACCTTTCGGCAAGCGACGAAGGCGAACGCGGACTGCAGCGCGTGTTGACCCCGATCGCCAAATACGCGTTGTGCAAGCGCCTGAGCGCCGTGGCCGTCGAGGCCATGGAGTGCCTGGGCGGCAACGGCTATGTGGAGGAAAGCGCGCTCGCCCGCCTCTATCGCGAGGCGCCCCTGAACGGGATCTGGGAAGGCAGCGCCAACGTGATCTGCCTGGACGCCCTTCGCGCCCTCGCGCGATCGCCCGGCGCGTTTGCGGCGCTGGCCGATGAAGTGGGCGCCGCGCGCGACCGGCGGCTCGATCGGGCGATGGATTCGATCAAGGTTCTGCTCGCCGATGCCGACCGGGCCCAGTCCAACGGGCGGCGCATCCTCGAGACCATTGCCGTGTGTGTGCAGGCTTCGCTGATGAAGCGCCACGGCGACGCCGAGGCCGCGCAGGCGTACATCGATTCGCGGCTGGACAGCGGCGGCGCGCGCGCATTCGGCACGCTGCCGCTGGATGCGCCGGCGCTCACCCGGCTGGCCGGGCGCGCGCGCCTGGAGACTGACCAGGCAAGCTAAGCCGCCTTGGCGTCCTCGAGCATGCGCAGCTTCCGGCGCGCGAGCTGGAACTGCCGGCCCAGCTCACACATGCCTTCCGGGTCCAGGCGTTGCGACAGGCGCGCGAAGGTTTCTTCCTGCTCTGACGCGGCATGGCCTGCGATCAGGTCGCGCAGCAAGCCCAGCCTGGTTTTCCAATGAGAGGTTGAACGCCGGCCGCGCACGAGCTTGTCGAACAATTCGTCGACCAGGTCGTGCTCGGCGAAGCGTTCATCCGCGCGCACCGAGGAGCTGGCCGCTTCGACACCTTCCAGAGCGCGATACACGACCATTTCCTCGGCGAGCGCATGGGTCACCCATGCGCGGCGCAGCTTTTTCAGGCGGAAACCGCAACGGCCGTCGTCCGTTTCGTCGCGCAAGGCGTCCAGCTCCGCAAGGGTGGCCTCGTGGTCCCCGCGCAGCTGGGCGCGTATGTCGTCGCAAGTGTCCATCGGCTGCCGCCGCTTCCGAGCCAGGCCTAGCGCGCGTCCTGCGCCTTGTCCTCGATCTTGCGCCCGCCCGACTGCACGTCGCGGCCGAAGCCTTCCATGGTGCTGCAAGCGCCGAGCAGGAAAGCCGAACCGATGATTGCTGCGATGAGCTTCTTCATGATGCCTCCGTAGGGAAAGTGGGGGCCCGCGATGGGGTTGGAAATAGCGTTCCCATGGTCCCCTGGCGCTCCGCGCGAAGTAATCAGGCGACGGCGGCAGATGGTGTCAGCCGCCGGGCGCAACGGCGTCGGCGGGCTCCTACGGCCGGGGGCGGACCAAACGGCTCGCCGTGAATGCGGCGGCGATGGCGCAGGCCACGGCGGCGGTAAACGTCGCGGGGGTTCCCCACGCCACCAGCGCCGACGCAACGACGAAAAAAAACGCCGTGAAGCCCGCGAGTCCCACCACGTAACCGCGCGCGAGGCGGGTAAGGGCTACCGGCCCGTACAGCGCAAGCGTGAAGGGCGGCATGATCGATCCGGTGATGGGCAGCGACAACAGCAGGCCGCTGACCGTCGGCCCGAATACCGGCGCGCTCCAGAGGATCAGGCCGGCCAGCGCAAAGGCGGCCACCAGCCGCAGGCGCAACTCGAGGGGAGGGACCGCCGGGCGCGGACTCTCGCCGTGGGCGCGTGGCATCCAGCGCCAGGCCGCGGCCAGGCCGGCGCCGGCGATGGCCAGCGCGCCCCAGGCGCCGAGCGGCAGCATCGAGACCGCAATCGCCACCAGCACAAACGCGCTCCAGCCCGCGAGCAGCGCCGCGATCCATCCGCGCCGCTGGCCCACGTGCGCCAACGCGGTGAGGTGCGCCGCCTGCCCGGCCACCGCCGCGAGGGTGAAAAGCGCCGAGCGCGCCGCGAATTCGCCACCCAGGTCGAGGGCCAGGAAGAGGGTGATCGGGCCCCCGATCATCGGCATGCCACCCAGGTACCCGGACACCGAATGGCCCCAGCGCCTCGCCGCGAGGCTCGCGAGCCAGACCGCGGCCGGCACCAGCGCGAGCCGCAGGAGCATCTCGACGCTCACTGCTTGCGGTTGCCGCCGGCCACCATGCGGTATTCGTACAGGCGGCACTCGAGGGCGCCGTTGTACATCACCGTCTTGCGCGAGGGTTTCAGCCTGATGAGCCTGGGCAGGTCCGGGTCGCCCGAGAAGATGAACGCGGTCCAGCCCTCGAACTTCTGCTTGAGCGCGTCGCCCAGCCGCGGATAGAACTGCGCCAGCTCCTCCTTTTCACCCAGCCGCACGCCGTAGGGCGGGTTGGTGACGATCATGCCGTCCGGCGCGGGAGCGGAGAGCTCCAGGAGGTTCACCTGCTTGAGCCTCACCACGTCTCCCAGGCCCGCTTCGCCGAGGTTCATCGAGGCGTGGCCCAGCGATCGCCCCTGGAGGTCGGAGCCGAAGATCGGCAACGGCTGCGGCGCCTTTTCGCTTTTGCGCGCGTTGGAGACCATGCGGTCCCAGGTGGCCTCGTTGAAGCGCGCGAGCTTTGCGAACGCGAAGTCGCGGCTGCGGCCCGCGGCGCGCCCGAGCGAGATCTCGGCGGCTTCCGAAAGGAAGGTGCCCGCGCCGCACATCGGATCGAGCAGCGGCACGCCCGGCTTCCAGCCCGCGATGCGCAGGATGCCCGCGGCAAGGTTCTTCTTCAGCGGCGCCTCGCCCACGTGGTCGCGCCGCCCGCGCTTGAAAAGCGACTCGCCGCTGGTGTCCACGTAGAGCGTGCAGGCCTTCTCGTCGAGGAAGATGTGCACGCGGATGTCGGGCTCGCGCGATTCGACCGAAGGCCGGCGGCCCACGGCGGTGCGGAACTGGTCCGCGATCGCATCCTTCACCCGCAGCGTGATGAAGTCGAGGCTCTTCACCGGGCTGCGGTGCGCGTTGGTTTCGCACTTGAAGGTGCGGTCGGCGTTGAAGTAGGTGCTCCAGCGCACGCCGGCGGCGCCCTGGTAGACGTCGTCTTCCTTGGCGTACGGGAACTGCGCCACGCGCCAGAGGATGCGGCTGGCGATGCGCGAATACAGGTTGGTGGTGTAGACGAGCTCGAAGGGGCCGCTGAACGACACGCCCGCCTCGGCGGCGGTTGCCTGCGCCGCGCCCAGCTCGGTGAGCTCGAGCGCCAGGGCGGGCGCCAGGCCGCGCGGACACGGGGCGAAGAAGCGGTGAACGCCGGTGTCCTGCTTGATGAGGATGCGCGGACCCGGGGTCGACATCTAGAACGGCTTCACGACGGCGAGCACCACGATCGCCAAAAGCAATACCAGCGGCAGCTCGTTGACCCAGCGATAATAGACGTGGGTGTGGGTGTTGCGGTCCTGCGCGAAATCACGCAGCAGCCGCCCCATCCAGAAGTGGTAGATGATGAGCAGCAGCACGCAGGTGAGCTTGGCGTGCAGCCAGCCGCCGGTGAACCCATAACCCAGCCACATCCACACCCCGGTGACGAGCGTAAGCACCATCGTCGGCGTCATGATGCCGCGATAGAGCTTGCGCTCCATCACCTTGAACCGTTCGCGCGAAACGGTGTCGTCGGCCTGGGCGTGATAAACGAAGAGCCGGGGGAGATAAAATAGCCCCGCGAACCAGGAAATGACGAAGATGATGTGGAACGACTTGATCCAGAGCATGGGGCTGAATATTACGTGATGTATCGAACCACGATCCTGTTGTTGGCGGGCCTCGTCACCGGGGCGGGGCTGGGCACCCACGCCTTCGCGGCGCCGCTGGTCAAGACCGAACACGTCGAGGCGGAACTCGTCACGGAGAAAACCTCGGCGCAACCCGGCAAGCCCGCCACCGTGGGCCTGAAGCTGCGCATGGCCGAGCACTGGCACACCTACTGGAAAAATCCCGGCGACTCGGGGCTGCCGACACGTATCCAGTGGGTGCTGCCCGAGGGCTGGAAGGCCGGCGAGATCCAGTGGCCGTACCCGACGCGGCTGCCGATCGGGCCGCTGATGAATTACGGCTACGAGGACGAGGTCGTCCTGCTGTCCGACCTCACGCCGCCCGCGGACGCGAAACCGGGCGATTACACCGTGAAGGCGAAGGCCGAGTGGCTGGTCTGCAAGGACGTCTGCATCCCGGAAAAAGGCGACCTGGACATGGTGCTCGCCGTGGCCGCCGCCGAACCCGCATCGAACCCGCGCTTCCAGGCGCACATCGAACGATCGCGCAACATGCTGCCGGGCGCCGCGCCCGGATGGAAGTTCGATGCCGCGCTGCTAGGCGGCTCGCTCGTGTTGCGCCTGACGCCGCCGGCGGGCGCTTCGGCGCCCAGGGCGATCACCTTCTTCCCCGACCGGGAATTGCTGATCGAACCGGCCGCGCCGCAGAAGATCACGCGCGACGGCTCCGGCGTGCGCATCGAGATGAAGCTCGCTGATCCCCCGCCCACGGGCCTGCAATCGGTTTCCGGCGTGGCGGTATCCGATGCCGGCTGGCCGGCGATGCCGCGCAAGGCGATTGCGCTCGAGGCACCGATCACCGCGTCGCTCGGCGCGGTGGCC
>JBBREI010000110.1:0-13029 GCA_038203035.1 Burkholderiales bacterium
GGCAGGCCGTGCGCCACCAGCTCATGGCACAGGATGTCCAGGCCGACCAGCCCCATGTAGAACACGACGGTCTGGCGCGGTTGCGCGAGCGCCGGCCAGTTGAGGTTGATGCTGCCGTCCTGCAGGTGCCCGGTGACGAACACCACCGATTGCGAGTAGTCCCGGTGCGTGAGGGGAATTCCGGCGTAGGAGGCGCAGCCTGCCGCCGCGGTGATCCCCGGTACCACCTGGAAGGGAATGCCTTCGGCGGCAAGCGTGTCGATCTCCTCGCCGCCGCGTCCGAAGATGAACGGATCGCCGCCCTTGAGCCGCACGACGCGCTTGCCCTCCCGCGCCAGGCGCACCAGCAGATGGTTGATGTCGTCTTGCGGCAGTGCGTGCTTGGCGCGCTCCTTGCCGGCGTAGATGCGCTCGGCATCCAGCCGCACCAGGTCGAGGATCGGCCTTGACACCAGCCGGTCGTACACGACGACGTCGGCCTGCTGCATGAGGCGCAGGGCGCGGAAGGTGAGTAGATCCGGATCGCCCGGCCCGGCGCCGATCAGCGCGACCTCGCCGCCGCCGAAGGCGAGGCGCGGGTCGTCGAGCGCGCTCTGCAGGGCCGCGCGGGCCTCGGTGTCCCGGCCGCTGAAGACCAGCTCGGCGATCGGGCCCTGCAGCACCCGCTCCCAGAAACGGCGCCGCTCCGGAGGCTTGAAGCGCGCCTTGACCTGGCCGCGGAACGCCGCCGCGAGCGTCGCGAGCCGCCCGTAGCCGGCCGGGATGAGGCTCTCCAGGCGCGCGCGCATCAGGCGCGCCAGCACCGGCGAGGCGCCGCCGCTCGACACCGCCACGATGAGCGGGGCGCGCTCGACGATGGAGGGCATGATGAAGGAGCACAGCGCCGGCTGGTCGACCACGTTCACCGGGATGCGCCGTTGCCTGGCCGCGGCGGCGACCGCGCGATTCACGGCCTCGTCGTCCGTGGCGGCGATCGCCACGGCGAATCCCGCCATGTCCTGCGGGCCGAAGCTCGCCGCACGGTGTTCGATCCGGCCCGCGGCGAGGTCGGCGTCGAACGCCGCGCCCAGCTCCGGGGCCAGGACCGTGACGCGCGCGCCGGCGCCGAGCAGCCGCGCTGCCTTGCGCGCCGCCACCTCGCCGCCACCCACCACCAGGCAAGGCTCATCGCGGACGTCGAGAAAGATCGGAAGGTAATCCATGGCGTCCTGCGTTCGCGACTCGAGCGTGCTCGGTTCGATATGATAGATTCAAATACGATCGAATTTCACGGAAGATGCGTGCCCCGGCTACTTACACTGTCGCGTGCGGCGCGCCTGGTCGGTGTCAGGCGCGGTTCGCTTCAGAGCAAGATCAGGAGCGGCGAGCTGGCCACGTTCGAGGGCATGGTATCGGCGCAAGATCTGCTGCGCGCCTATCCGCAGACCAAGCTGCAGGGCGATGACGGCCTCGAGCGCCTCGAGCGCATCAAGGAAGCGGCCTTTGCCCAGCGCGTGCGCGAGCGCGTTCTGCCAAATGCCGAGGTGCTGGTTGCGCGGCTGACCGAGATGAGCAGGGACCTGGCGCAGGCCCAGGGGCGCTCGGACGCCTACCGCGCGACCCTGGATGAGCTGTGCGGCAGGCTGCGCGGGATGGCCGGCGGCAACGCGGCGCCGGACGCGGCCGCCGCCGGGCTGCTTGCCTGGCTGCAGCGCAGCCTGGAGCTTGCACAGCATAGTGAGGAACCGCCGGCGCTGCTGGTGCAGGACCGGTTCATGAGGATCATGACGGCGCACGTTCAGATCAGGCCAAGCGGCCACGAGTTCTTCGTCGAGGGGGGCGATACCCTTCTCGAGACGGCGCTGCGCGCGGGGCTCGCCATGGACTACGGCTGCAGCATCGGCAGCTGCGGCAGATGCAAGGCGAGGATTGTCGCCGGGCAGGTGCAGAAGACTCGCCATTCGGACTACGCGCTGACCGCCGCCGAGAAGAGCGCCGGCGTCGTTCTCATGTGCTGCAACACCGCCGTGTCCGACCTCGTGATCGAGGCGCGCGAGGCGCACGGCGCGGCCGACATGCCGCTGCAGCGAATCGACGCCAGGGTCAAGTCCGTGACCCCGCTCGGAGACGAAATGCGGCTGCTGCACCTGCAGACGCCGCGCACCAACCGGTTGCGCTTTCTCGCCGGCCAGTCCGTGTCGCTTTCACTGCCCGACGGCACCGTCGCTTCCTGCCCCGTGGCGAGCTGCCCCTGCGACGACCGCAACCTGCAGTTCCACGTACGCCGGCGCGGCGGCGATGCCTTCGCCGAGCGCGTGTTCGGGGGGCTGAAGGACGCGGACACGGTGCGCGTGGAGGGACCGCGCGGGGAGTTCGTACTGAACGAAGAATCGCATCGCCCGCTCATCTTCATCGCCGGTGAATCCGGTTTTGCTCCCATCAAGAGCCTGATCGAACACGCCCTGGCGCTCGATGCGGCGGAGACCCTGCATCTGTACTGGATCGCCTCCGGCAAAAGCGGTCACTACCTCGACAATCTGTGCCGCTCATGGAGCGAGGCCCTGGACAACTTCCGCTATGTCCCATTGACCGCTCACGGCGACCTGGCGGACGAAGCCGTCGTGCAAGGCGCGCTTCAGCCGATTCTTCGGGATCATCCCCGGCTGGCCGATTGCGATGTCTACGTCGCGGGGCCCGGGCCGCTCGCCAACGCAGCCGAGTATCTGCTGCTCGATTGCGGCCTGCCGCGCGCGCAGTTGACCCTCAATGCCCTGCCGACCGATTGACCTCGAAGCCGATGCCGATTCGCGGACGCTCGCAACGACGCGTGCGGCCGCGCATCAGCCGCCCAGGAGACCGGACTTTCTCCGGCTCTTTCCGAGGCCGTGCTCGGCAGCGGCCACCGCGGCCTCGACGCGCGAGCGCATCCCCAGCTTGCGCAGGATCGCCTTGACGTGCAGTTTCACGGTGCCGTCCGCAATATCGAGCGCCCGCGCGATCATCTTGTTGCTGAAGCCCCCGGCGAGGCACTCCAGGATTTCCATCTCGCGCGGCGTGAGTTCGGCGAAAGGCTTCGCCGGCGGCTGGGCTTTCCGATCCGTGCCCGCGTCACTGCGCACGAGCTGGGCCAGCGCCCCCACCATTTCCCTGGCCACCACGTTGTCGCCAAGCAGCACCGCCTCGAGCGCCGGCACCAGTTCCTCGGGTTCGATGTCCTTCAGCAGATAGCCCTGCGCCCCCGCGCGCAGCGCAGCGCCGAGGTCCTCGTCTTCGCGGCTCATGGTGAGCATCACCACCGGCGTGCTGACGCCGCTCGCGCGCAGCAGCTTCAAGGTCTCGATGCCGTTCATGCCAGGCATCTTGATATCGAGCAGGATGATGTCGGAGGAAAGCTCGCACGCGCGCCTCACACCCTCCTTGCCCGAGCTGACCGAGGCCACCACCTGCACGCCACGGCTCTGCAGCAGTTCCTCGATGCCCTTGCGCACGAGCGCGTGGTCGTCGATCAACAGCACCCGCATGTCAGCTGCGCGCCGCGACGGCGGGCGCCCCGATCGCAGGCGCGTTGAATATCAACACGATGCGCGTGCCCTCGCCGGGCTCGCTTTCAATCACGATCTGGCCCGGCAGCCGTGCGGTACGCTGCCGCATGATGGCGAGCCCCGCGTGCTCGCCGGGCATGCCCGCGGGAATCTCGACCATGCCCAGCCCATCGTCCTCGATGAGCACCGTGTAGAGATCGGCCTCGCTGGCGAGCATGATGCGCACGTTGCGCGCGCCGCTGTGCCTGCGGATGTTGGTGAGCGCCTCCTGGATGATGTAGTAGACCTGGATTTCCTGGGCCGGGTTGAGGGAGAGCGTCTGGCATTCGTTCTGGAAGAACACCGCGATCCCGGTTTCGCGGCGGAAGCGCTCGACCAGCGCGGCGAGCGTCTGCGCCAGCCCGGCATCGTCGATCTTCAACCGGTAGTTGGTCAGCAGGTCGCGCAGGTCGTCGTTCGCCCGCGTCATCGCGCGCTGCAGGCTCTTGGCTTCGTACTGCGCGGCGCCGATTTCGCCGCGCGCCAGCGACTCGCTCAGCATCACGAGCTGCAGCCGCATGCCGATCAGCGACTGTGCGAGCGAGTCGTGCAGCTCGCTGCCGATGATGTTGCGCTCCTCCATGATCGCCAGGCGGCGGGCTTCGCCTTCCAGGCGCGCCTTTTCGATCGCGAGGCCGAGATGGCGCCCGACGCTCATCAGCAGATCGGGCATGTCCTCGCCCATCGTCGAGAGCCGATGGTCGAGGAACAGGTTGTACACGCCCAGGATGCGGTCCTGGTATTGCACGGGGACCGCCACCAGTTCCGTGCAATCGCGCTCGAGCATGGCCAGGCCGGTGAGGCGAGCGCACTGCGCCGTGCCGCTCTGGATACGCAGCCCCCCCTCGCTCGAGGCCCAACCGCAGGGGCAGCGGTCCGCCGGCATCAGGTAGTCGCGCTCGACCACTTCCGGGGCGAGGCCGCGATTCGCGATGAGGCGCGTGTGGCCGTCCCCGGTGGCCAGCCGCACGCTCGCCGCGCGCGCGCCCACCAGCTCGATCAAGGTGTCGAGAAAGCCGTCGAGCAGCTGCTCGAGGCTGCCGGGCTGGCTGAGGCTGATCGCGACTTCGTACAGGGTGTCGAGCGACTGGGTCTTGCGCGCGAGGCGTACCGTCTGGTTTTGTGCCTGCGGAGCCACGGGCCCCGCAGGCGCGGCAGGCGCGGCTGCATCGACTTTCTCGCTTGGATTCGGGGCAGTAGACTCGGGCATTCACGACCTAAGCGCGCGGCGCGCGGCAGGGAAAATAGGCGGCAGGGCCAGACTAACCCCCGACGCCTTCGGCGTCCAGTTTGGAGCGTCAGCCTCCCGCCTTGGGCGGCTTGTGCGAGGGATCGTTGGGGTTGATGAAGATGAAGCGCTTCTCGCCCGGATTGATCTCCACATAGTCGAGGGTCGCGCCGGTCAGCAGCTCCACGCTGCCGGGCGAGATCAATACCTTGATGTCGCCCGCCACTACCAGCATGTCCTCGTCGGCCTTCACGTCGAAGCCCATGCCGTACTCGATCGTGCCCTTGGCGTCCAGGCGTGCGGCCAGGCGCACGCAGACGTCCTTGAGATCGGCCTGGCGCGCGGATTCGAGGACCTGCTCGGCGGCGTGCGGGGTGATGGTGATCATGAAGGCTCCATCGGCGCTCCGGCGCTCAGCCGGTGCTCCATGCGCGGGGCTTGCGCATGCCGGCGATCTTGCAGGCCTGCTTCACGTAACCGTAGGGAAAGAGCCGGAACAGCTCGTTTCGGTCCGCACCCCGGGTCGCGGCCAGATGCTTGAGGACGAAGCGCGCATCCGGGGCGATGTGGCGCAGCTCGTAGTACTCGCGCAGGAATCGGATCACCGCCCAGTGCGCCTCGGTCAGGGCGATGCCCTCCCGGCGCGCCAGTTCCACGGCGACCGGCTCGCTCCAGCTCGCGGGATCGGTCAGGTAGCCTTCGTCGTCGAGCTGCATGGCCATTCCTGCGGGGTCATGAGACATGTTTGCAACTCCGGATGAAATCGATGAAGCGCCGCGCCCAGGGGGTGCCGGCGATGTCGCGCAGGTGCGCGTACGACGCGAGCAGGTTCTTGTGCACGATGCCGTCGTGGCGGCCGTCGATGCCGTGCCCGCGCTCGACGTCGTAGGCGAACTCGGTGCCGGCGGGAAGGTTCTCGACGCTCGAGTAGTGGAACTCGTGCGCGCGGATCGGCTGCATGTGGGGCGTGGACGGCTGCGGCCATGGGCTGTGCCCGGTTTCGCGCAGGTGGACGTAGCCCCGTCCGACGGGGCGCGCGTGCATCACGATGTCCGCGGGGATTGCGCCGACCATTTCGGCGCGCCGCCCGTTCCACTCGATGCCGCGCGCGAGGTACATGAGCCCGCCGCACTCGGCGTAGGCCGGCATTCCCGCCTCGATCGCCCTGCGCACGTCCGCGCGCAGCTCGCGGTTCGCGGCGAGCGCATCCATGTGCATTTCCGGGAATCCGCCGCCGATGAACAGGCCGTCCACCTGCGGCAGGCGCTTGTCGCGCAGGGCGTCGAACGCCACGAGCTCCGCGCCGGCGGCGCGCAAGGCATCGAGGTCGCCCGGGTAGTAGAAACCGAACGCCGCATCGCGCGCAATGGCAACGCGCGCTGGCGGGCCGACTGGCCGCGCCGGCGCGCCACCGGAAGGGGCGGGGGCCGCGGCCAAGGGCGGCGCCGCGCGCGCGACGGCGAGCACGCGATCGAGGTCCACATGGGCGGCGACCAGCGCCGCGATCTCATCGACGCGCGCGCGCGCGGCCTCGGCCTCGTTGCTCGGGACAAGGCCGAGGTGGCGCTCCAGGATGGTCATGCGCTCGTCGCGCTGCAGGGCGCCGAGCACCGGAACGCCGGTGTATTGGGCGATCACGGCGCGCAGCTTTGCCTCGTGGCGCGAGCCACCGAGTTGGTTCAGGATCACGCCGGCGATGCGGATATCCCTGTCGAACGCCTGATAGCCGAGGATGAGCGGCGCGATGCCGCGCGTCATGCCACGCGCGTCCAGGACCAGCACCACCGGCGCGCCGATCAGCGCGGCGAGCGCGGCGTTGCTGTCGCTGCCCTGGAGGTCGAGGCCGTCGTACAGGCCCATATTGCCTTCCACGATGCCGAGCGAGGCGCCGTGCATGCGCTGTGCGAGCTCCGCGCGGATCACCTCCGCGCCGCTCAGGTAGGGGTCGAGGTTGTAGCAGGGCCGCCCGGCGGCAAGCCCGAGCCACAGCGGATCGATGTAGTCCGGGCCTTTCTTGAACGGTTGCACCACCTCGCCGCGCGCGCGCAGGGCGGCGCACAGGCCGATGCACACGGTGGTCTTGCCCGAGGACTTGTGCGCGGCGGAGACGAGCAGCCGGTTCACGCTGCCGGATCGGCGTCGCCGTCCGCCAGGCTGCGCGGCAGGAACGGCAGCGCCTTGAGCGCCAGGAGGGTGAGCGCCAGCGCGAGCGCCGCTCCGCCCGCGCCCAGGGCGATCTCCGGCAAGCTGGGCGCGTAGGCCGCGACGACGCCGTCGAAGAAGCTGCTGGCGACTTCCTTCTCGGGGAACATCATCTGCGGGTACGCCTGCCCGGCGATGATGATGACGTAGAGCTGCGCGAAGCCGCCGACGACCACGCAGACGCACGCGCCGGCCAGCGCGCCGCGCCAGCGGCGCGCTGCCGGAGCGAACAGGAGCACCAGGGGGACGACGCCGCCGACAAAGATCTGGCCGGCCCAGAAGAGCACGGTATATACGCCGCCGTCGAGGAGAACGAAGCGCTCGGCGTCGTGATGGCGGGCGACATAGAGGTTGGCGAGATGATGGACCGCGACGAAGTAAAGGACCGCGGCGACGAACACGCCGAGGAGGCTCCCCAGCCGGCCGAGCAGCGCGTCGCCCAGCGGTCGGCCGCTCCCGCGGCACGCCGCCATCAGCACCAGCACGAAGACCGCCAGCCCGAAGGAGAACGACATGACGATGAACAGCGGGGCAAGCAGCGCGCTGTCGTAGGGCTCGCGCGCCACCAGGAAGGCGAAGATCGAGCCGGTTCCGGTGGTGAGGACCAGTCGCCAGAACAGCGCGAGCAGGCCGGCTGCGTTGGTGTAGCCGCTCATGCGCCGCTCGAACATCGTCCACAGGTAGAGCGCCACGACGGCGAAGAGCCCGGTGTAGAGGAAGATGTTCCAGGCGAAGATCGACTTGAAGTTGTAGTGCGTCATCGCCACGATCAGGCGGTCCGGCCTGCCGAGGTCGAGAACCAGCACCGCGAGCCCCCCGGCGAGCAACGTGATCGCGAGCAGGCCGGAGAGTCGCGCGAGCGGCTTGTACAGCTCGCGGCCGAACACCGAGGCCATCGAGGCGACGTTGAGCGCGCCGGAGGCGGCAACGATCAGGAATATCGCGAACACGTGCGGCATGCCCCAGACGATCCGGTTGGTCATCCCGGTGACGTGGTGGCCCTGATGCTCCATGTACCAGGCGGCGCCGAGGCCGGCGAGGATCAGGGCCCCGAGCGCGGCGAGCAGCGTGTAGAAGCCGCCGCTGCGTCCCTCGATCTCGGAATAGTGAACGCGCGCCATGCGCTATAGCCCCTGGTAGCGCACGCCGGTGTTGAGCGCGAGATCGGCGCGTATCTGGGTCGAGGCCTCGCTGCGCAGGCGCCGGTGGATCTCGGTGGAGGGGTCCTCGAGATCGCCGAACACCATCGCCTTGCCGCCGTCGCGGGTGCACGCCTCGACGCAGGCCGGGGTCTCGTCGCGGTCCACGCGGTGCACGCACAGGGTGCAGGACTCCACCGTGCCTTTGCCGCGCGGCACGTCCGCCTTCTGGCCGCTCAGGGTCTCGTGGATGAACGACCGCGCGCCGTACGGGCAGGCCATCACGCAGTAGCGGCAGCCGATGCAGCTGTGCTTGTCCACCAGCACGATGCCGTCGTCGCGCCTGAACGAGGCGCCGGTCGGGCACACGTCCACGCAGGGCGGGTGCTCGCAGTGCTGGCACATGAGCGGCAGGGCCTGCGCGTAGCCGGTGCGCTTGTCGCGCAGGTTCACCTTGCGGATCCACTGCGCGTCGGTCTCGGGCCGGCCGTGGCCCTTCACGCCGTTTTCCTCGTGGCAGGCGTCGACGCACGCGTCGCAATCAGCGCACTTCGTGATGTCGATCAGCAGCCCCCAGCGCTTCAGCGTCGAGGCGGCCTCCTGCGGCGAGCGCGCCTGGGCGAGCTCGATCAGCCTGATGCCCGGCGCGAGCGCCGCGCCGGCGGCGGCTGCGCCCCAACCCAGGAACTGGCGCCGGTCCGGGTTCATGGCCTGGCTTCGGCCCGGCTCTGCCGGACCGGAGTGTGGCACTCGAAGCAGTCGATGCTCACCGAGGCGTAAGTGTGGCAGCTCGAGCAGAAGCCGTCCTTGCCGAGCACGCTGCCGGTCTCCCGGTCGGCATGGCAGTCGACGCATCCCTTGAGGCTGAAGCGGGGTTCGCGCAGGCCCTGGCGCACGGTCCGGTCGCGCTGGTGCAGCAGCATCTTCATATGGTCGCGGCGCATTTCTGCGGTCGGCGCCACGCATTTTTCGCCCTTCTCTATCTTGAAGGCGGGTAGAGGGATCCCGGCGGCGTCGGCGAGCCCGGTTGCCGCGAGAGCGGTGGCCAGCACAACGGCTGCGAGGCGCATCATCGGGTTGTCTGCGATGCTCAGTGGTCGCCCATGCCCATCTTGATGTAGCCGGTGGGGCAGACGTCGGCGCAGATGTGGCAGCCAATGCACAGGTCGTAGTCGGTGTAGACGTAGCGGCCCATCGTCGATTCCGCCTTCGGGGTGCGCTTGACCGCGGTCTGCGGGCAGTAGATGACGCAGTTGTCGCACTCGAAGCACATGCCGCAGCTCATGCAGCGCTTGGCCTCGTCGACCGCCTGCTTGTCGGTGAGGCCGACCATGCGTTCGGCGAAGTGGCCGAGCACCTCCTCGGCCGACGGGCCGATCTCGGTGCGCTTGGTGCGCTCCTGATAGGGGAAGTGGCCGAGGAAGAGCTCCTCCGACTGGCAGACCTCCGCGGCGCCGCGGTCCTCGTAGTTGTGGACGGCGAAGCCGCCGACGCCCTTGCCCTGCTCGTCGGTGCCGCGCAGGCCGCGGTCGATCTCGCGCAGTTGCGTCGACTCGACCGCCTTGAACGCCTCGGGCTCGAGGTTCACCTCGCGCAGCTTGTCGAGCAGGTTGAAGTGGTGCACGTCCACCTTCGGCCGCTTGGCCATCTCCTTCTTGCCGAGGTAGCGGTCGATGCTGTCCGCGGCAATCGACCCCTGGCCGATCACCGTCGTGAGCAGGTGCGGGCGGATGATGTCGCCGCAGGCGAACACGCCCTGGCGACCCGGCAACTGGTAGAACCGGTCGGCCGCGATCAGGCCCTTGCCGTTGTTCAGCTCCTCCATGCCGCGCAGATCCCCGGCCTGGCCGATGGCGGAGACGACGAGATCGGCCTCGAGGTCCATCTCGGTGCCGGGCTTCTGGACCGGCTTGCCGCTCGAATAGTCGAGCTCGATCACGCGCAGCGCCGTGGCGCGCCCGGTCTGCTCGTCGAGGACAACCTTGATCGCCAGCAGGCTCCCCTGGATCTTCACGCCCTCGCGCTGGGCGTCCTCGATCTCGTGCTTGGCGGCGTTCATCTGCTCGATCGGCTGCATCGAGATCAGCATGACGTCGGCGCCCTGGCGCGCCGCCAGGGCCGAGACGTCGTGCGCGGTGTGGCCCATCACGACGGACTCCGGGCGCTCGGCCTCCTTCATGTCCTTGACATAGCCCAGCCGGCGCGCCACCGACACCACGTCGACCGAGGTGTCGCCGCCGCCGACCACCACCACGCGACCCGCGACGGCCTTGAGCCGGCCCTGGTTGAAAGCCTCGAGAAACGCGACCCCGCTGATGCAGTTGGGAGCGTTCGCTCCCGGAACGGGCAGGCTGTACCCGGACTTGCAGCCGATCGCGAGCAACACCGCGTCGAAGCCCGTTTCGAGGTCTTTCAGCTGAACGTCGACGCCGATGCGCGTGTTCATCCGGACTTCCACGCCCATCGCGATGATGCGGTTTATCTCGCCGTCCAGGTGCTTGCGCGGCAGGCGGTAGCCGGGCACGCCGTACTTCGCCATGCCGCCCAGCTCGGAGTGATCGTCGAACAGGGTCACGGCATGGCCTTTGCGGCGCACCAGCGAGGCCGCCGCGAGGCCCGCGGGGCCGCCGCCGACGATGGCGACGCGCTTGCCGGTATCCGGGCCGGCCTGGAAAGCGAAGTTCTGCTCCAGCGCGTAGTCCCCGATGTACTGCTCGACCGCGTTGATGCCGACGAAATCCTCCACGGCGTTGCGGTTGCAGCCGGTCTGGCACGGCGCCGGACAAACGCGCCCCATCATCGACGGAAACGGATTGGCGTCGGTCGAGCGGCGGAACGCGTACTCCTGCATGTTCGTGCCCTTGGGAGGCTTTTCCACGCCCCGCACGATGTTGAGCCAGCCGCGGATGTCCTCGCCCGAAGGGCAGCTCGCCTGGCACGGAGGCGTCTTGTGCACGTAGGTCGGGCACTTGTCGGTCTCGTCGGCGGAGAAGATCTGCTCGCGCGCGCTTTCCCACTCGTGGTCGCCGTCCTTGTACCTGCGGAAGGTATGAGCGGTCTTCGCCTCGGGCTTGCTCGCGGGTGCTGACATGTTATCTCCGGTTGAATCGCTTCATGGCTTCGGCCCCAGCACGATCGCGTTGGCCACCAGGCCGTGGACGCTGCCGATCATCTCCATGGGATGCTTGTAGTAGGGCAGTACCTTGGTGAACTGGCTCTTGCAGATGGCGCAGATCGCGGCCATGTAGTTGACACCGTGTTCCTCCACCACCTGCTTGAGCGCCTGCATGCGCGGAGCCGCGCCCTTGACGCGCAGCTCGACCAGGTCGTCGGTGAGCAGCCCCCCGCCGCCGCCGCAGCAGAACGTGGTCTCCCCGATGGTCTCGGGCGCCATGTCGACGAACTTGTTGACGCAGGCACGGATGATCGCCCGCGGGATGAGGAATTGTCCGCCCGCCACGCTGCCCATGCTTGAAGCGCGCGCCACGTTGCAGGAATCGTGGAAGGTCACCACCTTGTCGTCGTTGGCGCTCCTGTCGAGCGTGATGGCGCCGCGGCTGATGAGGTCGTAGGTCACCTCGCAGATGTGCTGCGGCGCCGGGTAGCGCGGGTCGAGGAAGTCGAACGGCCCGATGAGCGTGTTCCAGAAGCTGTAGGCGACGCGCCAGGCGTGGCCGCACTCGCCCACCACGATGCGCTTGACGCCCAGCTCGAGCGCCGCCTCGCGGATGCGCTCGGCCACCTTCTGCAGGTTGTCGTGGTTGCCGATGAAAAGCGAGAAGTTCGCCGCCTCGGAGGCGTGCGAAGACAGGGTCCACGAGATGCCGGCGGCGTGGAACACCTTGGCGTAGCCGATGAGCCCGTCGATGTGCGGTTCGGCGAAGAAGTCGGCGCTCGGCGTGACGAGCAGCACCTCGGCGCCCTTCTCGTCGAGCGGGAACTTGACGTCCACACCGGTGGCTTCCTTCACGTCTTCCTCGAGGCCGTCGAGCGTATTGCGCAGCGCCGGTGAGGGCAGGCCGAGGTTGTTGCCGATCCTGTGGACCTTGCCGATGATCTCGTTGGAGTACTTCTGGCCCAGGCCGACCGTGTCCATGATGTCGCGCGCCGCCATCGAGATCTCGGCGGTGTCGATGCCGTAGGGACAGAACACCGCGCAACGCCGGCATTGCGAGCACTGGTGGAAATAGCTGTACCAGTCGTCCAGCACTTCCCTGGTCATGTCGCGCGCGCCCACGAGCTTCGGGAAATGCTTGCCGGCGAAGGTGTAGTACCGGCGATAGACCGAGCGCAGGAGGTCCTGGCGCGCCACCGGCATGTTCTTGGGATCGGAGGTGCCGAGATAGTAGTGGCACTTGTCGGTGCAGGCGCCGCACTTGACGCAGGAGTCGAGGAATACCTGCAGCGCGCGCGATTGCGACACCAGCTCGCCAAGCTTCGTGACCGCGACCTTCTCCCAGTCGGGCACCAGCTCGCCGGGGAAGCCGAGCGCCTTCTGAAGCTCGGGCTTGGCCACGAAGGGCTTGCTGTGCGCCATGGCGTCTTCGCGCACCAGCGGAATCACCGGGTATTCGCCCAGCGCGGGCGTTTCGAAAGCCGCCATTCAGCTCTCCCGCGTGCGGCTGGCGCGCACGATCTGCGCCGACCAGCCTGCCACATGGCGCCGTTTGCGCGCATCGTCGACCTGATTGAGGGTCGGGCTGAAGAATATCCCCGGCGCGTGCAGCAGTTTGCTCAGGGGGAAGACGATCATCAGGACCGCCACCAGCGCGAGGTGCAGCAGCAGCACCGGGTCGGCGGGAAGTTCGCGCCAGTCGAACGCCATGAGGCCGAGGAAAAACGCCTTGAGCGCGACGATGTCGGTGTGCGCGACGTACTTCATGGCGAGCCCGCTCGCGGC
>JBBREI010000111.1:0-12924 GCA_038203035.1 Burkholderiales bacterium
CTTCTTGTAGCCGAAGAATTCGCTTTCCATCAGGTTTTCGGGGATCGCCCCGCAGTTGACCGCCACGAACTGCCCATCCGCGCGCGAGGAGCCGAGGTGGATCAGGCGCGCGGCGACTTCCTTGCCGCTGCCGGATTCGCCGGTGATGTAGACCGGCGCCTGCGAACGCGCCAGCTTGGCGATCATGTCGCGCGCGCGCTCGATCGCGGGCGATTCGCCCAGCAGGCGTGGGATGCCGGGCGCGGTGGTTTCGCCGATGGCGCTGCGCCGCGACTGCACCGGCTTGGGCAGCTTGAGCGCGCTCATCACCAGCGGGCGCAGCTGCTCGAGCTTGATCGGCTTGGCCAGGTAGTCGAAGGCGCCCGCCTTCAGCGCCAGCACCGCATTCTGCGTCGAGCCGTAGGCGGTGATCACGGCCACCGGCGTGTTGCCGTGGTGTTCCGCGATGTAGCGCAGCACCTCGAGGCCGTCGCCATCGGGCAGGCGCATGTCCGTGAGGCACAGGTCGAACGGGCCGCGGGCCAGGGCCTCGCGCGCATCCTTGATGGTGGAGACCGCCTCCGCATCCACGCCCATGCGCGAGAGCGTGATCACCAGCAGCTCGCGGATGTCGGCCTCGTCATCAACGACCAGCACGGACTTGCGTATCAACTCAGGCCCCTTTCAAGGTGATGCGGAACTGGCCGCCCGTCGCATTATCGACATATTCGAGCCGCGCGCCATTGCCTTCGCAAAGCTCGCGCGCGATGTACAGGCCCAGGCCCGTGCCCTGCGCCTCGGTGGTGAAGAAGGGCTCGAAGAGGTGCGCGTGCGCCTCGCGGGCAACCCCCGGCCCGTCGTCGTGCACGTCGACCTGCAACTGGCCCGGCGCGGGCGCGGGCCAGACCACGAGGCGGATCGAGCCCGGCCGCCTGGCGCAGTGGCGCAACGCGTTGCGCGCGATGTTCCACAACACCTGGTCGAGGTGCTGGCGGTCGAACCAGAGGCGCTGCGTGGTTCGCACCTGGACGTCGATCACCTCCGGGGAGCATTTCTCCGTGGCGCAGAACTCGGCGGCGAAGTTGGTGAGGTAGGGCAGCGGATCGATTGGTTCCGGCTGCGCGCGGTCGCGGCGGTTGAGGTAGAGCACTTCCTGCACGATGCGGTCGAGCCGGTGCACGTTGGTGCGGATGATGGTGAGCAGCCGCTGCTCGGGTTCGCCCCGGCCGCGGTCCTCTTCCATCAGCTCGGCCGCATGCCCGATGGATGAGAGCGGGTTGCGGATCTCGTGTGCGATGGAGGCCGTCAGGCGCCCCAGCGCCACCAGCTTGAGCTGCTGCGCCTGCTGGCGCATGCGCCCCACGTCCTCGATGAAAACGACCGTCGGCGCGGGGTTGCCGGTGCCGATGGGCACGAAATGCACCTGCAGCTCTCCGGTCACGCGCGGGGTGCGCAACTGCATGAACGTGGTCTCCGATCCCTTGCGCCACGCCTCCAGCAGGGCGGCGATCTCGGGCGCGAAGTCCGCCACCAGCGGCAGGCGGCTGGCGGGCAGCGGGCCCAGCAGCTGCACCGCGCGCGGGTTGTGCTGGCGGATGCGGCCCTCTTCGTCGACCACGAGAATGCCGTCCTGCATGTCGCGGATCACGAGCTCGTTGATCTGCGAGAGGTTGGCGAGGTCGATCTTGCGCGCTTCCGCGATCTGCTCGCTGGTGCGCGCATAGCGGGCAAGCGCCGAGGCCAGGCCCGCGGTTGCAAAAAACGCGAAGCTCGTGAGCCCGGCCTGCACGAAATCCTGCGGGCCCGCGTCGTGCTGCCAGAGCTGGAAGGTTTCCTCGAGCAGCACCGCGATGGATGCCGTCGCGGCGTGGAAATAGGCAAGGCGCCCGCGCGTGATGAGGCCGGCGGCCGCAAGCGACACCAGCAGGATCACGCCGAGTCCCGATTTCACGCCGCCGCTGGAATACATCAGCAGCACAATCGCCGCCACGTCCGCGAAAACGCCCGCGGTCACCTGGATGGTCAGGCTGGGCTCGCGCATGCGCGCGGGCAGCAGCAGGGCGATGGAGACCAGCGTGTACGCGGCGACCGTGGGCACCACGATGTTGGGCGACAGCGTGCCGAGGTTGAAGAACCGGTTCAGGAACACAAACGCCAGCGAGACCAGCAGCGCCAGCACCACGCGGTAGCCGCAGAAAACCGTGAGCGTGCGCCAGGTGACCTCGTCGGCCTCGACGATCAGCCGGGCGGCGCGGATTTCCGTCAGTGCTTGCACTGCGGGTTGTTCAGGCAGACCAGCTTGCCTTCCACTTCCCGCGCTTCGCTGCGCGGCATGTTCACCCCGCAGCGCGCGCATTGCACCATGTCCTCGGCCTTCGGCAGCTGATCGGCGGGCGTGTCCTTCTTCACGCGCGCGCGGAAAAACCCGCGAAAAAGCGCGTAGATGAGGACGGCGATGAATAGCAGGAAGAGGATGCGTGCCATGGAGAGCGAATTTTACGGCACTTCCACCTCGAAACGTACGCCGTCCGCGCCGGGCAGGTTGCGCGCGTTCACCGTGCCGCCGTGGAATTCGGCCACCAGCCGCACGATGTAGAGCCCCAGGCCGAGGTGCGCGCCCTCGCTGGCCGCGTCCGGCCCGCGCAGCGAAACCATCGAATCGAAGAGCCGTGCGTGCGCGTCCTGCGGCAGCGGCGGGCCCGAATTCTCCACCGCCAGCAGCGCGCCGGCGCCCCGGGCCGCAAGGATCACGCGGATGGGTGTGCCCGCGGGCGCGAAGTCGTGTGCGTTGTCGGCCAGCTTGTCGAGCATCTGGGCGAAGGCGTCGGGCACCCCGGTGATCCACAACGGGTGTTCCGGTCGCTCGAGCAGGAATTCGCGCGGTGCGTAGGCCGAGCGATAACCGTCGACGCAGCCGGCGACCACCGCGGCGAGGTCGAAGCTTTCGCGCTCCGCGCTTTCCAGCATCCGCTCCAGGCGCGTGGCCTCCGACAGGCGCGAGATCAGCGTCGCCAGGCGCCCGACGCCTTCTCCCGCGCGCTCGACGTAGACGCGTGCCTGCGGCGACAGCGGCTGCGCCTTCAGGTTGTCGAGCGACGACCGCACCACCGCCACCGGCGTGCGCAGCTCGTGCGAGAGGCGCCCGGCCATCGCCTCCAGGTAGGCGTTGTATTCGCGCAGGCGCTGCATCACCGCGGCCATGGTGCGCGAGAGGTCGCCGATCTCGTCGCGGGCGTCGGAGGGCCGGATCGGCGCAAGCAGGCGGCCCTGCGCGTCGATCGCGGCTTCCGCGTCGGCATGGAGGCGGCGGATGCGTCCCGTCAGGCGCGTGGCGAACGCCAGCAGGATCACCAGCGCCGCGCCGACCACCGCCAGCGTGACCGCGAGAAGTTTCTCCAGCGCCGATTGCTTGAGGATCTGGATCGACGCCGTGGTCTCCTCGACCACCACGGCGCCCACGATGTCGTCGCCGACAAAAATCGGCTGCGCGGCCGACAGGATCGCGACGTCGCGATTCACCGTGCCGCGCCAGATGGGCGCTCCGGTGACCCCGATCAGCGCGCGATCGATCTGTTCGCGCACGGGCTTGCTGTCGTCACCCACCGCCACGCGCGGAGTCGGCACCACCAGCGCGGCGATCGGCCGCAGCCAGCCGCCCAGGGTGGCGCCGGGCTCGCCGAGGCTGCCTGAAAGGCCGCGCACGCGCGAGCGCGCATCGATCACCCACAGGCGTGTGCCGCGCCGCCCCATGATGGTGAGCAGGCGTTCGATCTCTTCCGAGGGTGAATAGGCATTGCCCAGGCTCGCCACCGCCTGCGGATCGGCGGCGGCGAACAGGGCCACGATGCGGCGGCGCTCCTCTTCCTGCGGGTCGGCGGCGCGATTGCGGTCGAAGAGCGCGGGCCGGTCCGAAAGCGCCGCGGCCAGCGCGCGCGCCGTGGCGCCGATCGATTGCTCCTGTGCCGCTCGCAGCGCCGCTTCCATGCCGGAGATGTAGTGGGCCGCGAGCCACGGCAGCACCAGCAACACCAGCGCCACCAGCAGCAGGCGCGGGCGGATTCCATGCAGCAGGCCCGCGCCCATGGGATCGTCGCTCAGAAGTCGAAGTGGACCATCAACGAGCCGAAGCGGTGCGCCACCCTTTGGCCCTCGAATTCGCGCGTGTCCATGGCGGCAGTCAGGCTGATGGAGCCCCAGTGGCGCACGGTGCCCAGGCCCACGGCGATCCGGCCGACGAAGTTTTCGTGCGCGGGCGCGATGAGCGACGCGTCATAGCCGCGCTCGACCAGGTGGTCGTTGACGACGGCGCGCCCGGAGGCGCCGACAAACGCGCTCCACGACGCGCCGGCCCCCGCCGGCGGCGCAGTCGCGGCGAAGCGCATTACCGGGGAATACAGCGCCGGGCCCAGGTTCAATTGCGCGCCGGCGTGCACGAAGGTGCGCGCGCTGCCGGCCACGCCGCCGTAGTGGAGCGACACGTTGCCGAAGCGGTGGCTGCGCGCGATGGCCGCCATCGCGTCCACGCGTGTGCCCTCTTCCCGCTCCCAGTCCACGAAGGGCGAAGGCACCACGTAATGGACGGCTTCGGTGGTGCGCCGGCCCAGGGCCCCGCGCCCCCGCACACCCAGGGACAACTCGATCGTCTGAAACTGCGATTCGCCAGTATCGTGGCGCGCGCCCGAAAGCAGCAGGCGGCCCACCGGGGCGCGATCCAACGTCCCCGGCGCGAAGCGCTTGCCCTCGGGGGTGTAGACCTCCTGCGTGAGGCCCCATTCGATTTCATGGTCGCCGCGGGGCGCGACGCGGGCCACGCGCACGCCCGATGTGTACCAGCGATCGGTGCCGAACAACACGTCGTTGTCCACCTGGAGGTACCAGCGGGGTTCTTCCTGCGCGGCGTTCGCCGCGAACGCGGCGCCGGCCAGCAGCGCCGCGGCCAACGCCGCCCTCAAGTATTTTCCATCCAGCGATAACCCATGCCGTAAACGGTTTCGATTGCCGCGAAGCCCGCGTCGGCGGCCAGGAATTTCTTGCGGATGCGCTTCACGTGCGAGGTGATGGTGCCGTCGTCGACCACCATCTCCGCATCGCGCATCAGCTGGTCACGATCCTTCACGTGGCCGGGGTGCTTCGCCAGCGAATGCACCATCCAGAATTCGGTCACGGTCAAGCCCACGGGGCAGCCGCCCCAGCTCGCCGTCATGCGCTGCGCATCGAGGGCGAGCTTGCCGCGCGTGAGGATGTCGTGCGCCGCCGGTTCCTGCTGCCCCGCCTCCACGCGCCGGAACAGGGCCGCGATGCGCGCCAGCAGGTGCGGCAGGCTCACATCCTTGGTGACGTAGTCGTCGGCTCCCAGGCGCAGCCCGGAGACGATGTCGAAATCGGAATCGCGCGCCGACAGGAAGATGATCGGCAGCCGGCTGCTGGCGGCGCGCAGGTCTCGGCAGAGCGCGAAGCCGCCGTCGATTTCCGGGCCGAGCCCGATGTCGATGATGGCGAGCTCCGGCAGGCGCGCGGCCAGCGTTCTTGTCGCCGTGGCGCGGTCGCCGAAGGCCGCGACCTCATAACCCGCGCGCGCCAGGGCGTCGGCGTAATTCTGTCGGATGGTGGGATCGTCCTCGACCAGCGCGATGCGTCTTGCCATGGGTCGGATTATGCATTTTTCCGCCACCTTTCTTCACCACCCTGCCCGCATCGCGCCATCGCGTCGGCCCCGCGCGCGAGCGAAATGACATCCGAACCCCGGCACTTCCGGGCACCCACAGGGGATGAGGAAATGCGGCACAAGGCGCAACGCAACATGCAGGAAGTGATCGGCGATTTCGCCGAGCTGATCGCGAAGGCCTTCTTCGGCGGGCTCGGGGCGGCGGTACTGATGGCGCTCGCCATCCTGGCCCTGTCGGCCGCCGCCCAGGCCGCCACGCCCAACGACGCCAGGGCGGGCACCCTGCTGCTGCGCGATTCGCCGTCGGGCCAATACACGCCCGCGCCCCAGGTCGCCACCGAGATAGCCGTCGACGTGACGGGCATGGTGGCCCGCACGCGCGTCACCCAGTTCTTCCACAACCCCGGGTCCGGATTCGTCGAGGGCGTGTACGCCTACCCGCTGCCGGAAAAGGCGGCCGTCGATCGGCTCTGGATGAAGGTCGGCGAGCGCGTGCTCGAGGGCCGGATCCGGGAGAAGGAGGAAGCGCGACGCGAATACGAACGCGCCCGGGGCGAAGGCCGGAAAGCCGCGCTGGTCGAGCAGCAGCGCCCCAACCTCTTCACCAACGCCGTGGCGCACATCGGCCCCAACGACTTCATCGAGATCCGCATCGAATACCAGCAGGCGCTGGCCTACGAAAACGGCACCTGGCGCCTGCGTGTCCCGCTGGCCACTACGCCGCGCTACATCCCCGCCGGCGCGCCCGCGGATGCCCTGCCCGACGAACCCAAGGCGCTCGAGGCTCGCACCGGCGAGGACAACACGTTGGTGGAACCCGACTACGTGGACAACGGCCGAGGCCCGGTAAACCCGGTCGACATCGCGGTCTCCATCGACGCCGGCCTGCCAATCGCCTCCGTCGTGAGCTCGTACCATGACGCCGCGGTGGAGAAGCAGGCGGGCGGGCGAACCATGGTCTCCCTTCTGAAAGAGCAAACCGACGCCGACCGCGACTTCGAGCTCACCTGGACCATCGCCGGCGGCAAGGCGCCGCAGGCCGCGATGTTCACACAGGTGCGCGGCGACAGCGAATACGCGTTGCTGATGGTGGTTCCCCCGCAGCCCACCGCCGCGCAGCGCGCCGCCTTCGAGCGCCTGCCGCGTGAAACCATCCTCATCATCGACACCTCCGGCTCCATGCAGGGCGCCTCGATACAACAGGCGCGCGCCGCCCTCGAGATGGCGCTCGACACCCTCACACCGCGTGATCGCTTCAACGTGGTCGAGTTCAACTCGGCCACGCGCCCGATGCTCCAGGCGGCGGTGCCGGCAACGGCGGACAACATCGCGCGCGCTCGCGAATGGGTGAAGGCCCTCAAGGCCAACGGCGGCACCGAGATGTCGGGCGCGCTGCGTTTCGCGCTCGACGGCAGCGAGACCCCCGGCTTCCTGCGCCAGGTCATATTCATCACCGACGGCGCGGTTGGCAACGAGGACGCGCTTTTCAGGCAGATCGCGCGCGACCTCGGCTCGTCGCGGCTCTTCACCGTGGGCATCGGCTCGGCCCCCAACGGCCACTTCATGGCCAAGGCGGCGCAATTCGGCCGCGGCACCTTCACGCAGATCGCGGACGTGAGGGAGGTGCAGGACAAGATGGCGCAACTGTTCGCGAAGATCGAGGCGCCGGTGTTGCGCGACGTCTCGATCCGCTGGCCCGACGGGACCGCCGTCGAAACCTTCCCGTCACGCGTGCCGGATCTCTACCTCGGCGAGCCGATCCTGGTGGCCGCCGCCACCAGGGCCCCGCTCGGCACGGTGATTGTCAGCGGCCTGCGCGGCAACCAACCCTGGAGCGTGGCGCTCACGCCGCCGTCGGATCGCAATGCGGCCGGCGTGGGCGCCCTCTGGGCCAGGGCCAAGATCGCCTCGTTGATGGATACGCTGGCGCAGGGCGCGCCGCTTGCGCAGGTGCGCCCCGCCGTGGTCAGGGTGGCGCTCGACCACCACCTGGTGAGCGCCTATACCAGCCTGGTTGCGGTGGACATCACGCCGACCGCGCCCAACGTCGACTCGAAGACCACCCTGGTGAAGGCGAACCTGCCGCACGGCTGGGCCGCGGGTACACAGCTTCCGCAGACCGACACCGCGGCCACGCTGCACCTGCTGCTGGGATTGCTGGCGCTGGGCTCCGCGGGCCTGGTCACGATGCTGGGCCGGCGCGCCGGCAGGACGGCATGAAGGGCGCCCGCACGGTGGGGATGGTTTTCGCGGGCCTGATGATGGTGGTCGGGACGTGGCAACTCGCACAGGCGGGATGGATACACGCAAAGGCCGCGCTGGCGCAGCAGCTGATCTCGCGTTCGTGGACGCAGGCGCGCGGCAGCGGACTGCCGCGGCGGCCCTGGCCCGGCGCGGACATGCGTCCGGTGGCCCGGCTCACGTTTCCGGGGCGCGGCGTGGATCTCTACGTGCTCGACAACGCCAGCGCGCGCGCCCTCGCCTTCGGGCCCGCGCACGTCGGCGGCTCCGCTATGCCCGGAGGATCCGGCAATTCGGTGATCGTCGCGCATCGGGATACCCACTTCGCCTTCCTGCGCGAGGTCGCCATCAACGACGAGATCGACGTGGAAGGCGCGCGCGGCGCCAAGACGCGTTACCGCGTGCGTGAGGTCACCATCATCGACCAGGGGGAATCACGCGTGCTCGACGACGCCGGTTACGCGCAGCTCACGCTCATCACGTGTTATCCGTTCGACGCGGTGATGCCCGGCACACGCCTTCGCTACGTGGTGGTGGCCGATCGCATCGCCTGAAAGGAAAAAGGCGGGGCACGAGGCCCCGCCTTTTCCGCGTGCAGCAGCGCGACTTAGCGCGTGCGCGGCGGCGTGGTCGTCGCCGGAGGGGCGACCGTTTTGCGGTAGCGGATCATCACCGCGAAGGCAATGTCGGGGCTCACACCCACCGAAAAGTAGTGGCGGCCCGGCGTCACCGCGATGCTGCTGGAGCGAACGCGGCTGTAGTTCACCAGGGTGGTCCTGGGGGCCTGGCCTTCCTTCCAGTTGACGAGGGTCACTTTCGAGGTGCGGTCGCGGGTATTGGGGTCGTCGGAGAACACGATGTCGGCCTTGCTCATCCCGGTGGGCACGGTGAAGGCGAAGACCTGCGGCTCACCCTTCTTGAAGGTGAAGTGCCGGCCGAATGCGTTGAGAAGGCCGAAATCGTGCTGGGCATCGACCGCGGGGGTGCCCTGGGCCATTGCGGGCGCCGCTGAGGCGATGAGGGTACAAGTGAGTGCGGAAATGAACAGTTGCTTCAATTGATGCTCCCAAAAATCCAGGTGATGAAAAACGCGCAGCAAGGCATGCGCCTCGCTGCCTGTGGTACAGGCCGATGCGACCCGGTGCGTGTGATGCGTTGTGTTTTTTTGTAAGGTGGTCGGGGTGAGAGGATTCGAACCTCCGGCCTCTACGTCCCGAACGTAGCGCTCTACCAGGCTAAGCTACACCCCGAAGTTTCGCGTCGGACCCATGCACTGCGATCGACGGAAAAGTGGCGCCATTGTAGCAGACGGGCAGACCTGGCGGAACCCGCGCGAAGCGCGTGGCGGCCCGGTCGGGCGTAGGGGATCGCGCACCTCACTATAGGGAAAACCCCGAGGGCGACCGGGCACGCGCGAGCGGACAATCCGGATACCTCGACAGATGAATGGGAACACTTCGATGTGGCGCGCACGCATTGCCGAAGGCAGCCTGGGCGATCCCGATTGCCGGCGCGACGCGGCCGCCGCGATCGAAGGGCGGCGCGAGATGCTCGCGACCCTGGTCGCCGCAGCCGAGAGGCCCGGCGACGAAATCGCGCCGCGCGCGGCACGGCTGGCGGACATCAACTATTGCCTCGCCTTCCTTGCACATTCGGTCGCGCTGGGCAGCGAGGCGAACTTCGCCGACTACGTGGCGTGGGCCCGCATCGCGATGAAGCGGCGCGGCGCGGCGGCGGGCACACTCGCGCGGCGTCTGCACCTGGTCGCGGGGATCCTGCGCAACGAGCTGCCGCATGAACACGCAAATCTCGTGACGGGCATCGTGGACCGGGTGCTCGCGCGGCTGCCCGAAATGCCCTGCGAGGCCCCATCCTTCGTCTCCGAGGCCAACCCGAACGGCGCGCTTGCCGGGCGCTATCTCCAGGCCCTGCTGCGCTGCAACCGCGAGGAAGCGCACGGCGAAGCCCGTGCGGCACTCGCTTCGGGTATCGCGCTCAAGTCCCTTTACACGGATGTCTTTGCGGCCTCCCAACGCGAAATCGGCCGCCTCTGGCAGCTCAACGAGATCAGCGTGGCGCAGGAGCACTACTGCACCGCCGCAACCCAACTGGTGATGGCGCAGGTCTCGGCCGGCATATTCGCCGGCCCGAAGCCGGGTCCCACGGTGGTGAGCACGTGCCCCGGCGGCGAACTGCACGAATTCGGCGCGCGCATGGTGGCGGACTTCTTCGAGATGGCCGGATGGCGAACGATCCACCTCGGATCGGGGACGCCCGCGCCGGATGTGGTCGGGAGCGTGGTGGCCTCGGGAGCCGAGGTGCTTGCGGTATCGGCGAGCCTCGCCTTCAACGTCCCCGCGGCCCAGGCGCTCATCGGCGCCGTGCGCGCCGACGCGCGCTGCCGCGATGTGTCTGTCATCGTCGGCGGCCACCCGTTCAACGTGGATCCGGCGTTGTGGCGCCTGGTGGGCGCCGACGGATGCGCCCCCGATGCGGATTCGGCCGTTGCGCTCGCCGCGCAGTTGTCGCGAAAGGCGGCGTTGAACAGGTCCGCGAGCGGCCTCGAACGGCCTGGGGATTCGTCCCACGAGGAAGTCTCACGCGTGAACAACGAACTGGTGGCCCTGCAGCGCCTGCTCGCCCAGCGCAACGCGCAGCTCACCGAGCTTGCCTCAGACCTCGAGCGGCGGGTTGCCGATCGCACCGCGCAGCTGCGGGCGTCGAACGAGGAATTGGAAACCCTCGCATACGCGATGGCGCACGACCTGCGTTCGCCCGCCCGCCACGTGGCGGCGCTGGCGGAATTGCTGGAACCGGCCGTCAACGGATCAGCGCGCGAGCGGCAGTGGCTTGCCCTGATGCGCGCTTCGGCCAACCACCAGTGCGCGCTGGTCGAGGACATCCTCGAATACCTGCGCCTCGGATCCGCACACCTGTCGCGCGACCACATCGACATGAAGGAGGAAGCGCGGCTGGCGATCGAACACACGAGCGCCACCTACCCTGCGAGCTCCCTGGAATGGACGCTCGGCGAGCTGCCGCCCGCCTTCGCCGACCGCGCGCTGGTCAGGGCCATCCTGCACAACCTCGTGGACAACGCGGCGAAATTCAGCTCGGGCCGGGCGGGCGCGGCGGTGGAGATCCGGGCGCAGGGCGGCGAGGCAGGCGCCGAATACATCGTGCAAGACAACGGCGTCGGCTTCGACCAGCACCTGGCGGGGCAGCTGTTCAAGCCGTTCGGGCGCCTGCACCCCGCAGCGGACTATCCCGGGACGGGCATCGGCCTCGCAATCGTCAAGCGGCTCGTCACTCGCCACGGCGGGCGCGTCTGGGCGGAATCGGCGCCTGGACAAGGGGCCACGTTTCACTTCACCCTCCGCGGACCATCCGGTGCCTGAGCCGCGCTCGATCCTGCTGGTCGACGACAGCGAGGCGGAACTGGAGCTCATGCGCGTGTACCTGGCCGCGTGGCAAGGCGCATTGCACATCGATACGGCGGCCGATGGCGCCGAGGCGCTGGACTACCTTCTGCGCCGCGGCCGGTTCGCACAGCGCGCCGGGGAGCTGCCCTGCCTGGTCGTGATCGACAACAAGATGCCGGTGATGAACGGCATCGACGCCGTGCGCGAAATGCGCCTCTCGCCCCTGCTGCGCTGGCTGCCGATCGTGATGTGGACCGGATCCGCGGATCCCGGCGACATTCGCCGCGCCCACGAAAGCGGCGTCACCTCCTATCTGGTGAAACCCTCGCGGCCGGCCCTCGCCCGCGAAGCGCTCCAGGCCGTGGTGAAGTACTGGATCGAGCTGAACCACGCGCCCGGCTAGAACTTGCGCTCGACCGAGAAGTGGGCCAGCTGGAGCAGGCTCTCACGGCACGCCGAATCGGGCAGCGCGGCAAGGCGCGAGGTGGCCGCCGCGGCTTCGGAGCGCGCCCTTTCGCGGGCGTATTCGAGCGCACCCACCCGGTGGATGGCGGCCACCACGCCTTCAAGGTCCGATTTGCCGCCCTGCTCGATGGCGTGGCGCACCAGCGCGCGCTCGGCCCCGGTTCCCGCCTGCATCACGCGGATGAGCGGCAGCGTGGGCTTGCCTTCGGCGAGGTCGTCGCCCAGGTTCTTGCCGGTCTCCAGCAGGTCGCCCGAGTAGTCCAGCACGTCGTCGACCAGCTGGAAGGCAGTGCCCAGGTGCATGCCGTATTCGGCGAGCGCGTCTTCGAGCGGCGCGGGGGCGCCGCCGACGATGGCGCCCACGCGCGTGGCGGCCTCGAAGAGCTTCGCGGTCTTGTAGCGGATCACCCGCAGGTAGGTTTCCTCGTTGGTGTCCGCGTCGTGCACGTTCAGCAGCTGCAGGACTTCGCCTTCGGCGATGACGTTGGTGGCATCGGCCAGGACTTTCATGATGCGCAGGCTGCCAACCTCGACAATCATCTGGAAGGCGCGCGAATAGAGGAAATCGCCGACCAGCACCGAGGCGGCGTTGCCGAATTCCGCATTGGCGGTCTTGCGCCCGCGCCGCAGGCCGGATTCGTCGACCACGTCGTCATGCAGGAGCGTGGCGGTGTGGATGAATTCGATCACCGCGGCCAGCTCATGGCGCGCCGGGCCCTTCGCATCGAAGGCGTTGGCGGCCAGCAGGACCAGCGCCGGACGCAGCCGCTTGCCGCCGCTGCCTATGATGTAGCTCGAAATCGTGCCGATCAGCACCACATCGGATTCGAGGCGCCGCCGGATGACGGCATCGACCTCGGCAAGGTCTGCTGCGATGGGTTCGCGGATCGCTTCCAGGCTCGCGGGGGCCAGTGGATGACGCTGGGACAAGTCTTTGACCTTACGGGGTATTTCCGTTATTATATCGGGCTTGGTCGAAACGCCCTCGGGCGCGGGCCGGGATCCACGAAAAAACGCAATGGAGTCCACAATGTACGCGGTCATAAAAACCGGCGGCAAGCAGTACCGAGTTGCCCCCGGCGAAAAAATCAAAATAGAACAGATACCGGCAGACGTTGGCGCTCAGATTGTCCTCGATCAGGTCCTGATGGT
>JBBREI010000112.1:0-12844 GCA_038203035.1 Burkholderiales bacterium
TTTTTTTTTTTTGCCTTGGCTGCTGGCTACACCCCTAAATTAATTAATATTTTTACCTTGGTTTCCACTTCCAATCCTCTGTGTCCTCTGTGTTGAGAATCAGCTCTTCAACCTTGGTGATTCCCGCCAATCACCTTGAGCGCCGGCTCCGGAACGCGCAGCTTGTGCCGCTCCAGCGCCGCCTTGATGAACGCCTTGAAGAGCGGATGCCCGTCGCGCGGGGTGGAGGTGAATTCCGGGTGGAACTGCACGCCGATGAAAAACGGATGGCCTTCCAGCTCCGCGATCTCGGTGAGGTCTTCGGTCTTGGTGCGCGCGCTCACGGTCAGGCCCGCATCCTCGAGGCGGGACACGTACTGGTTGTTCACCTCGTAGCGGTGGCGGTGGCGTTCGGCCACCGTGTCGCTGCCGTAGACCTTGTGCGCCAGCGTCCCGCGCTTGACCGCCGCGGGCTGCGCGCCCAGGCGCATGGTGCCGCCGAGGTTGGATTTTTCGTCGCGCCTTTCCACCTTGCCGTCGTGGTTCTGCCATTCGGTGATGAGCGCAATCACCGGATGCGGCGTGTCGGGGTCGAATTCCGTGGAATTTGCGCCTTCCAGGCCACACTTGTCGCGCGCGATCTCGATGGCGGCGATCTGCATGCCCAGGCAGATGCCGAGGTAGGGGACCTTCTCTTCGCGCGCAAATTTCACCGCGGCGATCTTGCCTTCCACCCCGCGCTTGCCGAAGCCGCCCGGCACCAGCACGGCATCCATGTCCTTCAGCGCATCGATGCCCCTGGCCTCGATCTGCTCGGAATCGACATAGTGGATGTTGACCTTGGTGCGGGTGTGGATGCCGGCGTGCACCAGCGCTTCCGAAAGCGACTTGTAGGAGTCCTGCAGGTCGACGTATTTGCCCACCATGGCGATGTCGACCGCGTGTTCCGGGTGTTCCAGCGCCTCGACGATGTTGTCCCACATCGTGAGGTCCGCGGGATACGCCGCCAGGTCGAGCTTGCGGCAGACGATTTCGTCCAGGCCCTGCTTGTGCAGCATGGTCGGGATCTTGTAGATCGAATCCGAGTCGTAACACGAGATCACCGAACGCACGTCGACGTTGGTGAAAAGCGCGATCTTGCGGCGGTCGTCTTCCGGGATGATCACTTCCGAGCGGCACATCACGACGTCCGGCTGGATGCCGATGCCTCGCAGTTCCTTCACCGAATGCTGGGTGGGCTTGGTCTTGATCTCGCCCACGCTGCCCAGGTAGGGGACCAGCGTGAGGTGGATGTAGCAGGTGTTGGTGCGGCCCTCTTCGATGCCCATCTGGCGGATCGCCTCGAGGAAAGGCAGCGATTCGATGTCGCCCACGGTGCCGCCGATTTCGATGATGCCGACCTCGGCGTCCTTGCAGGCGGCCTTCACGCTCGCCTTGATCTCGTCGGTGATGTGCGGGATGACCTGCACCGTCCCGCCGAGGTAATCCCCACGGCGCTCCTTGTTGATGACGCGCTCGTAGATCTGGCCAGTGGTGAAATTGTTGCGCTTCGTCATCTTGGTGGAGATGAAGCGCTCGTAGTGGCCCAGGTCGAGGTCGGTTTCCGCGCCGTCTTCGGTCACGAAGACCTCGCCGTGCTGGAACGGCGACATGGTGCCCGGATCCACGTTGATGTACGGATCCAGCTTGACCATCGAAACCTTGATCTTGCGCGATTCGAGGATCGCGGCGAGGGAGGCGGCGGCGATGCCCTTGCCGAGGGAGGAAACCACCCCACCAGTCACAAAAACGTATTTGGTCATTGCGACCTCTGTGCTGGAAATTTCAATTTTACAGCAAAGCGAAAGCGGCGCGTCGCGCCGTTTCAAATTTCGATCGCACCGTGGCGACCGGGTCGAGAGGAACCGCCTCGCCACACTCCGGCGGAGCAAGGGCAAACGACCTGTAAAATCAGAACCATGAAAGTCGGCGACAGGCACTACCGCAGCCTCTGGGCAGACCCGGCGCGCAACGCCGTGCACATCGTCGACCAGACCCGCCTGCCCCACGTCTTCGAGATCCTGAAGCTGGATACGGCGCACGCCATGGGCGATGCGATCCGCACGATGCGCCTTCGTGGTGCGCCGCTGATCGGCGTGGCCGCGGCCTACGGGCTGGCGCTGGCGATGGTGCGGGATACCTCCGACGCATCGATCTCGGAGGCGTCGAAAATGCTGGCGGCCACCCGGCCCACGGCCGTGAACCTGGCGTGGGCCCTTGGGCGCATGCGCACGCGCCTGCAGCACCTCAAACCGGCGGAGCGCCTGGCCGCCGCCTGGGACGAGGCGCAAGCCATCGCCGACGAAGACGTGGCCATCAACACCGCCATCGGCCGCCATGGCCTCACGCTGCTGCAACGGGAACACGCGCACCTCAAGCGCCCGATCAACATCCTCACCCACTGCAACGCCGGCTGGCTGGCGACGGTCGACTGGGGCACGGTCACGGCGCCGATCTACATGGCGCACGAGATGGGCATCCCGGTCCACGTCTGGGTCGACGAGACGCGCCCGCGCAACCAGGGGCTGCTCACGGCGTGGGAACTCGCCAGCCACGGCGTGCCGCACACCCTCATCGCGGACAACGCGGGCGGACACCTGATGCAGCACAAGCAGGTGGACCTGGTGATCGTGGGCGCCGATCGCGTCACCCGCCGGGGAGACGTCTGCAACAAGATCGGCACCTACCTCAAGGCACTGGCCGCGCGCGACAACGGCATCCCGTTCTACGCCGCGGTGCCCTCGCCCACCATCGACTGGACGATCGAAGACGGCGTGGAGGAGATCCCGATCGAGGAACGCGATCCGGAAGAGGTGCGCAACGTCCGCGGCCTCGACGCCAACGGCCACTCCGCATCGGTTGCGATCGTGCCGCCGACCACGGCGGTCGCGAACCCGGCCTTCGACGTGACGCCCCACGACCTGGTGACCGGCATCATCACCGAAAAGGGCATCTCCCGCGCCTCGGAGCGCGAGCTGCTTGCCTTCTGGCCGCACGACCAGCGCAGCAACGCGTACCTCACATGACCGGTGGTGTGCAAACCGGTGCCGACAGGGGCTACGAGGCACCGGGCACCGACCTGCCCCAGGCGCCGGCCGCGCTAGAATCCGGCATGGTTTCGATCGGCACTGCCAAGCTGGCCTGGTGACCGCCGGCTCCTCGAGCGCGGACGCGGTTGTCCTGGGCGCGGGCATCGTTGGCATCTGCGTGGCGCTGCACCTGCAATCGCGCGGGCGCACGGTGGTGCTGGTGGACCGCCGCGGCGCCGCGGAAGAAACCTCTTACGGCAATGCCGGGCTCATCCAGCGCGAAGGCGTCTATCCCTACGGCTTCCCGCACGACTACGGCGCACTTTTCCGCTACGGCCTCAACCGCACCATCGATGCGCACTACCACCCGTCGGCGCTCGCGCAGCTGGCACCCTTCCTGTGGAAGTACTGGCACCATTCGCGCCCCGCGCGCCACGAGAAGATCGCCCACATCTATTCGCACCTGATCGAACATTGCGTCACCGAGCACGAGGCGATCGCCAACGAGGCAAACGCCACGCAGTTCTTCCGCCGCACCGGCTGGATGAAAGTCTTCCGCACGGAGCGCGAACGCGACATCCGCTTTGCCGAAGCCGCGCGCTGGAAGACCGAATACGGACTCAACCACGCCACCCTCGATCGCGCGGGCCTGGAGGCGGCGGAACCCCACCTGGCCCCGGTGCTGGTGGGTGGCCTGCACTGGACCGATCCGGTATTTGTCGACGATCCGCAAGGCCTGGCACTCGCCTACCTGGCCCTCTTCGAATCGCGCGGCGGCAAGCTGTTGCAGGGCAACGCGGCAAGCCTGGCGCCCACCGGCAGCGGCTGGAGCGTGCGCACCGGCGACGGCAATGTAGAGGCGCGTGATGCGGTCATCGCACTGGGCCCCTGGGCCGACACGCTGACGCAGAAGTTGGGCTACAACCTGCCGCTGGCGGTCAAACGCGGCTATCACATGCACTACCGCGCGGCCGGCCATGCAAGGCTCAACCGGCCCGTGCTCGACCACGAGCGCGGCTATTTCCTCGCGCCGATGCGCCAGGGCATCCGCCTGACGACGGGTGCGGAATTCGCGCGGCGCGACGCCATCAAGACGCCGGTGCAGCTGGGACGCGCGGAGCCGATCGCGCGAGACCTCTTTCCCCTCGCCGAACGCCTCGATACCGAACCGTGGATGGGCGCGCGCCCCTGCACGCCGGACATGTTGCCGATCCTGGGCAAGGCGCCGAGACACGCGAACCTCTGGTTTTCCATCGGGCACGCGCACCACGGCCTCACGCTGGCCCCGGTGACGGGGCGGCTGATGGCAGACCTGATCACCGGCGTCACGCCGTTTGTGGATCCCGCGGCGTACCGGGCCGAGCGCTTCGGATGAAAAAGGGCAGCCCGCGGGCTGCCCTTTTCGCTTCCGGCACTTCGTCCGAGACGCCCGTCGAACCCTCACACGCCGAGTTTTGAGATAATCCCCCCTGGCACCTAAAACGCCGGTTCCGTATCGAGGAAACCGGCAAGTCTGGAGGAGTCGCAATGCACGCCCAAGCCGCCCCGGTCGCCGGGGCCACGCCCACCCGCAACCGCAAGTTGCTGCAGTGGGTCGACGAAGTCGCCCGGCTGACGCAGCCCGATCGCATCTACTGGTGCGACGGCTCCGATGCCGAATACGATCGCCTCGCCGGCGAGCTCGTCGCGGCCGGTACCTTCCGCAAGCTCGACGGGAAGCTGCGTCCCAACTCCTACCTCGCGTGGTCCGATCCATCGGATGTCGCGCGTGTTGAAGACCGCACCTTCATCTGCTCCGCCAACAAGGACCAGGCCGGGCCTACGAACAACTGGGTCGACCCGAAGGAGATGCGCGCCACACTCGATGGCCTCTTCAAGGGCTGCATGCGCGGACGCACCCTGTACGTGGTGCCCTTCAGCATGGGCCCGCTGGGTTCACCCATCGCACACATCGGCGTGGAGCTCTCCGATTCCGCGTACGTCGCCGTCAACATGAAGCTGATGACGCGCATGGGCGCCAGGGTGCTCGAAGTGCTGGGCGACGGCGATTTCGTGAAGTGCCTGCATTCGGTCGGCGCGCCGCTTGCGCCGGGGCAGGAGGATGTCGTGTGGCCGTGCAACAACGACCACAAATACATCGTCCACTACCCCGAGGCGAAGGAAATCGTTTCGTTCGGATCGGGTTATGGCGGCAACGCGCTGCTGGGCAAGAAGTGCCTGGCCTTGCGCATCGCCTCCGTCATGGGCCACGAGCAGGGCTGGCTGGCCGAACACATGCTGATCCTGGGCGTGCAATCACCCGGCGGCGCCAAGCGCTATGTCACCGCCGCCTTCCCGAGCGCGTGTGGCAAAACCAACTTCGCGATGCTGATCCCGCCGCCCGCCTTCGAAGGCTGGAAGGTGACGACGGTTGGCGATGACATCGCCTGGATCAAGCCCGGCGCCGACGGCAAGCTGCGCGCGATCAATCCGGAAGCCGGCTTCTTCGGCGTGGCGCCCGGCACCGGTTGGGAAACCAACCCCAACTGCATGGAAACGATCAAGACCAACACCATCTTCACCAACGTGGCGCTCACGCCCGAAGGCGACGTGTGGTGGGAAGGCATGACGAAGGAAGCGCCCGCGAAGCTGACGGATTGGACCGGCAAGGAATGGACGCCGGGCTGTGGGCGACCCGCCGCCCATCCGAACGCGCGCTTCACCGTTTCCGCCGCGCAGTGCCCGTCCATCGATCCCTCGTGGGACGACCCCGCGGGCGTGCCGGTGGATGCGTTCATCTTCGGCGGGCGCCGCTCCAACACCGTGCCGCTGGTGACCGAAGCGAAAAGCTGGAACGACGGCGTCTACATGGCCGCGACCCTCGGCAGCGAAACCACCGCCGCGATCGTGGGCCAGGTGGGCGTGGTGCGCCGCGATCCGTTCGCGATGATTGCGTTCTGCGGCTACAACATGTCGGACTACTTCGCGCACTGGATTGCCCTCGGCGCCAGGCTCACGAAGCAGCCGAAGATCTACATGGTCAACTGGTTCCGCAAGGACGCCAACGGCAAGTTCCTGTGGCCGGGTTACGGCGAAAACATGCGGGTCCTCAAGTGGATCGTGGAGCGCGCGGATGGCTTGGCGCCGGCGCGCGAGACCGCGCTCGGCAACGTGCCCACGGAGCTCGACATGAAGGGCATGCAATCCTTCACCGCGGAGAAATTCGCCAATGCCACCGCGGTCGACAAGTCGCAGTGGCATGACGAGATGAAGCTGCACTCGGAGTTGCTCGAGGGCAAGCTCGCAGGCCGCGCGCCGAAGGAGCTCGCGAAGCGTTTCGAGGAGCTGAATGCCGCGTTCGACTGAGGCGCTCGAGGGCTGAGAGGGCGGGCGCCCCGGCGCGGGTTCGTGGCGCGTCGTAGAATGAGGGCAGCACTTTCCAGGGCCCTCCCATGATCGAAACCGCCGTCCGCGATCGCTCCGACGCGCTCGTCAAAACGCTGCTCGACTCCGTTCGCATCGCCTCCGTGAGCCTCACGGGCGAAGGCATCGGCGACCAGGTGGCATTCCTGCGCAAGCGCCTCGAGGGCTGGGGCTTCACGGTGGAGGTGCACGACACCACCAGCCACCCGATCATCTACGCGGAAGCCGGCCCGAAAGACGCCGCGAAGACCTGGTTGCTCTACGGCCACTACGATGTCTACCCCGCCGACGAAAAGCAGGAAGGCTGGCGCACCAGGCCCTTCGAACCGGTGGTGGAAGGCGATCGCATCTGGGGCCGCGGGACCGGCGACAACAAGGGCCAGCACCTGGCGATGCTCAACGCCATCGCGATCTACCGCGAGCTACACGGCGATCTGCCGGTGCGCATCAAGGTGATCCTGGAAGGCGACGAGGAAACCGGCAGCGTGCCGCTGCCGAAGTTCGTCGAGGAAAACCTCGATCGCCTGAAGGCGGATTTCTGCTGCTACGCCGACGGCCCGATGTTCCCCAACGACCAGCCGGTGCTGCTGATGGGTGTGCGCGGCAACCTCGGCCTCGAGTTCCATGCCACCGGCGCCAAGCGCAACCTGCACTCGGGCAACCTGGGCGGGGTCTCGCCCAACCCGACGCTCGACCTGATCCACCTGCTGGCCGAGATGGTTGATCGCGACGGCAAGCTGCTGGTGCCGGGCGTGGGTTACGCCGATGTCGCCGTGGCGCCCGTGGACCTGGCGGCCGTGCGTGCGTTGAAGGTGGACCACGCGGGTTTCGCCGATACCGTCGGCGCCGAGCCCACGACGGGAAACGACGATGGCCTCTTCCACGAGCGCCTGATGTTGCGCCCGGCTTTCAATGTCTCGGGTTTCTCCGCGGGCTACACCGGCAAGGGCATCAAGAACATCATCTTCAAGGAAGCCATCGCCAAGGCGGATATTCGCCTGGTCGGCGGCCAGGACCCGACCACGGTGTTCAACGCGGTCCAGAAATTCGCGAAGGACCGCGGCTATGCCGGCATCGAGATCCGCAACCTCAAGGGCACGCCCGCATCGCGCACCCCGCTCGATCATCCCCTGGTGCCGATGATCAAGGCGGCGGTGGCGAAGGGCTTCGGTCGCGAACCGCTGGTGGTGCCCTCGCTCGGCGGCACCACGCCCGATTTCGTCTTCACACGCATCCTCGGCATCCCGTCGATTGTGGTGCCGCTGGCACCCTACGACGAAAACAACCACGCGCCCAACGAATCCACCAAGGTTTCGCTTTACCTCGCCGGAGTGCGTTCGGGCCTGCACCTGCTCGAGGCGCTCGCCGCAAAATGAAGAAGGACAACGCAATGCAATATCGCAGCCTCGGCCGCAGCGGACTCAAGGTCTCGCGGCTGTGCCTGGGAACGATGATGTTCGGCGACCAGACGAACGCCGGCGATGCCGCGGGCATCGTGGCCAGCGCCCGCGACGCCGGCGTCAACTTCATCGATACGGCCGACGTGTACGCGAAGGGTGAATCGGAGCGCATCACCGGCCAGCTGGTCGCGAAGGAGCGCGACTACTGGGTGGTCGCCACCAAGGTGGCGAACCCGATGGTGGAAGGCGACCCCAACAAACGCGGCACCGGCCGCAAATGGGTCCTGCGCGCGGTGGAGGACAGCCTCAAGCGCCTGGGCACCGACTACCTGGACATCTACTACATCCACCGCGATACGGGCAGCGTGCCGATGGAGGAAACCGTCGCGGTGATGGGGGATCTGATCCGCGCGGGGAAAATCCGCTACTGGGGCGTCTCCAACCTGCGCGGCTGGCGTATCGCCGAAGCCGTGCGGGTATGTGGCGATCTCGGCGTGCCTCGCCCCGTTGTCTGCCAGCCGTATTACAACGCGATGAACCGCCAGCCGGAAAACGACATCCTGCCCGCCTGCCACCACTACGGCATCGGGGTCGTGCCGTACAGCCCGCTTGCGCGCGGCGTGCTGATCGGCAAATACAAGGCCGGCGAGAAGCCACCCGAAGGCTCGCGCGCGAGCCGCAACGACAAACGCATGATGCAGACCGAATTCCGCGAAGAATCGCTGGTGATCGCGCAGACACTCAAGGATCACGCGCAGAAGAAGGGCCTGAGCGCGAGCGATTTCGCCGTGGGCTGGGTGCTGCGCAACCCGATCATCGACAGCGTGATCGGCGGGCCGCGCACCCTCGAGCAATGGAACGGCTACCTGGCCGCGCTCGGCAAGACGTTGGACGACGAGGACGAGGCACTGGTGGATTCCCTGGTGCAAGCGGGCCACCCTTCCACGCCCGGTTACAACGACCCGGCGTATCCACTCGTCGGGCGGCCGGTCACTCGCGGTTAGGACCCGCGGGGGATCTTGCTCACGGCGCCTTTCCCCGCACCGCGTACCACTGCGCAAGCCACCCGCCGACGGCCCCCCCGGCCAGGAAGATGATCGCCGCGTATTGGGCGAGCTGCGGTTTCAACAGCGCGAAGCCGCCCACCGTCGCGATGGCCCCGGCGCTGAACCCGTGCAGCACCGGCTGTCCCGGCGCCAGCTTGCCCGCGAGGAACCCGGCTGCGACGGGCCCGGAGAGCAGGACCGCGGCCTGGAGAACCTGCCGTACGTGGTCGTCCACCGGGATATCGAGGCCCATCGCCGCCGACGCCATCGGCCAGAAGGCGAAGGCCAACGCGTACGGGGCCACGATGCCCATGAAGATGCCGGTCAGGATCGCGGGAATGCTGGTGGCGTTCACGCAGATATCGTCGCGGTGTTCATCACCAGGCGCGACCGGGCCGAACCCAGCAGTGCCCGCGAGTAGCGCTTGTGGAAACCCAGCAGGGCCTGGAACGGAAGGCCCATGCCCGACTTGCCCGTCGACCTGCTCACACGCGGGACAACGGCGGATCCAAAGTAGAGCAGCGTGTTCTGCGTCGGTTGATGCAAGGCGGGAGACACCATGAGCCACGACCGCGTGCGGCCCCCGATGTCACACAAAAGCAGTTGATCGGGGGTTCGATCCTCCACACGCCAGGCGGCGAAGGTGCCAATTTCACCGGCGGCCAGCTGCCTGGCCTGGGCATCGGTAGACGGTTTGGAGAGGAACAGCCTGAGCAGCAGCCTTTCGACCTTGAAGAGCCCGCCCGTGTAGAAGGTCTCGACATATTCCGCGTGTGATACGGATCGCGCCACTTGCGCCACATAGCAGTCGGTGTAGGCGCCCGCGTCGGCGTATCGGGCCAGCAGCGCCTTGGGCGGGAGGGGGCAGGACTGGATGGGGGACACGGACAGCAGCTACCGGCCGTTTGCGTTTTTGGGTGGATTCTCGCTGAACCACTGCACGATGTCGGGCATGTGTGGCTCGAATTCCCCGGGAATGGACAGGTTGAGCACGCCCGCGCGGACACTGCCGCGGTTTTCGAACTCATGGTGCCCTCGATCACATAGAAGATGCAACACTTCCATGCCGATCACCCCTTGTTGGTCATTCATGGTTCAAGCCCCGATCCGCTTTCTCGTGGAAAGTAGGCAATCTCAGTTTGTAGCGCCCTGTCTTCTTGCTGCCAACCTTCTCCACCAACCCGGCATCCAGAAACGGACGCAGGAGATCCATGGCGCCCTGCCGGGAGATGGCGAGCATGTCCCAGAGCTGCGCTGGTGACAAGCTCCCGTGGTCGCGCAGGAGCCTGAGCAGTTGCTCCTGGCGGGGCCGCAACACCAACTGCTCCCGCGACTTCACGTTGTATGACTGCACGCGGGTCCAGGTGCGCTCCAGTGTCTGGCGCAGACCCTCGGCGCAGTATTCCAGCCAGCCGGTGAGATCGTTGCCAGCCTGGCGAACCTCATCGAGCGCCTCGTAGTAGGCGGGACGATCCTCCCAGTAGTACTCGTCCACGGAGAAGATGTGATGGCTGTCAAAGTCGCGCCGATACAGCTCCCACAGCGCCAAGGCGCGCCCGGTGCGGCCGTTGCCGTCCGCGAACGGGTGAATCCACTCGAACTGGTAATGCAGGATGGCGGAGCTCAGCACGGGTGATAGCGACGCGGCCCTCTGGTTCCACCACTCCAGCAGTTCGAACATTCGTGGTGACACGTCCTTGGCAAAGCCACAACTTACGCCTGGCGAAGATTTGCATTGGGGATACGACGCGACAGCCATAGTAGATATGCACCGATAACAACATCAACCGAGAAACAGAAAACGGGATACCAACCAGGAACGCCGGTGTTTGTGATGAACTGACTATGCGTCAAGTCGTACAGCCCGTGAAGTATCCAGAATGCACCGACCACTACCGCTGACTGACGGACGCTCACCAATGCGAAGACCAGCCCAACTACGACAAACGGAACACCGTAGATCATTTCTTTGACGCCCACAGCCTGCTCACCGGCTTGTAGAGCAAAGAATGCGTACAAGCTAGGCAGAGTGAGCAGGCCTAATGAATACAGCCAACGCTGCCCACGAATGATCCGTGCCGAAACTATCGTGATCAAAACAGAAAGGGCAAGTTTGTCCCAACCGCAGTGAGTCTGCTTCGGGCTACTCGCGTCCAACGACGGGCGCCGCTAGCCGCCAGTGGAAACCTGCGCGAACCGCGCTTGCCGCCGCCCTTCCACCTCGATCTCCTCGAGGAACATTGCATAGGGACGAGCCCAGAGCCCGGAGGCGTTGTAGAGCGGCCGGTAGATGACCAGCGGCTCCAGCGTCTCGCTGTGCCGCGCCACGCCGACCACCTCGTATTCGCCACCCTTGTAGTGGCGGTAACGGCCAGGGGCGATTTCAGGAAGCGGTGGAAGGTCGTTCACGCGAGGCTCCCGATCAAAGCACCGCGGTTGAAAGCTGCGGAATCGCCGCGATGAACCCCAGCCCCACCAGCAGCGCGAGGATGTAGGGCCAGATCGCGCCCATGGCGTCGTCGGGCGGCACCTCGCCGATGCGACAGGCGATGAAGAAGCCGATGCCGATGGGCGGCATCATCAGGCCGATGTTCATCGCCGTCACCACCACCATCGAGTAGTGAATGTCGTTGATGCCGAGCTTGCGCGCGATCGGGAACATGAGTGGTGCCAGCACCAGGATGGCGGGCAGGCCTTCGAGCAGGCAGCCGAGGACCAGGAACACCGCGATGGTGACCAGCAGGAACGAGAGGGATCCGCCGGGCAGCGTCGTCATCATGGTGGCCAGCTGCTGCGCCACGCCCGATTGCGTGATCGCCCACGCCAGCGCCAGCGCAGTGCCCAGGATCAGCAGGATGGCGCCGGTGAGCGCCGCGGTCTCCACCAGCATCGCGTAGAGCGTGCGCAGGCTGAAGCCGCCGTAGAGCCACACGCCGATCACCATGGTGTAGAGCACCGCGATGGTGGAGACCTCGGTCGCCGTGGCGATGCCCCCGCCAACCACGCCGCGAATCAGGAACGGCAGCACCAGCGCGGGCGCGGCGATAAGCGCCACCTTGCGCACGACGGCGAAGGACGCGCGTTTGACCCCGTGCAGGCTCTCATGACGCGCCTTCCAGCGGGCGAGCACGGCCAGCGCCACCAGCAGCACCGCCGCCACCACGACGCCACTCTTGAAGAGCCCCGCGATCGAAACCCCCGCGACGGAGCCGAGCACGATCAGCACGATGCTCGGCGGCACCGTGTCCGCCATGGCCGCGCCGGTGGCCAGCAACGCAATCATCTCCGGCGGCTTGTGGCCGCGGCGCTTCATCTCCGGGAACAGCGCCGGGGCCACCGTCGCCATGTCGGAGACCTTCGATCCCGAGATGCCCGAGACCAGGAAAAGCGAGCCGAGCAGCACATACGACATGCCCGCTCGCACATGCCCCAGCAGGGAGGCCACGAAATCGACGATGGCCTTGCCCATGCCGGTGGCATCCAGCACGCAGCCGAGCAGCACGAAGATCGGCACCGAAACCAGCGCCATGTTGGACATGCCCTCGTCCATGCGCCCGATCATCACCAGCAACGGCGTCTGCGTGCTGAACGCCAGGTAGCAGAGGGTGCCGAGGCCGAAACAGAACGCGATCGGCACGCCCGCGGCGAGGCACACGGCCACCAGGCCCACGAGGAAAATCACCAGGTTGGCATTGCCCAGATCCACCAACTGCGGCGACAGGAACCACAGGCCGAGGGCCACGGCGCCCACCACGGCCACACCCGCCGCCAGCTCGCGCTTGCGCGCGCTTTTCCACGCGAATGCCAGCACCAGCGCCAACATCAGGAAAATGCCCGTGGCGATTCCCGAGACGCGATAGCTGTTGGGAATGTTCAGCGCTGCCGTGGTCACGAACGATTCCGACTTCACGTATTCGATCGCCGGCGGCATCAACGCGCCCAGCAAGGC
>JBBREI010000113.1:0-12760 GCA_038203035.1 Burkholderiales bacterium
TCGAGCTCGAGCTCGAAGCCACGCAGCCGCCGATGCTGCAGGGCGACCGCGGCTTTAGCCGCAAGGCCGCGGACCCGGTGTACGCGAGCTACTACTACAGCGAGCCGCAGCTGCGCGTCACCGGGCGCGTCACGCGCAAGGGCAAGGCCGCGGACGTCGAAGGCGTCGCATGGCTGGACCACGAGTGGTCGAGCGCCCTGCTGGCGCCCGAAGCGGCGGGCTGGGACTGGATCGGGGCCAACATGGACGACGGCAGCGCGCTCATGGTCTTCCGGATGCGCACGCGTGATGGCGCCACCGCCTGGGCCGCGGGCACACGGCGTTCGGCCGGAGGCGTGGTGGAAACCCTTCCGGCGGAGTCGAGTGTTTTCGCGCCCGGTCGCACCAGGCGCTCACCCCGCACCGGCGTGACCTATCCGGGGGAGATGGAAGTGCGCGCGGGCGGACGGCGCTGGACCGTGGCTGCGTTGCTCGACGACCAGGAGCTCGACGCGCGCGCGAGCACGGGCACGCTCTACTGGGAGGGTGCCGTGCGCCTCTCGGGTGAAGGCGGCGCAGGCCGGGGCTACCTCGAGCTGACCGGCTATGGCGAGCGAGTGCCGTTCTGATGAGCGAGGGCGTGCGCGAGCAGATCGGCTTCATCGCACCGATCGAAGGGCTGCGCGGGGTTGCCGTGGCGTGGGTAGTTGCCTTCCACTACTTCGTCGTGCGTTCGCAGGCCTTCCCGCAGGATCCCTGGGTAGCGGCGGTGCTCGGATCGACGCCGGCCACCGTCGTGGTGGGCAACGGCTACCTCGGCGTCGACCTCTTCTTCCTGATCACGGGGTTCCTGCTCACGCTGCAATGGTTCCGGCACGCGCAGCAGGGACTTCCCGCTCCCGCCACCCGCGAGTTCTACCTGCGGCGCGCCTGGCGGATCCTGCCGGCCTACTACGTGCAGCTGATCATCCTGTTCCTCATCTGCATCCCGCTGCTGCGCGATCTCACCCACTGGAAGACCGACCTCGCCTACTACCTGGTGAATCTCAGCGCGCACGTGATGATGATGCACTACCTGACGCCGCTCACCAGCACCTCGGTCGGGCTGAACGGGGCGTTGTGGACCCTGGCCCTCGAGGCGCAGTGGTACCTGCTGCTGCCGCTGCTGGCGCCGATCTTCGTGCGCGCGCCGCGAAGCTCCGCGGTGGTGCTCCTGGCGCTGGCCGTGGCATGGCGATGGCTGGCGCAATACGGAATGCAGCCCCTCGTCGACGCGTACGTCACGATGAGCGTGGTCTGGAGCCTGCCCGAGTCGAAGATCCGCCAGCTCCTCGGCACCCAGCTGCCGGCCTACCTGGGGCACTTCGGCGCCGGGATGTTGTGCGGCTTCTACTGGCTGCAATGGCGCGGGCGCAGCCCGGGATCCACCGCGGGCCCTGCGTGGATGGCCGCGGCACTGGCCGCGCTGGGCGTGCTTTACAGCATGCACGCGCCCGGAGGGGTTCGGCTCGGCGACCTCACGTGGGTGCTGATTCCGCTTGCGATGGGTGTTGCGATGCTGGCTCTGGTGTCGAGCGGCGCGGGGCCCGCTCGACCCCTGCTCGCGAATCGCCCGCTGCAATTCCTCGGGCGGATCAGCTACTCGGTCTACCTTTACCACCTGCCCGTGCTGCTGCTGTGGAACAAGTTCTCGCCGGTCAGCGGATGGGCGTCCCTGCCCCTCTATGCCGCGATTGTTGTCGCCGTGGGATACGCGTCGTGGCGGTTCGTGGAGGCGCCCTATCTGCAAAGCGGACGCCTGCAGGATAAAGTGAAATCAGCCGCCGCTGCGTGAACGGGCGCCAACAGCCAGCGCGGCGAAAATCGCCATCGTCTGAAGCAGCGCCACGCCCCAGAGCACGGAAGAATATTTCCCGGCGTCCATGAAGAGCCCGAACACCACGGGCGCGAGCGCCAGGCCGACATCGATCCCGGAATAGACGAACCCGTAGATGCGCCCGAAGGCGCTCGAGCCGAAAGTGCTGGTGGCCGCACGCCGCACGAGGATGTCGCGGGAAGGCCCCGCGATGCCCACGCCGAACCCCATGGCGCCCATGACCGCCACCAGGCTCCACGACGGAAGAACGCCGCTGGCAAGCAGCACCGCGCAGGCGGCGGCCGAGCCCAGAGCGAGCGCGATGATGCGGTCCTGGCCATCGCCACGCGATGCGAAGAATCCCCCCGTGGCCATGCCCGCCGCGCTGCCGAGCAGGTACGCGGTGAGGCTGGTGGTCGCGAATGCGAGGCTCACGTGGTAGCTGCGCTCGAAGATCGGCGGGGCGAAGTTCTGCAGGCCGCCGAACGCCATCACCGAAAGCAGGAAAAAGGCGAAACACATCCAGACGATGGGTATGGCGAGGAAGGCCGCCGAGCCGCCCTCCCGCTTCCCCGCATCCGTCGCCACGGACTGCGCGTCGTCGAGCAGCCCGCGATTGTGCAGCAGGAACGCGAGCGCGGCGAAGCCCACCAGCGATGCGCCCACCGCCGCGGCTCGCCAGCCCGCGACCTCCGCGATCGCAAGCACGAACACCGGCGCCGCGGCCCAGCCGAGGTTGCCCGACAGGCCGTGCACCGAGAACGCATGCCCCAGCCGCGGGCCGGAGACGCGACGGTTGAGCAGCGTGAAGTCGGCGGGATGGAAGACGCTGTTGCCCAGGCCCGCAATGGCGGCGCCGAGGAAGAGGAACGCGTAGCTCGGTGCGATGGCCAGCACGAGCCCCGACCCCGCAAGCAGCACCATGCCGCCGCACAGCACCTTCAGCGAACCCACGCGGTCGACGACGAAGCCCGCCAGCGCCTGGCCCACGCCCGAAACCACGAAGAACATGGTCATGAGCGCGCCCACCTGCGTGAACGTAAGGCCGAACTCCCGCATCAGGTAGGGGAACAGCGGCGGCAGGACGAAATGGAAGAAGTGCGACGTGCCGTGGGCGAACCCCACCAGTGAGATCACGGTCGCGTCGTTGCGCAGGCTCCCGGCGGTGGGCGAAGCAACGGACATGGCACCGATTGTACAAGTGCCTTACCCAGGACAATCGACGCGGGGTGCGCCAGCGATTTAAACTAGGGACACAACCAGACCCGCCGGAGGAGACCCCCATGAAGATCCGCATGTTGTGGAATGCCGTTGCCCTCGCCGCTTGCGCGGCGCTTCCCACCCTCGCGCAGACCGAGATCAAGTTCGGCCACGTCGGCGAGCCCGGCAGCCTTTTCGCCGCCTCGGCCGACGAGTTCGCCAGGAAGGCCAATGCGAAGCTCGGCACCAAGGCGAAAGTCGTGGTCTTCGGCTCCAGCCAGCTCGGCGGCGACAAGGAGCTGCTGCAGAAGCTCAAGCTCGGCACCGTGGACATCGCCTTGCCCTCCACTGTGATGACCTCCGAGGCGGACATCTTCGGCGTCTTCGAGATGCCTTACCTGGTGAAGGACCGCGACCACATGAAGAAGATCGAGAATGCGATCTTCTGGCCGAAGATCGCCCCCGAGGCCGAGAAGAAGGGCCTCAAGGTCATCGGCGTGTGGGAGAACGGCTACCGCCACATCACCAACAACAAGAAGCCCATCAACACGCCGGCGGACCTGCAGGGCATCAAGCTGCGCGTGCCGGAGGGCAAGTGGCGCGTGAAGATGTTCCAGACCTACGGCGCGAACCCCTCGCCGATGAAGTTCTCCGAGGTGTTCACCGCCCTGCAGACCGGCGTCATGGACGGCCAGGAGAACCCCTTCACGCAGATCTACAGCGCCAAGTTCCAGGAGGTGCAGAAGTACATCTCGCTCACCGGTCACGTGTACACGCCCGCCTACGTGACGGTCGGGGCGAGGAAGTGGCCCACCCTCCCCGCGGACGTGCGCAAGATCCTCGAGGACACCGCGAAGGAGACCCAGGCCTTCGTATACGAGAAGGCCGCGAAGGACGACAACGAGCTGCTCGACAAGATCAAGGCGGCCGGCGTCGCGGTGAACACGCCCAACAAGGACGCCTTCGTCGCCGCCTCGAAGCCCGTGTACGACGACTTCGCGAAGGAAGTCGCCGGCTCGAAGGAGGTCATCGACCGCGCAATCGCGCTGGGCAAGTAGGGGGTGACGCTGCAATCGTTCCGCCGGGGCTACGAGCGCTTCCTTGAGGGGATCTGCATCGTGCTCATGGCCGCGCTCGCCGCCGAGGTGGTGGCGGGCGTGGTCTTCCGTTACTCGGGCCACTCCCTCGTCTGGTATGACGAGGTCGCCACCATCCTGCTGGCCTGGGTGACGTTCTACGGCGCCGCGCTTGCGGTCCTCAAGCACGCGCACATGGGCGTACCCGAGGTCGTGCGGATGCTGCCTCCCGGCCCGCGGGTGGCCGTCGCCATCGTGGCGCAGCTGTGCACGCTGGCCTTCTTCGTGCTGCTCGCCTGGGTGGGCTATTCGATCCTGGAGATCCTGGCGGCCGACCAGCTGGTTTCGCTGCCGGAGGTTTCCGTGGCGTATGCGAACTCGGTGATCCCGATCGGCGCCGTCCTGTTCGTGGTGGGCCAGCTGCTGGTGTTCCCCGATGTGCTGCGCGAAGCGCGCCGCGAGGATGGGCCCGCCAGGGGGCACGCATGACCGGGTTCCTCGTCCTGCTGTGCGTCATCGTCCTGGTGCTGATCAACGTCCCAATCGCCGTGGCGCTGTGCATCGCGTCGGTCATCGCGATGATCACGACGCAGGGCGTGGCGAGCCTGCCCAACGTGCCTCTGGCGCTCTACCAGGGAGCGACCAGCTTCCCGCTCATCGCGATCCCGCTGTTCATCCTCGCGGCCGCGATCATGAACACCTCGGGGATCTCGCACCGGCTCATCGATTTCTGCCAGGCGCTGGTGGGCTGGATGAGGGGGGCGCTCGCCCAGGTGAACGTGTTGAGCCACATGTTCTTCGCGGAAATCTCGGGCTCGGCGGTCGCGGGCGTGGCCGCGACCGCCTCCATCATCATGCCGGCCATGAAGGCGCGCGGCTACCCGGGCCCCTTCACGGCGGCGGTGACCTCGTCGACCGCCACGCTGGCGATCATCATCCCGCCGTCGATCCCCATGATCCTCTACGCGGTCATGGCGGGCACGTCGGTGGTGCAGATGTTCGTTGCGGGCATCGTGCCTGGCCTGCTCACGGGATTCGGCTTCATGGGCCTGTGTTACTGGTACGCGGTCAAGTACAACTGGCCGGTGGAGGAGATCTTCCAGTGGGGCAAGCTCTGGCGCGCATTCAAGAAGGCGTTCTGGGCGCTCACCCTCCCGATCATCATCCTGGGCGGGATCTTCGGGGGCATCGTCACCGCGACCGAGGGCGCAGCGCTCGCGGTGGTGGCGTCGCTCCTGGTGGGCGGCGTGGTGTATCGCGAGCTCGATTGGGCGCGGCTGCGCGAGGCGATCATCGACGGCGCAGTGCAGACCGGCGCCATGATGCTGCTGGTAGCCGCCTCGGCTCTGCTGGGCCTCTACCTCACCGAGGTGCAGCTTCCGCAACGCATCGCGGCGGCGATGCTTTCCGTCACCAACGAGAAGTGGGCCATCCTCGCGATCCTGAACGTCTTCTTCCTCGTCATCGGCATGTTCCTGCATTCGGCCGCGGCCATCATCCTGGTGGTGCCCATCGTGATGCCGGTGGTGACCGCGGCGGGGATCGATCCGGTCCACTTCGGCGTGATCGTGACGCTCAACCTCGCGATCGGCCAGCAGACGCCGCCCGTGGCGAGCGTCCTGCTGCTGACCTGCTCGATCGCGAAGGAGAGCGTCTGGGACGTGACCAAGGCCAACATCCCCTTCATCGGCGTGCTGCTGTTCACGCTTCTGATGGTCACCTACGTCCCGGTCGTGACACTGGGACTGGTGAACGTCTTCTACCGCTAGCCGATGGCCGACACCATCCTCGTCGAGCGCGACGGGCCGATTGCCACCGTCGTCCTCAACCGTCCCGAAAAGCTCAACGCCCTCACCCGCCCGATGTGGAAGCGCCTGGGCGAAGTCTTCGAGGAACTCTCCGCCGACGACGCCGTGCGCTGCGTCGTCATCCGCGGCGCGGGCACGAAGGCCTTCGCGCCGGGCAACGACATCTCGGAATTCGCCACGGAGCGCTCCAACGTCGAGCAGGCGCGCGCCTACGGCGACGACATGCGCCGCACCATCGAGGCGATCGCCGATTGCCGCCATCCCGTAGTCGCCCAGATCCACGGCATCTGCGTGGGCGGCGGGCTCGAGATCGCGGGCCTGGCCGACATCCGCATCTGTGGCGAGTCGAGCCGCTTCGGCGTCCCCATCAACAGGCTGGGGCTGGTGATGGCCTATGTCGAGATCGGCGCGCTGATCTCGCTCGCGGGCGAGGCGACCGCGATGGAGATCCTGCTCGAGGGCCGCGTGTTCGATGCGGCGGAAGCGAAGGACAAGGGCCTGGTCACGCGCGTGGTACCCGACGATCAGGTGGAAGCCGAGGCACGCGACACCGCGCAGCGCATCGCCGACGGGGCGCCGCTGGTGGCGCGCTGGCACAAGAAGTTTGCTCGCCGGTTGCGGGATTCCAGGCCACTGACCGCGGCTGAATACGATGAGGGCTTCGCGTGTTTCGGGACGAAGGACTTCCAGATTGGTTACCGGGCTTTTCTGGCGAAGGCCAAGCCGGCTTTTGAGGGTGAATGACGCCTGCCGGAAACACCAAGGTCACGGAGGAAAGGCAAAGAAAGAAAATGGGCCCCCTGAAAGGAATAAAAGTCGTCGAGCTGGCGCAGATCATGGCCGGCCCCACCTGCGGCATGTTGCTGGCCGACATGGGCGCGGACGTGATCAAGGTGGAAAAGCTGCCGGGCGGCGACGACACACGCAGCTATTCGGAACCGTCCATCGCCGGGGAATCGGCGGCCTTCATGATCCTCAACCGCAACAAGCGCGGCATGGCGGTCAACCTCAAGACACCGGCGGGGCTCGAGGTCGTCAAGCGCCTGCTCGCCGACGCCGACGTGGTCACGGAAAACTACCGCAAGGGCACCCTCGAGAAACTCGGCCTGGGCTACGACGTGCTGGAGAAGCTGAACCCGCGGCTGGTCTATTGCGCGGTCTCCGGTTACGGGCGCACCGGCCCCTACGCCGACAAGGGCGGCTTCGACCTCATCGCCCAGGGCTTCGCGGGGCTGATGAGTGTCACCGGGGAACCCGGCGGTCCGCCGGTCAAGTCGGGCACCTCGATCGCCGACATCAATGCCGGCATCTTCGCCGCGCTGGGCATCGTCTCCGCGCTGGTCGCGCGCGGCGTCACGGGCCGCGGCCAGTTCGTCGAAACCTCGCTCATGGAAGCCGCGATACAGCAGACCTACTGGCAAAGCGCGATTTTTTTCGCCACCGGCGTGAACCCCGGCCCCTCGGGGTCCGCACACATCCTCACCGCGCCGTACCAGGCGTTTCCCACCGCCGACGGATGGATCAACGTCGGCGGCGCCAACCAGTCGAACTGGGAGCGCATCGTGAAGGTCATCGGGCGCCCGAACCTGGCCGCCGACCCGCGCTTCCTCACCAACGGCGATCGCATGCGCAACCTCGCCGCGCTCACCCCGCTGGTAGCCGAGCCGCTCAAGGCGCGCGATTCGGCCCACTGGATCCGCGAGTTCGAGGCCGCAGGCATCCCGGTGGGGCCGGTGAACCGGATCGGCGACATGCTCGCCGATCCCCAGGTGGCGGCGCGCGAGATGGTTGTGGAAGTGGACCACCCACGGGCCGGCGCCGTGAAGGCGCTCGGCCTGCCGATCAAGTTTTCGGACACCCCGGGCAGCGTCACGCGCGCGGCGCCGGTGCTGGGGCAACACACGCGCGAGGTGCTGGAATCGCTCGGCTACACCGGCGCCGAGATCGACCGCATGAAAGCCGAAGGCGCCGTCTTCTGCGCCTGACGGCGCGCTTGCGCCCGGCCGGCGGGATCCTGCCGCCACCCGGACAAGGAACGCTTCACGCCCGCAGCGGTCTGCTACGGAGTGAAAAAGATGACAATCGCCAAGGTCGTTTTGCTGCTGGTGCTGGGAAGCCTGCTCACGCTGGTTGCCCTTAACCTTTCCTCCGACGGGGAGAAAAAGGTCCGCCGCAAGATCGAACACCTCCATGGCGTGTCCGATGCGCAGTTTGCGCGTTCCATGGGGGTGCTGCTGGGCCCCGCGCTGGAACCCGGCAATCGGGTCGAGACGCTGCTCAACGGCGACGAGATCTTCCCGGCGATGCTTGCGGCGATCAAGGGCGCGCGCAACACCATCACCTTCGAGACCTACATCTACTGGTCGGGGACCGTGGGCAGACAATTCGCCGACGCGCTTGCGGAGCGCGCGCGCAGCGGCGTCAAGGTCCACATATTGATCGACTGGCTCGGCAGCCAGAAGATGGAACAAGACATGCTCGACGAGATGGAACGCTCCGGCGTGCAGATCCGCAAGTACCATCCGCTGCGGTGGTATTCGCTCGATCGCGTCAACAACCGCACGCACCGCAAGCTGCTGGTCGCCGACGGGCGCATCGGGTTCACGGGCGGGGTGGGGATCGCCGACAACTGGAGCGGCCACGCGCAGGACAAGGACCACTGGCGCGATACCCACTACCGCGTCGAGGGTCCGGTGGTGGCGCAGATGCAGGCCGCCTTCAACGACAACTGGCTCAAGGTCAGTGGCCTGGTGCTGCACGGCGGGGACTACTTCCCGCCGATACCGCCGGCGGGCGAATCACTTGCCCAGGTCTTCCGCAGCTCTCCCGAAGGCGGCTCGGAGAGCATGCACCTGATGTACATGCTCTCGCTGGCCGCGGCCACGCGCAGCATCGACCTCGCGATGGCCTACTTCGTCCCCGACGACCTGGCGATCGAGGCGCTGGAGGCCGCCCTGAAGCGCGGCGTACGCGTGCGCGTGATCATGCCCGGCCCGATCACCGACGCGAAGCCGGTGCGGCGCGCGTCGCGCGCGCTCTGGGGCCGGATCCTGGAAGCCGGCGCCGAGCTCTACGAATACCAGCCCACGATGTACCACTGCAAGGTGCTGGTGGTGGACACGCTCTGGACCTCGGTGGGCTCGACCAATTTCGACCCCCGCTCGTTCCGGCTCAACGACGAGGCCAACCTCAACGTGCTCGACGCGGCGTTTGCGCGGCGCCAGGTCGCGGACTTCGAACGGGACCTCGGGCACGCGCGCCGCGTCACGCTGGAAGAATGGAACAACCGCCCCTGGCACGAAAAGGCCCTCGAGCATTTCCTCGCCCTCTTCAAGTCGCAGCTCTAGCCCAGGTTCAAGCCGCGCATCCCCGCCCACTTCACGCGAATCGCCAAGGCGACCCCACGCCTGGCGGGCCGCAGTCCGATATTCCCAGCGCGCCGCATCGCGCCTCGTGCACGGCGGCAAGCGCAAAGCGCGCTGATCACTTGAACTCGACGGCAGTGGTGTTGGCGCCGCACAGCAACACGCCGATGGTTTGCCCCGCCCGCGCGCCGTAGGCGCCCGAAACCAGCGCGGCCATCGCCGCCGCGCCACCCGGCTCCGCCACGATCCTCAGCTGTTTCCACAGCACCTTCTGCGCCTCGCGGATCGCCTCGTCGCTGACCAGCACGGTGCGCACGTGTCGCTGCGCAATCGGGAACATCAACGCGCCGATACGCCGCGGCGCCAACGAATCGGCCGCGATCCCGCCGGCGGGCGCGTCAACCGGTTCTCCAGCCGCGAGGGCATGTGTCAGCGTCGGCGCCGCCTCGGGCTCCACACCCACCACGGGAACCCGCCCGGCATACCACGCCGCGATGCCGCCGACGAGCCCGCCGCCACCCACCGCAACCAGCAGGCCATCGAGCGCCGGCGCCTGCTCCTCGAATTCCAGGCCCACCGTCGCCTGCCCCTGCAGCGTTTCCCACTGGTCGTAGGCGTGGATCGCCACGGCATCGCGGGACTCGATCCATTTTTCACTCGCCAGCAACGCGTCGTTGTAACGTTCGCCGGCCACCTCCAGGCGCGCGCCGTAGCTGCGGATCTGTTCCATCTTGGCGGGCGAGGCGACCGCCGGCACGAAGATGGTGGCCGGCACCTTGCGCTTCATCGCGGCAAACGCCACCGCCGCGCCATGGTTGCCGCCGGAGGCTGCCACCACGCCCGATGTGGGGATTTCACGCGTCAGCAGGTTGTTGAATGCGCCACGTGTCTTGAACGATCCGGCGTGCTGCAGGAATTCGAGCTTGAACACGAGGCGCACGCCGGGCAGGCCGAAATCGGCGCCATCGGCTTCCAGCACCGGAGTGCGGCGGATGTGGGGGGCGATTCTTTCGGCCGCCGCCCGGATGGCGGCGCCTTCGAGGGCGGTGGCGTCCATGCGCCCAGTTTGCCTGAGCCGCCCCGCGCCGCGCCGCGAAACGGAACGAATTGTTCCGCTGGCCATCCATCGCTGGGAGGCAGCACAAATGGAAGTCGTGGAACTCACAGGATGGGCCGCCGTAGCCGCGCTGTTCCTGACCATGGCCGGGCAGGCATGGAAGCAGTGGCGCGATCGCGTGAAACACGGAATCGGAAAATTCTTCTTCGCGGGCCAGGTCGCCGCCTCGGCGCTGTTCCTCGCCTACAGCGTGATGCAGGGCGACCGGGTCTTCGTGGTTGGCAACGCGCTGGTGCTGGTGGCCGCCATCACCGGCGGGACGATCCTGTGGTGGAACCGCACCCGCCGCTGAGGGTGCGCGGCGCTATTCGGCGTTGTCGGGCTCGAAGAATATCCATTGCACCTGGGGAAAACGCTCGCGGAAGGCGCGCTCCGCGTTGTTGATGGCCTCCACCAGGCCCTGCTGGCTGCCCTGATCGCGCATCTGCGCCTTCACCGCCACCAGGACGTCGGCGCCCATGTGCAGCGTGAGCACGTTGAGGACCTTCGCCACCGCCGCCTGGGACTCGAGGAAGGAAACCATGTCGCGCTTCACGTGGGGCTCCACGCCTTGCCCCACCAGCAGCGCCTTCACCTCCACGCCCACCATCGCGGCCACCACAATCAGCAACACGCCGATCGCGATGCTGCCCAGCGCATCCCACATCACGTTGCCGGTGGCCCAGGCGATGCCCACCGCGATGAAGGCGAGCGTGAGGCCGAAAAGCGCCGCGAGGTCCTCGCCGAAGATCACCACCAGCTCCGCATTGCGCGAGTTCCTGAACCAGTGCCAGAGCGATTGGTCCCCGCGCGTCTTGTTCACCTCGCGCAGGCAGCCCCACATCGAGAAACTCTCGGCGACGATGCCGAAGAGCAGCACGCCGAGGGCCAGCACCGGGTACAACAGCGGTTCGGGCTCGTGCAGCTTGTGCCAGCCTTCGTAGACCGAAAACAGCCCGCCCACGCTGAACAACATGATCGCCACGATGAACGACCAGAAATACGTCTCCTTGCCGTGGCCCAGCGGATAGTCGGGCGTCGGCGGCCGCCCGGCGCGCTTCAGGCCCAGCAGCAGGAGCACCTGGTTGCCGCAGTCGGCGGTGGAATGCACCGCCTCGGCGAGCATCGAACCCGAGCCGGTGATGGCCGCGGCGATGTATTTGGTGACCGCGATGGCGAAGTTGGCGCCTAGCGCAAACAACACTGCCTTGACCGGATTCGCGCCCGAAGCCATGGGGGTCTCTCCCTGCATTTGTTGGTTGTTCGACGCGCCATTCTAGCGGCCACCGCCGCCGCGCGTCCCGGTGCCGCCTTCGCCTCGTCTGAGGAAATGGGGGATCGGACCGCACGGGCCCTCGGGCGTTCGGGCGCCGCCGATCCAGTTAAGATCCCGACGAGGAGGACCACCCATGCGTTACCTGAACGATCCCGACGGCGCACGGCTGCCGGTCAAGCTCGATGCCACCAGCAACGGCGAGTTCGAGCCGATCCCGCTCGAACCCATCCACCACTACGCCAACCTCATGGCGCGTAAGGCCGCCACGGAAAACGCGCGACGGCTGGGCCTGGACCGGCGCGCCTTCATGGTCTCGGCGTGTGGTGTGGCCTCGACGCTGATGGGCATGAACGCGGCCTACGCCAGCCAGGGACGGCGCGGCGGCTACTTCGAGCTGCCGAAGGAAGCCGGGCTCGACCTACACGCGGCGCGTTCGGCGGTCGACGGCAACGAGTTCATCTTCGACGTGCAGGGACATTTCGTGAACCCGACCGGCGCGTGGCTCAAGCGCCTTACCGCCGACGCGAAGCCGATGCAGGGTTTCACCGGCGCCGAACGCTGCGCCCCGCATCGCGCGACCGGCCCGCGCGGCTACCTCGATTGCATCGGCCCCGACCAGTTCGTGAAGGACGTGTTCCTGGATTCGGACACCGACCTGATGGTGCTGTCGTTTGTCCCCTCCACGCGCCCGGGCGAGCCACTCACGCTCGAGGAGGCGGAAAACACCGCGCGCATCGTCGAGCGGCTCGAAGGCACCCACCGCCTGCTGATCCACGGGCGGGTAAACCCGAACCAACCGGGCGACCTTGATGCGATGGACGAGATGGCCGCCAGGCACCCCATCGCGGCGTGGAAGACCTATACGCAATACGGGCCCGACGGCAAGGGCTTCTACCTCGACGACGAGCCCGGCCTCGCGATGATCGAGAAGGCGCGCCGCCTCGGCATCCGCAACGTGGCGGTGCACAAGGGCCTGTCGTTCGGCCCGCAGTCCTACGAACACTCCACGTGTGTGGACGTGGGGCGCGTGGCAAGGCGTTTCCCCGACGTGAATTTCCTCATCTACCACTCGGGCTACGTGCAGGGCGGGAAGGAAGGGCCCTAC
>JBBREI010000114.1:0-12642 GCA_038203035.1 Burkholderiales bacterium
CGGCAATGCCGTCGATGCCGCCGTCGCCGCATCGATTCCGCGCGTGGCGAACGCCTGCACGACCGAGCGCGCGTTGACACCGAGCAGGCGGGCGGAGCGCGCCAGCTCACCGAAGGCGGGCCAATCCTCGCGGGCGGGATGCTGGGCAAGATAATCGAGCTCCGCGTCGATCTCGACCACGCGCCGCTCGATCATCTGCGCCGCTTCCGGCGATTGGATGAGCCCGGAAACTCGCGCCGCGTGGGCGAGGGCCGTGACTTCGATGCGCAGGCTCTCCAGGCTGTCCTTCACGTGCAGGCTCGCGATGAGTTCCCGGTGCAACGCCGCCTCTCGATCCAGCTCGATCATCGCCAGGCCGGCGAGTGCCACTATGGTGAAGGCCGCAATCGCGAGACCGCTGCCGGCTAGTCTTTCGGCCGACGGCAGCATCGCGCGTCCTCAGCCTGCCTTGGCGATGGCAAAGGAAGCGCGCGCCGCGGCCACGGTGGCTCCGATATCCGCTGGCGTGTGCGCCGAGGAAACGAACCCGGCCTCATAGGCAGAGGGCGCGAGGTATACGCCGCGCTCGAGCATGGCGTGGAAGAAGCGGTTGAAGGCGACCTTGTCGCATTGCATCACTTCCGCAAAGCTCGAGGGCGGTGAATCGCGGAAAAACAGGCCGAACATTCCGCCCGCGCTCGCGGTGCTGAAGGCGATGCCTGCAGATTTCGCTTCGCGCGCGAGCGCATTGCAAAGGCCCGCCGTCACCGTCGAAAGCTGGTTGAAGAAGCCCGGCGCCAGCACGCGACGAAGCGTCGTGATGCCTGCCGTGACGGCCACGGGATTTCCCGAAAGCGTGCCGGCCTGGTACACCGGGCCCAACGGCGCGAGTTTCGCCATGATGTCGCGGCGTCCTCCGAAAGCCCCAACCGGCATGCCGCCGCCGATAACCTTGCCGAGTGTCGTGAGGTCCGGCGTGACTCCGAAGAGCCCCTGCGCGCCCCTCGGGCCGACGCGGAATCCCGTCATCACCTCGTCAAAAAGCAGCACCGCGCCGTGCGCGGTGCAGAGACTGCGCAGCGTCTCGATGAACTCTTGCGTGGGACGCACGAAGTTCATGTTGCCTGCGATCGGCTCCAGCACGAGCGCCGCGATGTCGTCGCCGTATTTCGCGAACGCATCGGTCACCTGCTGCGAATCGTTGTAATCGAGCACCAGCGTATGCGCGGTGATCTCAGGCGGAACGCCGGCCGACGTCGGATTGCCGAACGTGAGCGCGCCGGAACCGGCCTTCACCAGCAGGAAGTCGCTGTGGCCGTGATAGCAGCCCTCGAACTTTATGATGACCTTGCGGTTGGTGAACCCGCGCGCGAGTCGCAGGGCGCTCATCACTGCTTCGGTGCCAGAGCTGACGAGGCGCACCTGTTCCATCGACGGCAGCGCGGTGGTCAGCAGTTCCGCCATCTCGAGCTCCAGCGCCGTGGGAGCCCCGAAGGAAAGCCCGCGTGCCGCGGCCTTGCCGATGGCGGCAAGAACCTCGGCATCCGCGTGGCCGAGGATCAGCGGTCCCCACGAGCCCACATAGTCGATGTAATGGCGGCCATCCTCGTCCGTCAGCCGCGAGCCGAGGCCTTCGCGGAAGAACACCGGGGTGCCACCGACGCCGCCGAATGCGCGCACCGGCGAGTTCACGCCACCGGGGATCAGGTTGAGGGAGCGTTCAAAAAGGTCGCGGCTGCGTTCGTACATTCTGTGTTCCGGAAGGTTGGGTTGCGAACAGTCGCGCGAAGCCGCGCGCCGCCGAGGATACGTCATCAGCGTCGAAGAGAGCACTGATCACGGCAATCATGTCGGCGCCGGCAGCAACGACGCGCGGCGCGGTGGCGAGCGTGATGCCGCCTATCGCGGCCACCGGAAGGCCCGAGGCTTCGCGCGCCCGCGCGAGCAATTCGAGCGATGCCGGCATCGCGTGAGGCTTGGTCGTCGAGGCGAACATGCTGCCGATCCCGATGTAGTCCGCGCCGGCGTCGCGCGCTGCACGGGCGCGCGTGAGATCGCCATAGCAGGAGACCCCCACCAGGCCACGAGGCATCGCGCGGCGCGCGACCGCAGCATCGCCATCGTCGCGTCCCACGTGGACGCCCGCGGCATCAACGGCGAGTGCAAGCTCGACGGAATCGTTGACGATCAGCGGGACGTGATGGGCCTTGCAGAGCTCCGAGAGTCGCGACGCCTGCTCGAGGCGCAGCTGTGGCGATGCATCCTTGGCGCGGTACTGGACCAGCGCGGCGCCACCCTGGATTGCCGCCTCGACGCGCTTGCAGAGCTCCGCGGTATCGGCCATCTCCGGGGTCGCCGCATAAAGGCCGCGCAATGCCGGGTGCAACTCACTTCCCATCTTCTTCTTCGTCGGCTTCGCGTGCCCAGAACAGGCGATCGGGAAGGTACTGGCCCATGCCCGGACGGAACGCATGGGAAAGCGCCTGCCACGTGTAGTCCTGCGCTTCGTAGACCGCATCGCCGATGTCGAGCCCGCGGGCGAGGTTGGCGGCGAGCGCCGAGGCCAGCGTGCACCCCGAGCCGTGGTAACTGCCGGGCAGGCGTTGCCAGGAGTCGGCGCGCAATACGCCGCCGCGGTGGTAGAGCGTGTTCACGACGTCTGGCGTGTTGCCATGTGTCCCGGTGAGCAGCACGTATTCGCAACCGCTATCGAGAAGGCGCTGCGCGCATTCGGCCAGGTTGGCGTCGTCATTCTCATCTTCGTCGGCCAGGCGCCGCAATTCCGCGATATTCGGCGTCACTACAGTGCTTTGCGGCACCAGCAGTTCGCGGATCGCGGAGACCATGTCGTCGCCCGCGAATTCATCGCCACGCCCCGAGGCGAACACGGGGTCGAGCACCAGCGGGACGTCCGGATAGTCGGACACCACCTCGGCGATCACGGTCACGATCTCGGTGGATCCCAGCATGCCCATCTTGAAAGCCGCGACGGGCATGTCCTCGAGGATGCAGCGTGCCTGGTCCGCGACCCAGTCCGGATCGATCGCGAGAAATGATTCAACTCCTGCTGTGTCCTGCACCGTGAGAGCGGTCACGACGGAAAGCGGATAACAACCCATGCTCGCCAGGGCGAGGAGGTCGGCCTGGAGGCCCGCGCCGCTGGTGGGATCGGTCGCAGCGAACGTGAGGACAGCGGGCAGGGAGCGGGAGTTGTCGTTCATCGAGGGGGGAAAGAGGAGCGAGGATGATGCGCGAGAGTTACACTTGAAATCCGACTTTGGTTGCATGCGCGAACACGTAGTTATTAACATCAATTAGCAAACGCGCGCGTCCCGAAGATTCTAACAATCGCATCTGGTTTCGCCTATGCCCTCGAGCGCGCCCGCTGTACAACCCCATAAAACCTGGCGCTGCCTCGCCTGCGGCTACATCTACGACGAGGCCGAAGGCTGGCCGGAGGATGGAATCCCTCCAGGCACGCGCTGGGAAGATATTCCGGCAGGCTGGTGCTGCCCGGAATGCGGCGCACGCAAGGACGACTTCGAAATGGTGGAGTTTTAGCGGACGTTCGCCTCTTCGGCGACGTTATCCGATCTTCCCAAAAGGGATGAGGATGGCGCAGTTAGCGGTTGTTTTAGCAGAACAAAAGGAATAATCTGAGTTTCCAATAACTGGCGGCGGCGACGGCTTTTCAGGGAGTCGAATCGCAGTCCCGGGAACCCGCCATCTTTTGGCGGGGGAGTTCCTGCCCGGTACGAGCGCCGCAGATACACGAGGGCTGAAGTGGCGGACACCAAGAATCTCGCGGGCGTGCGCGTGATGGTCATCGACGACAGCAACACCATCCGGCGCAGCGCGGAGATTTTCCTCATGCAGGCGGGCTGCCAGGTGATCCTGGCCGACAACGGCTTCGATGCGCTCGCCAAGATCGCCGACCACCAGCCCGACCTCATCTTCGTGGACATCATGATGCCCCGCCTGGACGGCTACCAGACCTGCGCCCTGATCAAGAAAAGCAGCAAGCACCGGGCCACGCCGGTCATCATGCTTTCGTCCAAGGACAGCCTTTTCGACCGCGCCCGCGGGCGCATGGTCGGCTCCGACGAGTACCTGACCAAACCTTTTACCAAGGAGAGCCTGCTTCGCGCGGTGGAATCCCACCTGCCGCAACGCAGCCCCGCCTGAAGACACCTGGCAAAACGCCGAACCGACGAAAAGATGGAGTGACCCGAGAAAATGACCATTAAGAAAATCATGGTGGTGGACGATTCGCCCACCGAGCGCGCATTCATGGAAGGGTTGCTGAAGAAACGCGGCTACGACGTGATTGTTGTCGACAGCGGCGAGGCGGCCATCGAGCGCGCCAAGACGGAATTGCCCGACCTCATCCTCATGGACGTGGTGATGCCGGGCCTCAACGGCTTCCAGGCCACACGCGCCATCACGCGCGATGAGAAGACCAAACACATCCCGGTGATCATCTGCACCACCAAGGACCAGGAGACCGACAAGATCTGGGGCCTGCGCCAGGGCGCCAAGGACTACGTGACCAAGCCGGTCGTCGAGGCCGAGCTGCTCGAGAAGATCAAGGCGCTGGGCTGAGATGGCCCGTCGAACCGGCCTGCGCGAATTCCAGCTTTCCGTCGCCGAGCGGCTTCGGACGGCGGGAAGCCGCACGGCCGTCGCCTCGAAGCTGGGCTTCCAGGTCGGCCCGGAAAACTGGTTCGTTTCCCTGAACCAGGTGAGCGAGGTGGTTCCTGTTCCGTCCACGGTCCCGGTGCCGCTGACGCACTCGTGGTTCCGGGGGGTGGCCAACGTGCGGGGCAACCTGTACAGCGTGGTGGATTTCGCCGCTTTCCAGGGGGCTGATCCAATCGCCGCCGGTGTGGAGCGGCGGGTGATCCTGGTGTCGGATCGGCTGGTGGGCGGCGCGGGCCTGCTGGTTTCACGGATGCTCGGGTTGCGCAACCCGGAACAATTCAACGCCGCGGCCAGGCCCGCCGGCGCGCCGCCATGGCTGGCCGGCGCGTACACGGATGCCGGTGGCTCGCGGTGGATGGAGCTCGACTTGCCCGCGCTCGTGCGCGAGCAGCGTTTCCTCGAAGTTGGTGCCTAGGAGAGGTGAATGGCTAAAGCACAAGCGGTGAAACCCAAATCATCCTTCGGGGATTTCTTCAAGCGGCTGTTGCCCGCCAAGAAGGTCAAGCCCGCCGCGCGGCCCGCATCCGGCCAGGCGTCGACGATGACCAACCTGAAGGCGGCCGATCCCACGTCCACCTCGACGCGCAACAGCGTCGCGCGGGCACAGGCGGCCTCGAAGCAGGCGGACAAGGGCTCCGGCCGCTGGACGGTGGCCGACTTCCACATGCCGTTCATCGGCGACAAGCCGGTTGCGATCCAGCTGCAGATCCTCGGCATAACGGCGGGCCTGTTGCTCGCGCTCACCGCCTTCATGGTGTTCGAGGACACGACGCTGCGCACGCGCAACGCCACCTACGTGACCATCGCCTCGCAGATGCAGTACCACACGCAGCGCCTTGCGAAAGCCGCCGGCGTGGCGGCGCGTGGGCAGCAGACCGCCTTTGCGCAGGTGCAGGACAGCCGCGACGAATTCGCCGCATACCTGAAGATCCTGCAGGACGGCGGCTTCGCCTTCGACGTGAACGTGCCGAGCGCCGCCAGCAACGACGAGCTGAAGAGCCGCCTCGAAGATCTCGCCCAGCGCTGGCCCGAAAGCTCGCAGGCCGCCACCTCGATCCTGACGGCGCAGCGCGACCTGGTGTCACTGGCGCAGAACATCGCGCAAATCCGCGTCGGCTCCGAGGAAATGGCGACGCTCGCGCAGGAGCTCACCGGCCTCATGACGCAATCGGGCTCGATTCCCGCGCAGGTGCTGCGCGCCAACCGGCTCACCTTCCTCGCGGAGCGCCTGGGCCGCGGGTCGGCCGAGATCCTGGGCTCGGAGACGATTGATCCCGAGGTCCCCTTCCTCATCGGCAAGGACACCAACGATCTGCGCGAGCTGGTGCGCGCCCTCGAAACCGGCAGCGATACCCTCGGCGTCACCGCGCTGCGCGAGACCGAGACGCGTACCAAGCTCGCCGAGCTCAAGAAGCAGTTTGTCGACTTCGAGAAAAACGTGGGGCCGATCCTGCGCGAGCTGCAGAAGCTCGTGACCGCGCGCCAGGCCGGCGCCAAGCTGATTTCAGGAAGCGAGCAGCTGCAATCGGCCGTCGGCAGGCTGCAGGAGGCGATCCAGGCCGAGAAGCCGGTCGCGACGATTTTCGCCACCATCATCTTCGGCGCGCTGCTGGTGCTGGTGCTGATCCTGATGGCGGTGGTGTTCCTCGCCGATTCGCGCCGCCAGGCCACGGAAGCCGAACGCGAGAACAAGCGCAACCAGGAAGCCATTCTGCGGCTGCTCAACGAGATGGGCGACCTCGCCGACGGCGACCTCACCATCCGTGCGCAGGTGACCGAGGACATCACGGGCGCCATCGCGGACTCGATGAACTACACCATCGACGAGCTGCGAACCCTCGTTGCGGGCGTGAACAACGCCGCCATCCAGGTGACCCAGAAGACCGAGCACGCGCAGTCGATCTCGGCGGAGCTGCTCGGCGCCGCGGAGCGCCAGTCGAAGGAGATCGAGGAAACCACCGCGCAGGTGCTGCAGGTCTCGCGCTCGATTTCGGAGGTGTCGTCGACGGCCGAAGAGGGCGCGCGAGTCGCGCAACGCTCGCTCGCGGCGGCCGACAAGGGCCGCACGGCGGTGGAGAACTCGATTTCGGGCATGAACGACATCCGCGAGCAGATCCAGGAGACCTCGAAGCGCATCAAGCGCCTGGGCGAAAGCTCGCAGGAGATCGGCGAGATCGTGGAGCTGATCTCCGACATCACGGAGCAGACCAACGTGCTGGCGCTGAACGCGGCCATCCAGGCGGCGTCGGCGGGTGAAGCGGGGCGCGGCTTCTCGGTGGTTGCGGAGGAAGTGCAGCGCCTCGCGGAACGATCCGGTGAAGCGACCAAGCAGATCGGCGCGATCGTGAAGACCATTCAGGCGGACACCCAGGACGCGGTGGCGGCGATGGAGAAGTCGACCACCGGCGTGGTCGAGGGCGCGAAGCTGTCGGACGCGGCGGGCCAGGCGCTCTCCGAGATCGACTTCGTGACCAAGAACCTCGCGCAGCTGATCCACACCATCTCGAGCGCCACGCAGACGCAGGCGTCGGCCACCAACAAGGTCGCGCAGAACATGCAGGACATCCTCGAGATCACGCGGCAGACGACACGCGGCACCCAGCAGGCGGCGGGCTCGATCCGCGACCTGGCCACGGTGGCCCAGGAGCTGAAGAGCTCGGTGTCGGGCTTCAAGCTCTAGAAGATCCGGGCCGCGAACGCCCCCGCGCGAAGAGAACAGAAAATGGCCGCCAATCCCGTAGCCGATTTCGACCTAGGCCCTCTCACCTGGGTCAAGACGGAGATCGACCACTCGCTCAACCAGGCGCGCGAGAACCTGGACAAGCTCGCCGCCAACCCCGCCGAGCGCGCGCCGGTCAAATACATCCTCACGCACCTGCACCAGGCCACGGGTGCGCTCGCGATGGTCGGGCTGGCTGCCGCGACGCGTTTCAACGAGGAGCTGGAAAAACTCGTCGCCCACCTGGAGGGCGATGAGGCGTCGCAGCTTCCGGGCGACGTCGCCGCGGCCAAGAAGGGCATCGCCGCGATGTCGGCGTACCTGGACACGCTGCTGGCGGGCCAACCCGACCACCCGATGCGCCTGCTCGGCCCCTACCTCGAGCTCAACCGCGCGCGCGGGACCAATGACGCAAACGAGGGCGACCTCTTTTTCCCCAACCTCGGCGTGCAGCTCCCGCCGCTCGCGGTCGAAGCGCCGCTCGACGACACGGTGCTCGCCAAGGCGCTCCAGCTGCAGCGCGCGCAATACCAGCAGGGGCTGCTGCGCATGCTCAAGGGCGCCGACCAGTCCGAATCGCTGCGCCGGATGCAGGCCGCGGTGGCCGCGATCGAATCGTTGCAGGCGCGCAGCCCGAGCCGCGCCTTCTGGTCGGCCGCCACGGGATTTTTCGACGCGCTGGTTTTCGGCGGGCTCGACGTGGGGCCTTCGAGCAAACCGCTGTTCGCCAAGGTCGACCAGCAGATCAAGCAGCTGATCGATGGCGCCGGCAAGGTCGCCGAGCGCCTCTTCCGCGACCTGCTGCTGTCGGTCGCGCGCGCGCGCGCGGTCACCGAACGCGTCGCGATGCTCAAGGATGCATACCACCTCGAGCGGCTGGTGACGATCCCCGACGCCATTCGCGGCAGCGACGACGAGGCACTTGCCGCGCTGGTGCGCGAGCTGCGCGAGCTCACCGCCTCGCAGAAGGACACCTGGCTCAAGTACACTTCGGGCAACCGCGCCGCCCTCGAGCCCTTCGCCAAGCAGTCTGTGGTGCTGGCCGACCGCGCCGTGAAGCTTCCCAATCGCGACATTCCCATGGTGCTGGCGCGGCTCACCGACGTCGCGCCGGAATTGAAGGCGCGCGCCATCCCGCCGTCCGACGCGCAGGCGCTCGAGGTCGCGACGGCGCTCCTCTTCATCGAATCCGCGCTCGAGAACTACTTTCGCCTCGGCGCGGACTTCTCGCGCCAGGCGCGAACGGTCAGCGATCGCCTGAAGGGCGCCATGGCGGGCGACGCACTCGCCCCAATGGATCGCATCGAGGGCGGCCTGCTCGACGAGATGACGCGGCGCGCGCAGGAAAAGCTGCTCATCTTCCAGGTCGGCCAGGAAGTCCAGGTGAACCTGCAGAACATCGAGCAGGTGCTCGACGGATATTTCCGCGACAACGCCCGCCGCCCGGAACTCGCCGCCCTCGGGGCCCAGTTCACGCAGGTGCAGGGCGCGCTGATGATCATGGAGCTCGCCGACGCCGCCTCGCTCAACGCCGCGGTGATGGCGCGTGTCCAGCAATTCGCCGAAGGATCGCTCGACGGCGAGGGCGAACCCGCGGAGAGGGTCGCCGAAGGACTGTCCGCGCTCGGCCTCTACATCACCGCGCTGCAGCAGGGCTCGGCCCATCCGCGCGACGTGTTGATGCCCGCGTTGCTTCGCTTCGGCCTGGCCGAGGCGCCGGCGGCGGCGCGCGAAGGTGATGCGCGCCGCACCGGCACCGTTTCGCCGCTCGACATCGACGTCCAGAAGCAGAAGGTCCAGGCGCTGTACGAGGATTGGAAGGATGCGCCGGGCGAAGCGTCGCGCGGCAAGCTCGAGCGCGCCGTGGGCGAGCTGCAACGCGATGCGTCCGTGGCCTCCGACGCCGCGGTGGCGCAGAACAGCCAGGCCGCCCTGCAGGTCATCAAGGACGCGGCCGATCCCGACACCACCGGCATCTTCCGCGCGATCCAGGAGCTTGCCCCCGACAAACCCGCCGAGGAACCCACCGCACACGTCGTGCAGCTGGTGGATGCTCCCGGCGCGGAAGTCGACGCGGAGCTGCTCGAGATCTTCCTCGAGGAAGCGAGCGAGGTCGTCGCGACGATCGCCGAGAACCTGGCGGTCTGCCGTGATTCCGCGCACGACCGCGAGGCGCTGACCACCATCCGCAGGGGCTTCCACACGCTCAAGGGCAGCGGGCGCATGGTGGGGCTGAACGAGCTCGGCGAGATGGCGTGGCAGTGCGAGCAGGTGCTCAACAAGTGGCTCAAGGACGAAAAACCCGCCTCCGCGCCCTTGCTCGACTTCATCGAGCTTGCACGTGTCTGCTTCGAGCGTTGGGTTGGTGAGCTCAAGCAGGACGGCACCGCGCACATCGATCCCGCGCAGATCACGTCGCGCGCGGAGGTGTTGAAAAGCGACCACCCGGAACTGCTGCAGGCCGCCGCGCCACCACCGGGGGCGGCCCCCGTCGCCGCGTCCGCCCCGCCGGTCGTTGCACCGTTCGATCCGGTTGCGCATCCTGCCGCGGACCTCGAATTGCCGGCCTTCGAGGCGCCGGGGGAAATCCAGCACGCCCCGAACGACGCCGCGGAGGCGACGTTCACCTTCGACGAGCCCGTTGCGGACGAAACCGCCGCGCCCCCTGCAAGCGAGGCCTCGACCGCGCCGGAACCCGCGGGTTTCAGTTTCGAATCGCTCGATCTCACGCCGCCCACGCCGCTGCCGCCCGCGCAAGAGCCCGTCGCGCAGCCACCCGGCGAGCTCTCGTTCGACGACATGCTCGCGGCCGAGGCCGCCGTGAAGCCGCTCGACGATCCTGCGGCGCAGGCGCCCGCGGAATCCGACGTCGTCATCGGCCACGTGAGCCTCGCACCCGCCTTCTTCGGCATCTACATCGTCGAAGCGGAGCAGCATGTCGCGACGATGGACAAGGAGATGGCGCGCATCGAGGCCGATCCCATGGTCCCGGTCAGCGCGGATTTCATGCGCGCCGCGCACACGCTGGCCAGCAACTCAAGGACCACCGGCTTCGGCTCGCTCGCCGATGCCTCGGTGGCGCTCGAGAAATGGCTTGCCGACGCCATCGAGCTGCCGCCCGAATTCAACGGCGATCGCCTTGCGGCGACACGCGGCGCCGTCGACGCAATCACCGCGATGGTGCAGTCGATCCGCGGCTACGCGATGCCGTACCCGCGCGAGGACATCGTTGCCCAACTGAACGGGATGCGCGAAGCCCTGCGCGAAGCGCGCCACACCGGCCAGGGCACACACATCACGATGCCGGCCGGGCGCGATCTGCTGGAGGCCACGCCGGCCGCTGCCGCCGAAGCAGCAGCGGCGCCGGAAACACCCGCAGCCAATGAGCGGGTTGCGCAGGCGCCGGTTGTGGCGCCCGAGCCCGAGGCCACACGCGAACCCGAACCGCTACCGGAAGTGGCGATCGAGCCCGAGCCCGCGCCAGAGCCCGCGCCAGAGCCCGAGCCCGAGCCCGCACCGGAGCCCGCGCCAGAGCCCGAGCCCGCGCCAGAGCCCGAGCCCGAGCCCGCCGTGGTGCCCGAAGTGGTGGCCGCGCCCGAGCCCGTTGTTGATGCCGCACCCGAACCGGCACCCGAACCGGTCTTGGCGCAGGTGGAGCTGCCGGCCCTCGAGCCGGTCACGCACGCCCCGGTCGCGCCGCCGGTCGAGCCCGCCGCGCCGCGAGTTGCCGAACCCGCCCCGGCCGCCGAGCCCGAAAAGGCGTTCGAGGCCGGCAAGGAACAACGCAAGATCAGGGACGACGTCGACCGCGACCTGCTGCCGATTTTCCTCGAGGAGGCGAAGGAGATCATCCCCGCCGTCGCCGAGGCGCTGCGCCGCTGGAAGGCGCAACCAGCCGACCACACTCCGGCCGCGGAGCTGCAGCGGCACCTCCACACCCTCAAGGGCAGCGCGCGCATGACCGGGCTCATGCGCCTGGGCGAACTTGCCCACGTGCTCGAGACCCGTATCAACGCGGTCGACGAGGTCGAGGCGCCGGCATCGAAGGATTTCGACGAGATCGAGGACCGCGTCGATCGTTTCTCGACCTCGCTCGAGCGCCTTGCGCGCGGTGAAGACATCCTGGAAGCCGAGCCGATCGAGGTGCCGCTCGCCTCGATCTTCGAGCACCAGAAGGACAAGCCGTCGGCGCTCGCGGTCATCGCCGCCGCCGCCCAGGAGCGCTCCGAGCGCGACGCCACGCCGCCCGAGATGCGCGAATCGCGCTCGGCGCTGTTGCGGGTCAACGCGGACATGATCGACCGCTTCGTGAACGAGGCCGGCGAGCTTTCGATCGCGCGCTCGCGCATCGAGAGCGAGATGGCGAACTTCAAGCGCGCCATGGTCGACCTCACCGACAACATCGCGCGCATGCGCTCGCAGCTGCGCGAGGTCGAGCTCGCCTCCGAAGGCCAGATGCAGAGCACGATCAAGATGAAGGAGGAGATCGGGGAGCGTTTCGACCCGCTCGAGCTCGACCGCTTCTCGCGCATGCAGGAGCTCACGCGCTTCCTGGCCGAATCCCTCGGCGACGTGATCACGCTTCACCAGGGGTTGCAGAAGAACCTCGACGAAACCGAACTCGCGATCCACGCGCAGGCGCGTCTGAACCGCGAGCTGCAGCAGGGCCTGATGGGCGTGCGCCTGGTGCCCCTGGGCAACCTGGCGGATCGCTTCTATCGCGTCGTGCGCCAGACCGCCAAGGAGCTCGACAAGAAGGCCAACCTCGAGCTCAAGGGCACGCGCACGGAGCTGGACCGCTCGGTACTCGAGAAGATCACCGGCCCCTTCGAGCACCTGCTGCGCAACGCCATCGCACACGGCATAGAGCTGCCGGCCGATCGCGTGGCCGCGGGCAAGCCCGAGATCGGCGAGATCGCCATCGATGCGGTGCAGCGCGGCAACGAGGTGGTGCTGACGATCGCCGACGATGGAGCGGGGCTCGCTTTCGCGCGCATCCGCCAGAAGGCGGTCGAATCGGGCCTGCTCGCGCCCGACGTGGAGCTTCCCGAAGCGCAGCTCGCGCAGTTCATCTTCAACTCGGGTTTCTCCACCGCCTCCGAAGTCACCGCGGTCGCCGGCCGCGGGGTCGGCATGGACGTGGTGAAAAACGAGATCACCTCGCTCGGCGGGCGCGTCGACATCGCCTCGGCGCCGGGCCGCGGCACCACCTTCACGATCACCCTGCCCCTCACCCTCGCGGT
>JBBREI010000115.1:0-12579 GCA_038203035.1 Burkholderiales bacterium
GGCGCAGTCGTTCATCAACATCAACCTCGAGCGGCGCTTCGAAGCCTCGGCCTACGCCAAGACCTTCCTCGAGGAAAAACTGCTGCAGACCAAGGCGAAACTCGAGGACTCCGAGCGCGAGCTGGTGCGTTTCTCGCGCGAACTCGAGATCATCAACATCGACGAAAAGCAGAACATCTTTGCGCAGAACCTGCAGGAGTTCAATTCGGCCGCCTCGAAGGCCGAGCAGGATCGCATCCGCGCCGAGGCGGTGATGGTGCAGGCGCAGGAAAACCCCGAATCGCTCGCGATCCTGCAGGAGAACCGCAACTTCCAGGCGTTCCAGGCGCTCAAGCAGAGCAAGGCGAAGCTCGAGGCCGAATACCAGGAGAACCTCAAGGTCTACAAGCCCGCGTTCCCGAAGATGCTGCAGATGCAGGGCCAGATCGCGGAGGTCGACAACCAGATCAGGACCGAACTCGACGAGATCCGCAAGTCGGCGCGGTCCAACTTCCGCTCCGCCAGGCAGCTCGAGACGCAGCTCAAGGAAAAGTTCGGGCGCGCCAAGACCGAGATGCTCGACCTGCAGACGCGCAACATCCGCTACAGCATCGTCAAGCGCGAGGTCGACACCAACCGCTCGCTCTACGACGGGCTGCTGCAGCGCCTGAAGGAAGTGGGCGTGGCCGGCGGCGTGGGGCTGAACAACATCTCGGTGGTCGACAAGGCGCAGGTCCCGCTGGTGCCGTACAAGCCGAGCCTGAATCGCAACCTGTCGATGGGCCTCATGATCGGGCTGATCGTGGGCCTGATGGTGGCGTGGCTGCTCGAACACCTCGACGACTCGATCCGTTTCGTGGAGGACGTGGAACGCGAAACCGGCGCCGCGGTGCTGGGCGCGGTGCCCAAGCTCAAGGGGCAGGATGCGATCCGCATGGGTAACATCGGGATGAGCCCACACGCCGATCCAACCTCGGCCCACGCGGAGGCGTACCGCTCCGTGCGCACCGCCCTGCAGTTTTCCACCGCCAGCGGCGCGCCACGCCGGCTGGTGGTCACCAGCAGCTCCAAGGGCGAGGGCAAGAGCACCACCGCGCTTGCGCTGGCGATCAACTTCGCGCAGATGGGCAAGCCCGTGCTGCTCATCGACGCCGACCTGCGCAACCCCGTGATGCACAAGATGCTGGGCCTGGAGAACACGCGCGGCCTTTCCAACTATCTTTCGGGCAACGTGACCCCGCTCGAGGTCTCGCACGGCACGCAGGTCCCGAACCTCTTCGTGATGACCACGGGGCCGCTCCCGCCCAACCCGGTGGACCTGCTGTCGAGCATGAAGCTGCTTACGCTGCTGTCGCAGTGCGAGGACCATTTCGCGCACATCATCGTCGACGGCCCGCCGGTGATCGGCATCGCGGATGCCATCGTGTTGTGCAACCAGGTGGAGAACTCGATTTTTGTGGTCGAGTCGGGCAAGACGCGCAAGGGCCACGCCAAGGCGGCCCTCAAGCGCCTGCACCAGGCGGGCGTTCACCCGCTCGGCGTGATCCTCACCAAGATCGATGCCTACCACGACCTCTACGGCTACCACTCGTATTACTACCAGTACGCCAAGCCCGCGCTCGACGAGAAGGAAGCCCCCCGGGCGGCCTGACCGATGATCGACGCTTCCGCAGCCGGTTTCGCGTCGGTCGCCTCGCAGCTCGTTGCGTTTTATCGCGAGCCCGCGCGTTTCAGGCCGTACTACATCCATGGCGAGGAGCCGCTGCCCGAGGGGCACGTGGTGCTCAAGTTCGCCCTCGGGCGCTTCGATTCGGCGCGTGGGCCCACCCCGATGGATCGCGAGCAGCTGGTGGCGGCCGCGCGCGCCTTCGTGCGCCAGGTCTGCCTGCGGGAACGCGCGACCCACTACCAGGTCCTTTGCCTGGAGGAAGGCGCCGCGCGCGACACGATCCGGGAGAACTACCGCCTGCTGATGGCCCTGATCCATCCCGACCGCCAGGATGCCGACGCAAACGAGTGGCCCACCAACTGCGCGCAGCGCGTGAACGAGGCGTACGCCACCCTTTCCGAGGGGCCGTCGCGCAAGGCCTATGACGAGATGATGCGCAAGTCGCACGTGTCGGCGCCGTTCGAATACGTGGCGCCGGCGCCGGTCGACGGCAGCCCGCGCCGCGCCGGCGGCGGTTACCTGCGGCGCTTTGCCGTCGTCGCGATGATGCTGGTCGCCGTGTTTGCGGTGCAGGCATGGTGGATGGGCGACACGCCGCAGCACTATTCGTTGCTCGAGCGCGCGGTGGCGCTGCGCGATGCGCAGGGCTGGCGCGTCGAGATGCCGCGTTTCATGGACGTGAGGCCGGCGATGAGCTTCGACCCGATCGAGTTGTTCAAGCCGTCGCACAAGCCGCTGCGCCTGGCCTCGACATCGATTCGCCCGCAGGACCTGCCGAAGGACGCGGCGCCGGCCGCACCCGCCGCAGCCCCTCCGGCGCCGATGCAACCGGCGAATGTGGGGCCGTCTCCCGTTCCCGTTCCCGCGCCCGAAGCAGCCCATGCCCAGGCGCGCCCCGATCCGCGTCCCGCGCGCATCGAGCCCGCCCCGACGCTCCCCGCGATGCCGGTCATTCGCCTGGCGCAGGCCTCCGCGCAGCCGGGCCCCGCGGCCGCGCAGGTTTCGCCAGGCGCTTCAGGTCCTACCGTCGACGACATCGAGCTCGTGGTGGCGCAGCTGGTGAGCGCCTACGAGGAGGGCAGCGCCGACGGCCTGATGGCGCTTTTCGATACCGACCAGCTCGGCATGTGGAAGGGATTCCGGGTGCGCAACACCTACGCGGATTTCTTCCGCGCCACGCGCACCCGCCGCCTTCGCCTCGACAAACTGACCTGGCAAACCGCCGGGGCCACGGCGCGCGCGCAGGGCGGCGCCACCCTCATTGCCGATTACGCCGACGGCGGCAACCGCATCGAGCGCAAGGTGGACATGGAGATCGACCTCGCCCTGCGCGATGGCCGGCTGCGCATCTCGCGCCTGCTGTTGTTCCCGGACGTCAAGTGAGCTCGCACGCCGCGGCGTGGCGCGCAGGCGCGGTGGCCATCGGGTTGCTGCTGGCGTGGCGGATCATCGCCGTCAACGGCGTCCTGTACGACCCCAGCGGCAGGCCACGCCTGCTCGCCGCGCAATCGCAGGCCGCGGGCGAACCCGCGCTGGCCTCGATCCTGCGCGAAAACCCGGCGGAGGTCGCCGCGCTGCTGGTGGTCGCGCAGGAGCGCGAAGCGCGCGGCGACATCGAGGGCGCCCGGCGCGCGTTCGAATCGGCGGCAAGGATCGCACCCATCGATCGCGACACGCTGCTGCTCTCACACGGATTTTTCCTGCGCCACCAGGATGTGCCGCAGGCGCTGGTGCTGCTCGACCGGCTGGTGGACAACTACCGCGAATACGACCGGGTCTTCCCGGTGTTCGCGCAGCTGCTCGCCGCGCGCGAGCCCGGCATGTTGGCGATTGCCGCGCGTAATCCGGCGTGGCTCGGTGCCTTCATCGTTGATTCGTGCCGCCGCAATGTCGACCCCGCCCTGCTGGCTCCGCTGCTGCAGCAGCGCGCGGGCGCGGGACGCGCGCAGGCCATCGAGGTGGAATGTGTGGTTGGGCGCCTGCGCGCGGCAGGCAAGTGGGAAGGCGCCTACCAGGCCTGGCTCAACACGCTGCCGCGCGAACGCCTGGCCGACGTGGGTTTCGTCTTCAACGGCAGCTTCGAGTTCGAGCCCAGCGGCGTGGGCTTTGACTGGCGCAGCGCGGGCGGCCGGCAGCACGAGACCGGCAACGCGGTGGTATTCGCCAGCGCCAACAGCGGCGCCGGCAAACGCGCGATGAAAGTCACCTACACCGGCAAGCGCCAGTCGGCGCCGGCGGTCGAGGAGTACCTCGCGGTGCCGCCGGGACGCTACGAGCTGAGCGGGCTCGCGCGGCTCGAACAGCTCAACAGCGTGCGCGGCCTGCAATGGATCGTTCGGTGCGTGGCCGCGGAAGGCGCCGGCCGCACGCTTGCGGCGTCCGAGCGTTTCCTGGCCGGTGGCGAGTGGCGCCGATTCAGGGTGCCGGTCGAGGTTCCGCCCGATTGCCCCGGGCAGGTGCTGCAGTTGCAGCCGGCCGGCCTGAACGAGGGCACGACATACGTGGCGGGGACCGCGTGGTTCGACGACATGCGGCTGGCGCGCGCACGTTGACCCGGCAGGCGGCAGCGCAATAACATTCGGCTTTAGGGAGATTTAGATGGCGGCAGGCAACCACACATTCAGGGGCAACTTCGGGCTCGCGGCGGCGCTTGCGGCGCTGGCGTTTGCGTCGCAGCCTTTTGCGCAGAAGGACGACGGCACCGTGGCCAGGCTCGTGGAAATGCAGGGCAACGTGCTGGTCAGCCGCGATGACGGCCTCGCATCCGGCGCGGAGGATCAACGCCTGCTGCCGGGCACCCGCATCATCACCACCGCCAATTCCAGCACGGTCGTGGAATACGACGACGGCTGCCGCGTGAAGATGAAGGAGAACGAACGCTTCGAAGTGGAGAAGGACCGCGATTGCAAGCTGCTCGCGGCGCTGCCGATCATCGGGGCGCCGGCGGCCGTGGGCCCGGCCCTGGCCTCGCTGCTGGTGCCGGGATCCGTCGGCGCCGGCGCCGTGGGCGCCATCATAGATTCCCGCAACAACCAGACCGTCAGCCCGAGTTGACGCCGCGGGATCCGCGCGCCGAGGGTACCGGGGCCGCTGGCCCCGTTCTTTTTTGGGCGGTGGCCGCCATGCTCGTGTTCGCGCCGCTGGTGCGTGGCGCAAACCGGCCGATCCCGCTGCTGGTGCTCGAATCCGCGGGGTTGCTGTTGCTGGTTGCGATGGCGTGGAGCGGCGAGCTGCCGCTGGCGTGGAAGCGGTTGTCGCCGGCGATGCGCTGGGCCCTGGCGATCCTGGTGGCCGTGCCGCTGGTCCAGTTGCTGCCGATTCCGGGGGCGTGGTGGATCGCGCTGCCCGGCCGCGGCGCCTATGGCGAAGTCCTCGATGTGGTGGGGGCACGTGATGCCTGGCACGCGCTGAGCGTCAATCCGGTGGCGACGCAATACGCGGCCCTCGCCCTTATCCCACCCATCGCCGTCGTGCTGGCGGTGCAGCTCGTATCGCGCCGATCGCTGCGCACACTCGCGCTTGTTTTCGTCGCGGTGGCGGTGGCCGAAGCGCTGCTCGGAATCCTGCAGGTGGGGTCCGGCAACGATTCGCTGCTGCGCCTGGGCAACCCGTATGCGGGCGGCGCGGCCACCGGCACGTACGTCAACAGGAACCACTTCGCGGGCCTGATGGCGATGGCGCTGCCGGTGCTGGTGGCGATCTGGGCGGCGGAGACGATGCCCGTGCGCGACGGGCAAGGGCGCGCGATGCTCGAACACCCGCGCCACGCCGACGCGATGCTGGCCAGGCGCATCGCGTGGTCGCTGGTGATTGTGCTGGTGATGGCGGGGCTGCTGTTCACGCGCTCGCGCGCCGGCATCGCCTGCGGCATGGCGGCATTCGCTGCCGCGGCGATGGGGCTCGTCTGGCGCGCGGGGCTGGTGCGTATCCGGGTACTTCTGGTCGCGGTGTCCGCGACCGCCCTGCTGCTGGCGGCCTACGTGGGGCTCACGCCGATCCTCGAGCGCTTTGCTCCCGAGGAGCTCTCGCTCGGCTACGACGGGCGCGCGCGCATCGCCGGCGCCACGGTGCGCGCGGGGCTCGAGTTCCTGCCCTTCGGCAGCGGGCTGGGCACCTTCGCCGATGTCTTCCGCCGCTACCAGGGCGAAGGCATGGTCGGCTTCATCGACCATGCGCACAACGACTACGCGGAGGCCTTCCTCGAGATGGGTGTGGCGGGGATCGCCGTCGTCGCGCTGATCGGCGCCGCCTGCCTGATGCGCTGGCGCGTGCTGCGCGCGCGGCGCGCTTCACGCACGCTCGGGTACCTGCAGGTGAGCGCCGGGTTCGCGGTGATGGCGCTGGCGCTGCATGGGATGTTCGATTTCAATTTCCACATTCCCGCCAACGCCTTGTATTTTGCTTTCCTCGGCGGGATTTTCCTTCACGATTCATCCCGCACGTAGGCAGGCTCTGATCTATCCCGGGGAATGAATCAGAGCTTGCCTAGACCTCGCTGCGTGGATCGCGCGCGAGCAGTTGCTGGACCGCGTCTCGCGGGGCGCGCGAATCGAACAGAACCGCGCAAACCGCCTCGGTGATCGGCATCTCGACACCGTGGGCGCGCGCGTGATGCAGCGCGGCGCGCGCGGATGCGACACCTTCGGACACATGCCCCAGTTGCGCGAGCACCGTGTCGAGCGCCTGGCCCTGCGCCAGTCGCACGCCCACCTCGCGATTGCGCGACAGCTCGCCGGTGCAGGTGAGCACCAGGTCGCCCAGGCCGGCGAGTCCCGCGAAGGTTTCCGGCCTGCCGCCCATGGCCACGCCCAGGCGCGTGACCTCCGCCAAACCGCGGGTGACCAGCGCCGCGCGCGCGTTGCGCCCGAGGGCGAGGCCATCGGAGATGCCCGCGGCGATGGCAATCACGTTCTTGAGCGCGCCGCCGAGCTCCACGCCCGCCAGGTCGGCGCTCGAATAGATGCGCAGCCGCGCGCTGTTGAGCCGCGATGCGATCTCGGCGGCGAAGGCCGCGTCGTTGGAGGCGCAGACGAGTGCCGCGGGCAGGCCCGCAGCCACCTCGAGCGCGAAGCTGGGGCCGGAAAGCGCTGCGACGCGGCGCGCCGAGGGCAACGCCTGGGCCACCACCTGGTGCGGGAGCTCGCCCGTCGCGGTTTCGAATCCCTTGCACGCCCACACCAACGCGGGCGAGCTCGACACCGCGCCCAGGGCGATTGCGGTCTCGCGCAGTCCGGCGGTGGCGGTGGCAATGATGACGAGCTCGCAATCACCCGCGGCGGCGGCGAGGTCGTGCTCCACGTGTATCGGGTCCGGAAGGATCGCGCCGGGGAGGTACCGGCTGGCGCGGGTGGCGCGCAGCAGTTGCGCCGCCGCGCCATCGCGTGTCCACAGGTGGACTTCGTGTTGCGCGGAGAACGAAATCGCCAGCGCGGACCCCCAGGCCCCCGCGCCGAGGATCGCGATCTTCAAGGCCTCACGCGCCCCAGACGTGTGAGAGGCGGATGAAACCCGACTGGCCGTCGCGGTGGCGCACCTTCACCCAGCCTTCGGCGGGCGGCTCCAGCACCTCGAGGATCACCTGCTTGTAGGCCTCGAAGGCGAGCGGCGACTGCAGGTTGGGGGCCTGTCGCACGTCGGCCAGCGGCACGGTGACCAGCACCGTGGCGCGCGTGCCGAGCAAGGTGTTTTCCACCCACGCCACCTCGCCGTTGGAATCGCGCACCTTGGTCCACTGGTCGAGCTTCACCAGGACCTCGAACGGATAGCCGCGGCTGGCGACGAAGAGGCGATCGGCGCGTGTCGACGGCGCGTCGTAGAGGATCGCCGGCTTGTCGCCGATCGCGCGGTATTCCACCGCCCAGCCCGGCGCGGCGGCGAGCGCGATCCCTGCGAGCAGGAGGGCGCGCATCGCGGCGGCCTAGTGCGAGACGGTGGGGGTGATGATCTGGACCGGCGGCGATTCGACCTGCGCCTGCGGATCGCGCTGCGCCTGGTAGATCGCCTCGAAGTTCACCGGGCTCAGCACCACCGGCGGGAAGCCCGCGCGCACCACGACATCCGACACCACCTCGCGCACATACGGGAAGAGGATGTTGGGGCAGGCGATCGAAAGCACCGCCTCGAGCTCGGCCGCCGGGACGTTGCGCACCACGAAGATGCCGGCCTGCGCCGCCTCGACCAGGAACATCGTCTTGTCCTTCACCTTCGCGGTGACGGTGACGGTGAGCACGGTCTGGTAGACGCCTTCTTCGACGCCGTTGGTGTTGTGGTGCAGCTGGATGTCGACCTGCGGGGCTTCGCGTTCGAGGAAGATCTGCGGGGCGTTGGGGATCTCGAGGGAGAGGTCCTTCACGTAGACCTTCTCGATCGAGAAAACGGGTTGGGTGTTCTGGGCTGCTTCGCTCATGGAGCTTCCTTGTTGGAAAACGCGGAGTTGGAAAACGTGGGGCGCCGCTTCAGGCGGCGAGGAGGGGATCCAGGCCCCCGGCGCGATCGAGCGCGGAGAGCTCGTCGAAGCCGCCGACGTGGCGATCGCCGACGTAGATCTGGGGGACGGTGCGCCGGCCGGTGCGCTGCATCATTTCCTCGCGGCGCGCGGGTTCGAGGTCGACGCGGATCTTTTCGATCTGCGCCACGCCCTTGGACTTCAGCAGGCGTTCGGCCATCACGCAGAAGGGGCACGCGCCGGTGGAATACATCATGACCTTGGGCATCGTTTACTTCTCGACCGGCAGGCTCGCCTGTTGCCAGGCCGCGACCCCGCCCTTCAGCTGGACCACGTTGGTGAAGCCCGATTTCTTCAGCAGCCGGGCCGCGGCGCCGGCGCGCGCGCCGCCACGATCCGTGACCAGCACGGCTTTTTCCTTGAACTTGTTGATCTCGGCAAGGCGCCCGGCAAGTTCCGCGAGCGGGATGTGGCGCGCGCGCGGCAGGTGGCCGGCGGCGTATTCCTTCTGTTCGCGCACATCCAGGACCAGCGTGCCGTTCTGGTTCATGAGGCGTGTGGCATCCAGCGTTCCGACCGCGCCGGTGTCGGCGCCGCCCACCAGCTTGGCCATTTCGGGCCATACCAGCATCGTGCCGCTGGCCAGGAAAAGGCCGACCAGCGCCAGGTTGTTCATCAGGAATTCGCCCATCGGGGGGGTGCTTTCAGGGGCCGCGAGGCCCTGCAAAAGGGGCAATTTTACCCCAACGCCCAATGCAGGAACCAAAGCGCGCACATGCCGGAAACGATGATGGCGACCGGCTTGCGCACGGCGAACCCGACCAGGATCGCGATGGCGCCCGCGATCCAGCGGGGATTGGCGAGCGACAGGTCGAGCTGGCCCTGTGCCAGGAGCAGCCCCGGGATCACGATTGCCGCGAGCACCGCGGGCGGCACGAACACAAGCGCCTGGCGGAAGCGATGCGGGAAGCGGTGCGGGTCGGCGAAAACGATGAAGGAGGCGCGCAGCAGGAAGGTCACCAGCGAGACGCCGAGGATCGCGAGCCAGGTGCTCATTTCGAGCCCTCGTGGCGCAGCTCGATGGCCAGGCCCGCGGCAATTCCCGCGATCGACGCGACCACCAGCGACAGCCGGTACGGAAGGCCCGCGGCCACGAGGGCGACCGCGCCGGCGACGATGGCCGCGGCGAGGTCGGCGCGCGACTTCAGGGCCGGGATGAGCAGCGCGATGAAGCAGAGCACCACGGCGAAATCCAGCGACCATGCGGAGGGGACGCTGGCGCCCGCCAGGACGCCGAAAGCAACCGCCGCCTGCCACGTCACGTATAGCGTGAGCGCCGAGCCGAGGAAGTGCCAGTGGCGATGGCGGCGGTCGCCCGGCGCGCTGAAGCGGCGCAAGGCCGCCGCGAAGCTCTGGTCGGTCATGACGTACGACAAGAGCATCCGCCACCGGCGCGGCAGGTGCGCGAGGTGGGGCGATACGGCGGCGCTGTACATCAGGAACCGCAGGCTCACGACGAAGGCGGCCGCGACCGTCACGATGATGGGCGAATCGACCGCGATCAGCTGCGCGGCGATCAGCTGCGCGATGCCCGAAAAGGACAGCACCGAAAGCGCGATGCCCTGCGCGGCGGTCATGCCCGCGGTGATGGCGGCCACGCCGGCCACGAAGCCGAAGGGCACCGTGCCGATCAGCATCGGGGCGATTTCCCTGCTGCCGGCGAGGAATTCTTCTCTGGGGGTGGGGGGGCTCAAGGGCTTCATTTTACTTTCCCTTCGCACTACGGCCGGATTTCCCCGCGGGACTGACAGCCGGAAACACAAAGATCACGGAGGAAAGGCGAAAAGGCAAAGGGCGGGTGCACCTCCGTGAACTGAAGACGCATCAACCCGGGAACACGCGCATCGGAGGGCAAAGAAGGTCAAAGCTCCCCGAGGTGGCTGTCGTTGTTCCCGTCGAGAGGCGTTAGTGTTCTAAAATCAAGTGATGAAAAAACTCGTGTTGTTGCGCCACGGCGAAAGCACGTGGAACCAGGAAAACCGCTTCACCGGCTGGACCGACGTGGACCTCACGCCCAAGGGCGTTGAAGAGGCGCGTGCGGCGGGAAAGCTGCTCAAGGCCGAAGGATTCGATTTCGACGTGACCTACACGTCGGTGCTCAAGCGCGCGATCCGCACGCTCAACATCGCCCTCGAGGAGATGGACCGCCTGTGGCTGCCGGTTGTGAAGGACTGGCGCCTGAACGAACGCCACTACGGCGCGCTGCAGGGGCTCAACAAGGCCGAGACGGCAGCGAAGTTCGGCGAGGAGCAGGTGCTGGTCTGGCGCCGCAGCTACGACATCCCCCCGCCCGAGCTCGCGCCAGGTGATGAGCGCGACGCGCGCCACGACCGGCGCTACGCGAAGCTCACCCGCGCCGAGATCCCGCGCACCGAATGCCTCAAGGACACGGTGGCGCGCGTGGTGCCGTACTGGAAGGAGCACGTCGCCCCCCGCGTGGCGGCGGGAGAAAACATCCTCATCGCCGCCCACGGCAACAGCCTGCGCGCATTGATCAAATATTTCGACGCCACGTCGGACGCGGCGATCGTGGCCGAAAACGTCCCCACCGCCGTGCCGCTGGTCTACGAATTCGACGACGCCATGCGCCCGCGCGGCCGCCGCTACCTGGGCGACCCCGAGGCGATCGCGAAGGCGATGCATTCGGTCGCGAGCCAGGGCAAGGCCAGGTAGGCGCGATGGGCGCCACGCCCCTGGCGCGCGTCGTGTGGTGCGCGGCAGCCGCGTTGCTGCTGGCGCACGCGGGGTCCCTGCGCGGCGCGCCGCAGCCGGCGAAAAGCGCCCCCGCGAAGGCCAATCCCGCCAGCGAGCAGGACCTGCGCGAGCTGCGCGGGCGCATCGAGAAGATGCAGTCGGACCTGGCCACGGCGGAAAAGGCGAGTGGCGAGGCCGCGGACCAGTTGCGCGAAAGCGGCCGCGCGGCAAGCGAGGCGCACCGCGCGCTCTTCGAGCTCTCGCAGCGCCGCCGCGCGCTCGAAGGCGAGCTCGCCGCCATCACACGCAAGGAACTCGAAACCCGCGCCGGCATCGCGGAGCAGGAGGCGCAGGCGGGCAAGCTGCTGCGGCTTCAATACCAGCAGGGTGCCCCCGATCGCCTGCGCCTGGCGCTCGAGGGCCGCGATGCCGCCACCGTCGCGCGCCACGTCGAGTACTACAACTACATCCAGCGCGCGCGCGCGGATCTCATCGGCCAGTTGCGCCGCAAGGGCGAGGAGCTGGCCGCGCTGGCCACCGATGCCGCCGCGCGCCGCGAGGAGATCGCGCAGAACGAAGCGGAAAGCGTGGCCGAAGCGCGCAAGCTCGAGCGCGAACGCCTCGCTCGGGCGGAGGCGGTGCAGCGCATCGCCGGCGAGATCGCCAAGGGCCGGCGCGAAATCGGCAAGCTCAAGCGCGACGAGGCGCGGCTTTCGAAGCTGGTGGAGGAGATCGCCCGCGCGCTTGCCGCGCGGCAACGCGAAAATGCCGCGAAACCCAAGCCCGGAACGCCGGCGGCACCCGGCAAGACCATCGACAACGTCGCCGACGCCTCCGTCTCGGCCAAGGCCTTCGAGGCGCTCAAGGGCCGCCTCAAGCTGCCGGTGCGCGGCGAGCTTACGCACCGGTACGGGGCGCCGCGCGAGGAATCGGGGTCGAGCTGGAAGGGGCTCTTCATCCGCGCCGTTACCGGTGAAACCGTGCGTGCCGTCGCCGACGGGCGCGTGGTGTACGCCGACTGGCTCAGGGGCTTCGGAAACCTGCTGATCCTGGACCACGGCAAGGGCTACATGAGCCTCTACGCATACAACGAAGGGTTGCTGCGCCAGGTGGGTGAATCCGTCCGTGGGGGGGACGCCGTGGCACAGGTTGGAGCATCGGGTGGGAGCGCGGATTCGGGGCTATACTTTGAGTTGAGGCGTGACGGAAAACCGTTCGATCCATTGCGTTGGGTCGCCCAATAAGCGCCAGGGGAATTCAAGCTCAACAATTCTTCAGGGCCCCGGTACGGGGCAAGGGTGACATAGTGCAGAAGAAGTTCCAGCAGGTCGGCCTCCTGGCCATCGGTGCGGCGCTTGGTGTGGCCGCCAGCCTTCATTTTTCCGCGGTTGCCGATCGCCAGATCTCCGCGCTGCAGCTTCCGGTCGACGACCTGCGGCTCTTCAGCGAGGTCTTCGGGCGCATCAAGAGCGATTACGTGGAGCCGGTCGAAGACCGCAAGCTCCTCAAGGAAGCGATCAACGGCATGCTCACCGGCCTTGATCCCCACTCCGCGTTCCTCGACCAGGAAGCCTATCGTGACCTCCAGGTCGGCACGCAGGGCGAATTCGGCGGCCTCGGCATCGAGGTCAGCATGGAAGACGGCCTGGTCAAGGTGATCTCGCCTATCGAGGACACCCCGGCATTTGAAGCAGGCATCAAGAGCGGCGACCTGATTATCAAGCTTGACGAT
>JBBREI010000116.1:0-12384 GCA_038203035.1 Burkholderiales bacterium
GTGGAAGGCCGGGGTGATCGCGGCGATGGGCAGCCTGGAGCGCGGCAACACCGTCGGCGACCACGACCCCCTGGAAAAGCAGTACGGCCATTCCCTCAATTCCTCGCTGGTGAATTTTCCCTTCAAGGGCATCCACGTCCACCTGGTCGATACACCCGGCATGCCGGATTTCGCCGGGCAGTCGATCGCGGCCCTGGCCGCGGTGGAAACCGCCGTGGTGGTCATCAACGCGCAGAACGGTATCGAGCTCAACACCACGCGCATGATGCGTTCGGCCGGCAAGCGCGGCCTGTGTCGCATGATCCTGGTGAACAAGATCGATGCCGAGAACATCGACCTCGAAGCGCTCATGCGCCGCATCCAGGATGTCTACGGCAAGGAGTGCCTGCCGATCAACCTGCCGGCGCACGGCCGCAAGGATGTCGTCGACTGCTTCTTCACTCCCGACGGCGATTCCGATTTCTCCTCGGTGAAGGAGGCGCACTCCAGGCTCATCGACCAGGTGGTGGAAGTCGATGAGGAGCTGATGGCGCTCTACCTGGAGCAGGGCGAGGAACTCTCGCCCGAACAGCTGCACGCCCCGTTCGAGAAGGCGCTGCGCGAAGGCCACCTGATCCCCGTGTGTTTCGCCTCCGCGAAAACCGGCGCTGGCGTGATGGAGTTTCTCGAAATCCTGGCCCAGCTCGCCCCCAACGCCACGGAAGGCAACCCGCCACCATTCATCCTTTCCGCGGAGAGCGACGGCGAAGAATTCCACTCGGAGCCCGACCCGAAGAAACACGTCCTGGCGCACGTCTTCAAGGTGATCATGGATCCGTACGTGGGCAAGGTGGCGGTCTTCCGCGTGCACCAGGGGACGGTGCGCAAGGACACGCAGCTCTACATCGGCGAGGGCAAGAAGGCGTTCAAGGCGGGCCACCTCTACCAGCTGCAGGGCAAGGAATACGTGGAGACCGATGAGCTGGTGCCCGGCGAGATCGGCGCCATCGCCAAGGTGGACGAGCTGGAATTCAACTCGGTCCTGCACGATTCCCATGACGAGGATCACATCCGCCTGCGCGCGCTCGACTTCCCCACGCCCATGCATTCGATTGCGGTCGAAACGAAAAAGAAGGGCGACGAGCAGCGCCTCTTCGAGGTGCTCCACAAGCTGGAGGTCGAGGACCCCTGCCTCTGGATCGAGCGCCACCCCACGACCCACGAAACGGTGGTGCGTGGCCTGGGCGAGCTGCACGTGCGCACCAAGCTGGAGAAGATGCAGCAGCAATACAAGATGGACGTCTCGACCAAGCCGCCCCGCATTCCCTATCGCGAGACGATCATGCGGCGCGCCGAGGGCCACTGCCGCCACAAGAAGCAGACCGGTGGCGCCGGGCAGTTCGGCGAAGTTTTCCTGAAGATCGAGCCGCTGGCGCGTGGCTCCGGCTTCGAATTCGCGAGCGAGGTGAAAGGCGGCGTGATCCCGACGGTGTTCATCCCGGCGGTGGAAAAGGGCGTGCGCCAGGCGCTCGACCACGGCGTGATCTCGGGCTACCCGGTGGAAGACATCCGCGTCGTGGTCTTCGACGGCAAGAGCCACGACGTCGACTCCAAGGAAATCGCCTTCGTCACCGCCGGGCGCAAGGCCGTGATCGACGCCATCTTCAAGGCCTCCCCGATCATCCTGGAGCCGATCGTGAACGTGGAGATCACGGCCCCGGACCGGTTCGTGGGCGACCTGACCTCGGATCTGTCCGGCAAGCGCGGCCAGGTGACCGGCACCGAGTCCGCCGGGGGCGACCTGATGTCGATCCAGGGCATGGTGCCGCTGTCGGAAGTGACTGATTATCAATCCCGGCTGCGGTCGGTCACCGGGGGACAGGGAGCCTATACCCTGGAATTCAGCCACTACGCCGCGGTGCCGCCCCAGACCCAGCAACACCTCGCCTCCCAGTTCAAGCTGGAGCGGGAGGAAGACTGATAGCGCCCCCTCTCCCCTCGGGCCCCTGCGAAGTGGAACGTGGGTGGAGAGGGCCGGGGAGAGGGTCAGCCGAGAAATCCTGAAATATTTGGTGATTTCCCGTTGACTTCGCCCCGGTCAAAGAGCATTTTTGCCCGACACACGAACCGGTGGCTCCACCACAGAACAACGAGGGGGTCGGATGATAGTCATCCAGGACCAGCAGTTGAGACTTCTGTTGCTCGCGCACCTGATTCGCCAGGTGCAGGACGCGGGGAAACAGCCCGGGACGGAAGGCCTCACGGAGCGGCATATTGCGGAACTGCAGGCTCTGACTTCCTCGGAGCTCGTGCAGCTGTCGGAAATGACGGAGCCGCGGGTCGCCATCCAGATCGACGCGGGTTCGCTCGATCATGGGCTCCGGCAGGTCGACTACCTCAACAAGCGCTCGCGCCAACTGGAGCATTTCATCCGCCACGGTGCCACCTCCAACATGCTGACGAAGCTCTTCCGCATATCATCCGCGGACGTCACGTTGAAGCGCCGGCTCTTCGCGGGCACGAGCCCCCTGTTGCGCCGCCCCGCCATGCCGCCGCACGCGACGCGGGAAAAGATCCAGCAGCGCTGGTACGAGATCCGCAAGGGCAAGGAGCGCGAGCCGGTCCGCGCGGAGGACTACCAGGAGCTGCACGCCGATTTCGCGCAACACACGTATGCCACGCTCTGGGCCGTGGTGCACGAGTTCGACACCGAATAACGGAGGAGGAGCGAAGAAGCGGAACGGGGCGCCACTGGGCGCCCCGTTTTGTTTATGCACGCACACATAAACACGGGTCAGCGGTAACTCTAAACGCGATGCAACGATTTAAGAAAATGTTTATTTCCGTGAAAGAATGATAACGCAGCAAAGCGGCGGGGGCGATTAAATCGTAGGGCGCTTATTTCTAGTCGTGCTTCTCAACCGCGAGAGACAATCCTGGTGAGTTCCCGCTGCAAGACGGGGCGTGCCTTCGCGCGAGTGACAAGCCGGCCCCTGCGGATCCGCGGGCTCCCTTGCCACAGCCGCGGCGGGCGAGTTGTTGCGTTTTCGCGTGGCGGGTACCGCAGGGCAGAGACTGGAGTTCGGCCTTGCCGGGCTGACCTATGCGGCCGCCAGCGGCAATCCCACGTACTTCTCCTTGTACCGACCCGACGGCTCCAGCGTGGGGAGCGCTACGTGCTACACCTCGGGGGCCGCGTCTTGTGAGACTTTCGTAACCAGCTTGCCCACAACCGGCACCTATTCGGGGATCTTCACGCCTCCGCCCGCGAGTTCAATTACCGCCGGTTCAGTGACACTGTCTACTCCGGCTACGGGAAGTTTCGTCGCAGGAGACCCACCGCAAACGGTTGCGATAGCGCGTCCTGGCCAGACGGCGCGATTCGCCTTCAGTGGCACGTCGGCACAGTTGCTCCGCCTGAACTGGGCCGGCGCGGTCGTGGGCAACGGCGCGACGGTCGCCGTCAGCGTACTCAAGCCGGACGGATCGACGCTCACTGGAATTCCCCCAACTTTCCGGACACTTCCGATTGGTGCCAAAATGGCACAGGAGGTGTTGCATGGCGAAGCGAGTTCCGGGGCTTCCCGCAGCCAAGTCGCGAGGGAATCGGGAATCCATCCGAACGTCCTTAAGGACTGGCCCTGCTCGCTTCTCCTGCGCAAGTGGGAGGCAAAGCCGGGCGCGGAGCTCAAGACGGAGCAGCAGAAGGGGATCGAGAGGTTGCGCAAGGAGAACGCGTCGCTCCGCAGTGTACTTCGCAAAGGAATCCAAGTGAGGTTACGCCATCACGCGACACAGGCCGATCTGGCTGCTCAGCGGGATGTGCCGGCTGCTCGAGGTGTCGAGATCCGGATTCCATGCGTTGCGCGGGCTAGCTCCGAGTGCACGCGCCATTGAGGCGATCGCGGGCCATTCGGAAGGGAATTTTCGCGTCGCCCCATCAGCCGGCAAAATTGGCCACGGCCTCCCACGATTGCGGATGCGGCGCCAAACTTTCCTGAATCATCCGCAACGACTTTCGAATGTGCTTCCTGCTGGAAGTGGGTGTGCCTGAGTACGCCTCCTCCAGCGATCCCGGCTGGGTCTCTCCCAGCGCCGCGATCAACGCCGCCGCCTGCCTCAGGTCCTTGGCACTCTTGTCGGGCCGCCCTTCGCGAATCTGCGCGACGAGCAGCTTGTGGATCGCGAAGCGTTCGGCGAGGGGCACTCGCACGGCGGCTACGCCGTGGTTGGAGAGCGCCGCGCCAACCTGGCTTTGGGCAAGCAGATAGCGCAGGTACGGCAGGGCGGTGGCATGGGCCCCGAGCTCGGGCACCGGCCGGATTCCGATCTCGTCTCCCGCGGCCGGAACCAGCAGGTCGAAGGTGAAACGTGATCTTCCCTTCTCCTTGAAGCTCGTGGATGGATCCTTCCGGTTGAGCGCGGGGACATCCACGAAGTCGATGCCCGATTCCCTGAGCAATTCGAGCAGCCCGCCCTTCGGAATCCTTGCCAGCGCCAGCTTGCCGGGTCGCGCCAGGTCGATGTCCTCGGTCGCAAAGGTCGCGACGCGAATTCCCAGGCGGTTCACGATGACCTCGAAGGCGTGTGTCCCAACCAGCACCCCACCGGCTTCGAATACGCCGTGGGTGGCAAGTGGCGCAATCGCGGCGAGGTGCTTCGGGCTCAGCACCGAATAACCCTCGCGAGCCAGCAGCCGCACCGAGGCCCGCACTTCATTGGCTTCCTCGATGCGTCGTTTCCAATCGGCGATCGCGCTTTGGGCGGTGTCCGAAGCCGCCGCGACGATGTATTGGTCGCGCTTGGCGCGCTCGTGGTCGTAGTACTGGCGCACGTAGTACCTGGCGCCATCGGCGTTCTGGCGCTGGGTGATTGCTCCGGGCGTTCCCACCAGCGCCTCACCCTGGGAGGCGGCGTGGTTCTCGACGTCCTGGTAGGTCGCGGAGAGCGCGGGCGAATGCCGGCGATAGAGGGGCGTGGCCATTCCGTATCCTCTGGATCTGGAAAGTAGAGGATATCTTCGCATCCTCTGAAAGTAAAATTCAGAGGATGCGAGCGGCGCCGTGGCGGGCTCGTGGCGCCCTCGTGGCGTGGCCAAAAACGCCTTCCCGGCGTCTCGGGAGCAGACATTTCCAGATGATAAGCTGCCACAAATCACGGGAGGCACAACAAAATGAATAGCACCCGAACCGTCATTCGCAGCCTTGCCGCCGCCCTGCTGCTCGCTAGGTAGTCGATTGGCGGGGCCTTGGCTGATCCAAACACCATGATGCCATCGGGCAAGCCGCGGCAAGTTCGACAGGCCATGGCACTGCTGTGGCTGTCGATGGGCGCCAGTGCGTTCCTGACGATCGTCGAGACAGCACCCTTCGACCACGTCTTCCTGTCCGAAGGAATCGATACTTCGCGCTTTCGCCCGTTCTTCTGGGTCAGCGTGATCGCGGCGTATGGCGCCAACGCGACGCTGATCGCGTGCACCGGCAGGCGCTTGGCCCTGGGCAAGGGTGATGTTGCTGGCAGGGACCGTCCTCGGAGTTGGAATCGGAATCTACCCCTGGGGTTTCTCGGCGACGGACTACTGGGAGAGCATCGACCTCTCCCGCCTGACTCTGCTGGCGTTGGACGTCTTGGCTCTCTATTGGCTCTTTACCGGGGCGGGGGCGAAGTGGTTCGAGGGCCAGGGAGAATCGACCCCCGGCAGCAACACGGTACGGACCATTCATTCCGCGCTTGTCGCGACCGCTCCCGCGATTGCCCAGTTCGTCCTCTTGCCGCGGCTCGATGACATGCGCGCGGACCTGGGATCCAGTATTCCCTGCCGAGCCGCACGGAATACTCCTCGCCCACCGGCCAGTCGCCATTCGGCGTGAAGATCAGCGTCTTGTCGTCACGCCAGCTCCAGGTGCCTTCGAGCGCCGGATTCATCGTGATGCTGGCGCTCACCGGCTTGCCCGTTGTTCCGAGCGGTGCGGCCGGGCGATCGAAGGTCACGACCAGCGGCTGCGGATCCTCTTCGTTCTCGATCGCGGTGCGCGGAGGGTTGGCGACCGCGAAGGTGGTCTCGACCGGTTTGGCCGGGATTCGTACCAGCGGTATCCGTAGACGGTGCCCACGATCGCCGCCGCCAGCGCCACGGAGCCGACGCGTGAAAGGCGCCCACCCACCCACCGCGCCCACGGCGGGGCCGTCCAGGTCCCGAAGATGGAGTGGACGAAGCCGCCGAGGGCGGTGCGAAGCCTTGAAGTCACGGGGTTCTCCCTGTGGAGCCGCGAGCATAGCCGCAGATAAGGGAGGAAAAATGGCAATCGTCGGGCAAGCCGCCGACGATTGCGCTCTTTACATCAGGCGTGCTGCGAGATCTTCCGCTGGATGAACTCGTGGAAGTGGACCATGCCGTCTTCCATCGGTGACTGGTAGGGCCCGTGTTCCTCGCGCCCTTCCGCCAGCAGCGCGCGGCGGCCTTCGGTCATGCGCACGCAGATTTCCTCGTCTTCCTTCGCCGTCTCGTGGTACGCCTTCTGCTGCGCCTGCATGAATTCCGGCTCGAAGAGCGCGATCTCTTCCGGGTAGTAGAACTCCATCACGTTCAGGCACTTCTCCGGCCCGCGAGGATAAAGCGTCGAGATCACCAGCACGTGCGGATACCACTCGACCATCACGTTCGGGTAGTAGGTCAGCCAGATGGCGCCGTGCGGCGGCGGCTCCCCGTTGCGGAAGTTCAGCACCGCGTCGTGCCAGGCCTTGTAGGTGTCGGATCCCGGCGTGCCCAGGCGCTGGTTCACACCGACCGTCTGCACGCTGTGCCAGTCGCCGAATTCCCACTTGAGGTCGTCGCAGGTGACGAACTTGCCCAGGCCGGGGTGGAACGGGCCCACGTGGTAGTCCTCGAGGTAGACCTCGATGAAGGTTTTCCAGTTGAAGTTGTATTCGGTGGTCTCGACCTTGTTGAGGTGGTAGCCGGAGAAATCCAGCTCCTTCGCCACGCCCAGGTTCATGAGGTCGCGCGCGATGTCGCGGCCGCCATTGAAGAGCATGCCGTTCCACTTCTGCAGGTGCTGGCGCGGAAGGTCGAGGCAGATCTTTTCCTGGAACGAGGGCGCGCCCAGGTGCCTGCCTTCGCCGTCGTAGCTCCAGCGGTGCAGCGGACACGTGATGGTGCCGCCCGGAAGCGAACCAGATCCGCGCAGCATGATCGCCTGGCGATGGCGGCAGACGTTGGAGACGAGATTGTGGCGACCGTCGTTGTTGACCAGGGCCCAGGCGCCGTTGTTGCGCCAATCGAGCACGCGATAGTCACCGGGATTGCGCGCCATCTGCTCATGGGCCACGTAACCAGGGCCCTTGGCGAAGAGGAGTTTCTGCTCTATTTCCGCCACGCGTGGATCGAAATACCACGACAACGGCAGGTTGGGAGAAGAGCGCGTTAGCGCCTTCTGACTCGCGAGATCCGCCATTATCCGCACCCCCATGACAAATGAAGATGTAAACAAATTTGGGCTAATCGAGTCAGCTAGCTTTTAACTCTGCAGCTCCGTCCCGTCCAGTACTGTTCAGACCGCTATTTTGGCCTGAGTTCCCTTATTTTTCAAGACCTTCGTGTAGAATCGGGTTACGTTCGAAACCCCCCGGGCGCCCCGCCCGCTTCCCATGGCAGAAACCCCTTCGCCGGCGCCTTCCGGCGAATCGCTTACCTTCGAAACCGCCCTCGAAGAGCTGGAAACGCTCCTCGGCCGCATGGAAGACGGCAAGCTCCCGCTGGAAGAGTCGCTTGCCGCCTACCAGCGTGGCACGGAGCTGCTGAAGTTCTGCGAATCGCGGCTGAACGCGGCCCAGGCACGCATCGCGGTCCTCGACGGCGAGACGCTGCGAGATTTCACCCCCGACAAGTGAACACGCACGACTTTCAGGCCTGGTCGCGGGGTGTGGCCGGCGACATGGAAACCGCCCTTGCCGAGCTGCTGCCGGCGCAACAGGTGATGCCCAACCGGCTGCACGACGCGATGCGTTATTCCACGCTCGGCGGCGGCAAGCGCGTGCGCGCCATGCTGGTGTTCGCCGCCGGGGCCCTTACGCAAGCGCCGGCTCAGAAGCTGCGGATCCCCGCCGCCGCCGTGGAGATGATCCATGCCTATTCGCTCATCCACGACGACTTGCCGTGTATGGACGACGACGTCCTGCGCCGCGGCAAGCCCACCTGCCACGTGGAATTCGACGAGGCCACGGCGCTGCTGGCCGGTGACGCGCTGCAAAGCCTCGCCTTCCAGATCCTGGCCGAATACGCACTCGCCCGCGGCGAAAACCAGCTCAAGCTGATCCAGCTCTTCGCGGTGGCGTGTGGCTCGCGCGGCATGGCCGGGGGCCAGGCGATCGACCTGGATTCGGTGGGCAAGGCGTTGACGCTGCCGGAGCTCGAACACATGCACATCCTCAAGACCGGGGCGCTCATCCGGGCATCGGTCCTGATGGGGGCGTATTGCGGCGAAGAGCTTTCGCCGCAGGATTTCGATCACCTGGACCGCTACGCCAAGTGCATCGGGCTGGCCTTCCAGGTGGTCGACGACATCCTCGACGAGGAAAGCGACGCGCTGACCCTGGGCAAGACCGTGGGCAAGGACAAGGCGGCGAACAAGCCGACCTACACCAGCATCATGGGCCTGTCCCCCGCCAGGCGCTTCGCCGAGGAGCTGCTGGCCGACGCCCTCAAGGCGATCGAGGGTTTCGACGTGCCTGCCGACCGGCTCAGGCAGCTGGCCGAATTCATCGTGCGCCGCGAGCGGTAGAATGCGCTGGCGATGAGCTCCTATCCACTCCTCGAGACCGTCGACGATCCGGCGCAGCTGCGGCGCCTGGATCGCAAGCAGCTCGCGCAGCTTGCCACCGAGCTGCGCGCCTTCATCGTCGATTCGGTCGCCGCCACCGGCGGGCACCTGTCGTCCAACCTCGGCACCGTCGAGCTCACCATCGCGCTGCACTACACCTTCCAGACGCCGCGCGATCGGCTGATCTGGGACGTGGGCCACCAGACCTACGGCCACAAGATCCTCACCGGGCGGCGCAAGGGCATGGACCGCCTGCGCCAGAAAGGCGGCATCGCCGGCTTCCCGCGGCGCGAGGAAAGTGAATACGACACCTTCGGCACCGCGCATTCGTCGACTTCCATTTCCGCGGCGCTCGGCATGGCGGTGGCCTCGAAGCAGCAGGGCGAGGCGCGCCACGTCATCGCCGTGATCGGCGACGGCGCGATGACCGCCGGCATGGCCTTCGAGGCCCTCAACAACGCGGAGCAGACCGGCGCCAACGTCATCGTGGTCCTGAACGACAACGACATGTCGATCTCGGAAAACGTCGGGGCGCTGAACAATTACCTCGCCAAGCTCATGTCGGGGCGCTTCTACGCGGCGACCAAGAAAACCGCGGAGAAGGTGCTCGATTCGGTCTCCCCGCCCATGAAGCAGCTGGCCAAGCGCTTCGAGGAACACGCCAAGGGCATGATCACGCCCTCGACGATGTTCGAGGAATTCGGCTTCAACTACACCGGCCCCGTCGACGGCCACAACCTCGAAGCGCTGCTGGACACGCTCGCCAACGTGAAGCGCCTGACCGGCCCGCAGTTCCTGCACATCGTCACGCGCAAAGGGCAGGGCTACAAGCTGGCCGAGGACGATCCCATCGGCTATCACGGCCCGGGCAAGTTCGATCCGGGCGTGGGCATCGTCAAGGCGAAGCCCGCGCCGGATGCGCGCCCGCGGCCGACGTACACGCAGGTGTTCGGCGAATGGCTCTGCGACATGGCGCGCACGGACAAACGCGTGGTCGGCATCACCCCCGCGATGCGCGAAGGCTCCGGGCTCGTGAAGTTCTCCCAGGAATTCCCCGATCGCTACTTCGACGTCGGCATCGCGGAACAACACGCGGTCACGTTTGCGGCGGGCCTTGCGGTGGAAGGGCAGAAGCCCGTGGTCGCCATCTATTCAACTTTCCTGCAGCGCGCGTACGACCAGCTGATCCACGACGTGGCGCTGCAGAACCTGCCGGTGGTGTTTGCGCTCGATCGCGGCGGCCTGGTGGGCGCCGATGGCCCCACGCACCATGGCGCCTTCGACATCGCCTTCCTGCGCTGCATCCCCAACATGGTGGTGATGGCGCCCGCCGACGAAAACGAATGCCGGCAAATGCTCTACACCGGCTACCTGCACGAAGGCCCCACCGCGATCCGATACCCGCGCGGCGCCGGCCCCGGCGTCGAGATCCACAAGGCGATGCAGGCATTGCCCCTGGGCCGTGGAGAGGTGCGCCGCGAGGGCAAGCGCGTGGCCATCCTGGCCTTCGGCACCCTGCTGGCCGCGGCGCTGGAAGCGGGCGAACAACTGAACGCCACCGTCGCCAACATGCGCTTCGTGAAGCCCATCGATCGCGAACTGCTGATCAGGCTGGCCACCACCCATGACCTGCTGGTGACGGTGGAAGAAGGCGTGGTCCATGGCGGCGCGGGATCGGCCGTGTGTGAGGCGCTCGCCGAAGCGGGCATCGCCGTGGCCCCGTTGATGCTGGGCCTGCCGGACAGGTTCGTGGAACACGGCGATCCCCAGCTGCTGATGGCCGAATGCGGGCTGGATGTGGCGGGCATCCTGCGCGCCGTGCATGAACGGTTGGACAACTCCGGACGCCGTCCGGGAATGGCGGCCTGAGATGAAGATGCTACGGGTGATCGCGTGTTGCGCGGTGGTTGCATGCGCACCGGCCCATGCGCAGAAGGTGTGCAGCAAGGCGGATTCCGCCGCGGCCGAAAAAGCGATCGAACGCGTGGTGAGCTGGCAATCGCTCTACAAGACCTACACCGACTACCGCCATTGCGACACCGGCCCCGTCGACGAAGGCTTCACCGATGCGATCCTGCGCCTGATGGTGGAGTGGAAAAACGTCGATGCCGTGGCCGCCGCCGCCACCAAGGACGGTGACTACAAGGAGTGGCTGCACAAGCACCTGCTCAGCCCCGCCGCGAAGGACGATCGCGAAAGCGTGTTCTCGCGCGCCAAGAAGGATTGCCCCGCGAAGCTCGATGCCTTCTGCGCGGATCTGGCGGACGTCGTGAAGGGGAAAGGTGGCTCCGCGCCGGGGAAATCGGCGCCTGCGGACGCGCCCTTTGACCTGTCCCCGATGAAGCCGCTGAAGACTTCGTGAAGTTGCAAGGCAAGGTTGCCCTCGTCACCGGCGCCGCGCAGGGCATCGGGCTCGCCTGCGTAGAGGCTTTTGTGCGCGAAGGCGCCGGCGTCGTCCTCGCGGACCGTGACGAGGCGAGGGGCCGCGAAGCGGCTCAACGCATTTCGGGCGCCGGCGGCAAGGTGGTCTTCGCCACCTGCGACGTGCTGAAGAAATCGCAGGTGGACGCGGCGGTTGCCACGGCGGTGAACGAATTCGGGCGCCTCGACATCCTCGTCGCCAACGCCGGCATCGTGCACGCCGCGGAATTCCTCGACCTCGAGGAAGCCGATTTCGACCGCGTGATCGGGGTGAACCTCAAGGGGGCTTTCCTGGCCGGGCAGGCCGCGGCGCGCCAGATGGTGAAGCAGGGCGGGGGCGGTGCCATCATCAACATGTCGAGCGTGAACGCGGTGCTGGCGATCGCCAACCAGGTGCCCTATGTCGTCTCGAAGGGCGGCATCAACCAGCTCACCAAGGTGATGTCGGTGGCGCTTGCGCCGAAAGGCATTCGCGTGAACGGCATCGGCCCCGGCACCATCCTCACCGAGCTCGCGAAAACCGCGGTGCTCGGCAACCGGGAGGCGGAGCGCAAGATCCTTTCGCGTACGCCCCTGGGCCGCATGGGGGAACCGGCGGAGATCGCGAAGGTCGCAGTATTTCTCGCCAGCGAGGATGCGTCCTACCTCACCGGCCAGACGATCTACCCCGACGGAGGCCGCCTTGCCCTCAACTACACGGTGCCGGTCAGCGAGTGACCGGGGTAATGCGTTAATCTACGCGCCCATCGGAATCCCAATCGAAAGGTTTTTCCCATGAATCGCCAGTCCCTTGTTGTTGCACTGATCCTCGGCGCGGCCAGCACCCTGGGCGTCGCACAGCAACCCACCGACGTGCCCAAGCTGCAGTGCGAGCCCAAGCCCAAGCTGCCCGGCTCAACCATCGGCCAGGACCCCATGGTCCGCAAGCGCTTCCAGGGCGACCTCGACGCGTACAAGAAATGCATGACCGACTACCTGGATGCCCGCAAAGCCTCGATCAAGGCGCATGAAGTCGCCGCCAACGCCGCCATCGAGGAATACAACGGCACCATGAAAGCGCTGGCCGACGCGCAGAAAGCCCAGTAACACCGGTGCGCTTCGCGGGGTTCGCGGCCGCCCTCCCGGAGCGGTCGCCGCTGCGCACCGCCATCACGGCCGCGCGTCG
>JBBREI010000117.1:0-12260 GCA_038203035.1 Burkholderiales bacterium
CTTGCCGTCGGCGCGCGCGCGCTCGAGGAAAGGCCGCGTGCTCCACTCGCTGCCGATGCTCATGGTGGCCAGCACCGAGCGGGCAGACCGGTATTGGGGCAGCTGCGTGAGGTGCCCGGTGAGGGCCGCGGCGATCGCGGCGCGTTCATCTTCCGAGAGCGCATCGCGGCGCGCGATCATCTGCGCTCGAAGCTCGGCTTTCATGCCGCCGCCCCGAGGCCCGCAGGCCCGGAAAAGGCCGCCACCGAGCGCCGAATCGCGGCGACCTTGGTTTCGGTCTCCTCGAATTCGTCTTCGGGCGTGGAATCGGCGACGATGCCCCCGCCCGCGTAGAAGCGCAGCTCGCCGCGCGCCACCAGCGTGGTGCGGATCGGGATGTTCATGTCCATGCGCCCGCCCGCGGCCACGTATCCGATCGCGCCGCAATAGACCTCGCGGCGATGGGGCTCCAGCTCGTCGATGATCTCCATCGCGCGGCGCTTGGGAGCCCCGGTGATGGAGCCACCGGGAAAACACGCCTCCAGGGCATCGAGCGCATCGAGCCCCTGGCGCAGTTGCCCGCTGATGGTCGACACCAGGTGGTGGACGGTGGCGAAGGTCTCGAGCTCGCACAGGCCCGAGACGCGCACCGTGCCGGTTTCACACACGCGCCCGAGGTCGTTGCGCAGCAGGTCGACGATCATGACGTTTTCCGCGCGGTCCTTCGCGCTCGCCAGCAGGGCCGCGGCCGCGGCCGCGTCTTCCCGCGGGTCCGCGCGCCGCCTGCGCGTGCCCTTGATCGGCCGCGTGAGCGCCTGCCGTCCATTGACCACGATGAAACGTTCGGGCGAGCTCGACAACACGGCGCCGAAGGGATATTCGAGATAGGCGCCCATCGGGGCGGGATTGGTGTCGTGCAGGTGGCGATAGAAGGTCCACGGGTCACCCGAGCACGGGGCGTGGAATTCGCGCGTGAGGTTGGCCTGGTAGCAGTCGCCGGCCTGGATGTAGTCGAGCACGCGGCGCGCGCGCGGCAGGTAGTCGTCGCGCTCCAGCGTGGAGGTGATGGGCCCGTCGACCCGGAAGGGGCGCGGCGCGCGCGCCGGCGCCTGGACCAGGCGCCGGCGCACGTCCGCCACCTCCGCATCCCCCAGCGAGGCGAGCGAGGTGATGGCCGCGCGTTTTTCCAGGTGGTCGATCACGATCGTCCAGCCATAGAGGCCCAGCGCCAATTCGGGCATGAAGGGCACGTGTGAATCCCTGGCGCCCTGCAGTCCCGCCAATGGGCGCCCCACTTCGTAGCCCAGGTAGCCGATCGCGGCGCCGCTCACCGGCCACAGCGCCGCATCGACCCCGGGACTTTCGCCGGCCAACAGCCCGCGCGCCGCCGCGAACGGTTCCTTGCCCGCGGTGATCACCGCGCGTGGCGCGGCCGCGAGCACGTCATAACGCCCGCCCGAGCGGGCCGGATCGCCGCTGTCGAGGAAAACCGCCCAGCCGAGCGGACGGATCGCCTCGAACCAGGCATAGCGGTCGGCGCAGCGGGTCGCGGCGTCGTAGGGGAGCGGGAGAGGGCTTGCCATGAGTGCGTATTCTAGTATTCTGCCCGCTTGACCCTCGCAAGGACCTTAGCAATGAGCAAGAACTTCGTGCTTGCCGCCACTTTCGCCGCGGCTTTTTCGGCCACCGCCCTCGCCGGCCCCTTCGACGCGTACAAGGGCAAGATGAAGGACGGGATGTACGAATACAAGATGGAAATGGACATGGGCCCGATGCCGGGCATGCCCAAGGGGATGGGAAAGCAGAACCGCACCTTCCAGCATTGCGTGACCGCCAAGGACATCGAGCAGGGCGGCATCGGCAGCGACAAGGGCGGCAAGATGCCCGACAACTGCGAGATCAAGGACTTCAAGATGTCGGGCAATACGTCGTCCTACACCATGGAGTGCAAGGGCGAAAACGCGATGAAGGCCGACAACAGGATCACGTTCGTCAGCGACGGCTTCAAGATGGACATGAAGATGGCCATGACGCGCAACGGCCAGGTGATGAACATGACGCAGCAGATGGAAGGCAAGTACATCGGCCCCTGCAAGTGAGCGCGTAAGCCGCGCCGGCGGCAATCGTGGTCATCCCCGCGCGGGCGGGGATCCAGGCTCGCCGTTCACCGCCGCGCGGATCTGCTCCAGGGCCCCCGGGTCCTCGATGGTCGTGAGGTCCCCGGGGTCGCGGCCTTCGCACAGCGCCTGGATCGAACGGCGCAGCAGCTTGCCCGACCGCGTCTTGGGCAGCACCGTCACGAAAAACACGCGCGCGGGCCTGGCGATGGCTCCGATTTCGCGATCCACCGTCGCCATGATCTCCGCCGCGTGTGCATGGGCCAGCGCCTGCGAATCCGTGCGCGAGGCGTCCTTCACCACCACGAAAGCCACCGGCACCTGTCCCTTCACCGCATCGGCCACGCCGACCACCGCCACCTCGGCCACGTTGGGGTGCGCCTGCACCGCCTCTTCGATCTCGCGCGTGCCGAGCCGGTGGCCCGCCACGTTGATCACGTCGTCGGTGCGCCCCAGCACGAAGTAATACCCATCCTCGTCGCGTGTCGCCCAGTCGAACGTGGTGTAGACCATCTCGTCGGCGAATGACTTGAAGTAGGTCGAGACGAAGCGTTCGTCATCGCCCCAGATGGTGGTCATCGCGCCCGGCGGCAGCGGGGGCACGATGCACAACACGCCTTTTTCGTTTGCCCCCACCTCGCGGCCGGTCTCCTCGTGCTTGAGCTTGAGCCGGTACCCGTACGCCGCGAACGAGGGCGAGCCGAACTTGCGCGCCGTGTCCTCGATGCCGGGGCACGCGGTGAGGATCGGCCAGCCCGATTCAGTCTGCCAGTAGTTGTCCACGATCTGCGCGCCGAGCGAATCCGATACCCAGCGCGCCGTGGGCTCGTCCAGCGGTTCACCGGCCAGGAAGAGGTAGCGCAGGCACGAGGTGTCGTATTTCTTCATCCACGCCGGATCCTGCTTCTTGAGCACGCGGATCGCGGTCGGCGAGGAAAACATCGAAGTGACCTTGTAGTCCTGGACGATTTTCCACCACACCCCGGCGTCGGGGCGCATCGGCACACCCTCGTACATGATCGTGGTGGAGCCGCTGATGAGCGGACCGTAGACGATGTATGAGTGGCCCACCACCCAGCCGATGTCGGAGGTGCAGAAAAACACGTCCCCGGGCCGGGAGCAGAAGATGTGCCGCATCGACGCGGCCAGCGCCACCGCGTAACCGCCGGTGTCGCGCTGCACGCCCTTGGGCTTGCCGGTGGTGCCGCTGGTATAGAGGATGTAGGACGGTTCGTTGGACTCGAGCCAGCACACCGGGACCTTGGCGCCCGCGTGCCGCTCACGTTCGGCGGCGTAGTCCACGTCGCGCCCGGCCTCGCGCGTCATGGTCTTGTCGAGCCCGCGGTCCACGACCACCACGTGCGCGGGCGGCGATTGCGCGATGCGGATCGATTCATCCACCAGCGGCTTGAGCGCAATCATCCTGCCCATGCGCATGCCGGCATCACTCGTCACCATCACCCTGGGGCGCGCGTCGTCGATGCGCGCGGCCAGGCTTGCCGCCGCGAAGCCGCCGAACACCACCGAGTGGATCGCGCCCAGGCGCACCGTCGCGAGCATGGCGAACACCGCCTCGGGCGTCATCGGCATGTAGATCAACACGCGGTCGCCGCGGCCCACGCCGAGTGACTGCAGGATCGCGGCGAAGCGGTTCACCTCGTCGTGCAGCTGCGCGTAGGTGAAGGTGCGCTTCGCGTCGACCTCGGTGGAGATCCACACCAGCGCGTCCTGATCGGCGCGCATCGACAGGTGGCGGTCGATGGCGTTGTAGCAGAGGTTGGTCTCGCCGCCCACGAACCAGGAGCGGAACGGCGGATTGGAGTAATCGAGGACCTTCTTCGGCGGCTTGTGCCAGTCGATCGCCTTGGCTTCGCGGCCCCAGAAGCGCTCCGGGTCGGCAATGGAGCCTGCGTAGAACCCCTGGTACGTTCCCAGCGTCTCGTCCAGCGTGCTCATCTTTCCCCCGCTTGTGTTTTTTGCCGCGCAGCTCGCCCCGCCGATGGTACGGCGCTTCAGCCGTTCACGTCCACGACCAGGCGGCCGCGCACCCTGCCCGCCAGCACGTCGGGCGCGCGGTCGATCGCCGCACGCAGCCCGATGGTTTCGGTCACCGCGTCGATGGTGTGCGGCGCGAGCTCCCGCGCCAGCAGTTCCCACGCCCGCTCGCGGCGCGGGCGCGCCGCCGTGACGCTGTTGATGCCCGCAAGGGTCACGCCGCGCAGGATGAAGGGCGCAACCGTCACCGGGAAGTCCATTCCCTGCGCCAGCCCGCACGCCGCCACCACGCCCTCGCCCATCGTCTGCGCGCACGCGTTCGCCAGCGTATGGCTGCCCACCGAATCGATGACGCCCGCCCAACGCTCCTTCTGCAACGGCTTTCCGGGCTGCGCCAGCATGGCGCGGTCGATGACCTCGCTCGCGCCGAGGCCTTCCAGATAAGGCGCCTGCGACAACTTGCCGGTGGAGGCAACGACGCGATGGCCGCGGCCGGCGAGGATGGCCACCGCGAAGCTGCCCACCCCACCCGTGGCCCCGGTCACCAGCACCTCTGCGCGCCCGGGTACGACGCCCATCGATTCCAGCGCCATCGCACACAACATCGCGGTGTAGCCCGCGGTGCCGATTGCCATCGCGCGCCGCGCCGTAAGTGTTTCGGGCAGGCGCACCAGCCAGTCGCCTTTCAGGCGCGCCTTCCGGGCCAGGCAGCCCCAATGGCTCTCACCCACGCCCCAGCCGTTGAGGATCACGGCGTCGCCCGGCTTCCAGAGCGGGTGCGAGCTGGATTCCACGATGCCGGCGCCGTCGATGCCGGCGACCATCGGCCATTTGCGCACCACCGGCGAGGCGTTGGTGATGGCAAGCGCGTCCTTGTAGTTGAGCGTGGACCAGTCGACTCGCAGCGTGACGTCACCCTCGGGCAGGTCGGAGTCGGCGACCTCGGCGACCTCGGCGCGGAAGGCATCGGCGTCTTTCGAGAGCAGGATCGCCTTCACGAGAGGATCCCCGCCGGCGCGTGCACCACCACCGCGTGGCGCGGCAGCACCGCCTCGAAGGTGGTGCCCTCGACCGCGCTCGAGCGCGCCTCGATGGCGCCCCCGTGCGCAGCGATGAACGCGCGCACGATGAAAAGTCCCAGGCCCAATCCGCCGCTCGGGCGACCCTGGGGGCCGCTGGAGTGAAACGGCTCGAAAATCGTCTCGAGCACGTCCGGCGGGATCACGCCGTCGTTGGAAATCCGCAGGACCAGCCTTGCGGCGTCGGCGCCGTCGACATGGACGTGGATGCGGGATCCTTCCACGCCGTGTTGCATCGCGTTGCCCACCAGGTTCGAGATCGCCGCACCCATCCGGTCCGGGTCGAAGGTGCCATCCGGGGGGCCGTCGGATGTAAGGTCGATGGGTTTGCCCTCGCTCTGCAGCTCGTCGACCAGCGCCCGCGCCAACTGCAGCATGTCGCACCGGACCGGGTGCAGCTCGAGACGCCCGCCACGCACGCGCGCGATCTCCAGCAACTGCTCCACCATGCGCACCATGCGCGCGCCGCTGGTGCGGATGCGCGCGGCGGTATTGACCACCTTCGCGTCGGTGCTGAGCATCGGCAGCAGGTTGGCACCGTTCATCACCGCGGAAAGCGGGTTGCGCAGGTCGTGGCTCAACACGGCGACAAACATCTCGTTCATGCGCAGGGCGGCGCGCAACTGGTCGAGCTGCCGTGCCATCGCGCGGCGCTGTCCATGCAGCTCCACGAAGACGTCGACCTTGCTGCGCAACACGTGGGGATCGATCGGCTTGTGCAGGAAGTCGACCGCCCCGGCCTCGTAGCCGCGGAAGGTGCGGGTGGGATCGGAGGCCGACGCGGTGAGGAATATCAGCGGCACGCGCCGCGTGCGCTCGGTCCCGCGCAGCAGTTCCGCGAACTCGAAGCCGTCCATGGTGGGCATCTGCACGTCGACCAGGGCTACCGCCACGTCTTCCACCAGCAACGTCTCGAGGGCCTCGGTGCCCGACGACGCCGTCAGCACCGCGACGCCCGGGCGCCGCAGGAGGGCCGAGATCGCAACCAGGTTCTGCGGGATGTCGTCCACGACGAGGATCTTCGTGGCGCTGTCGTTTTCGGGGCTCATGTCGTCATATCGCGAATGCGCGTCCGGTACGCAGGTGGGCCAGGCGCTCGGCCAGGTCGCGGATCGGCAGCACCAGGTCGGCGCCCGCGCGCGCGATCGCCGCCGCGGGCATCGCGCCGGCGATGGCATCGGTCGGCTCCTGGACCCAGGCACGGCCGCCGGCCGCGCGGATCGCCTGCAACCCGGCGGCGCCATCGTTGTTGGCGCCCGACAGCACCAGCCCCAGCACCGCCGGCCCGTAGGCCTGGGCTGCCGATTCGAACAATACGTCGATACTGGGGCGCGAGAACTGCACCGGCGCATCGCGCGAAAGCGCCAGTGTCCTGCCGCTTTCCACCAGCAGGTGGTAGTCGGGGGGTGCGAAATACACGGTGCCGCGTTCGACCTTTTCCTTGTCCATCGCCTCGCGCACCGGGAGCTGGCAGCGCGCGCCGAAAAGTCCTGCCAGCAGGCTCGGCCTGTCCGCCGGCACGTGCAGCACCACCAGCAGCGAGGGCAGGAACCCCGCCGGCAGGCCTTCCAGCAGCACGCCCAGGGGTTCCACACCGCCGGCCGAGGCGCCGATCACGATGGCGTCGATGTCGAGGACCGCTTCGGCCGTGTTCATTGCTTGCGGTAGATGCGCTCGTCGCGCAGGAATTCCGTGAAGGCATCGGCGTAGGGCGAGAACCGCAGGCTTTCCCGCGAGCCGACGCCCAGGAAGCCGCGCGGCGCGAGGGCATCGTGAAAGAGGCCGATGGCGCGCGCCTGCAGGTCGCGGTCGAAGTAGATCAGCACGTTGCGGCACGAGACCAGCTCCACCTCGGAGAACACCGTGTCGGTGGCGAGGCTGTGGTCGGAGAACGCGATGTGCGCCTTGAGGCGCTTGTCGAAGATGGCGTTGTTGTAGGCCGCGGTGTAGTAGTCGGCGAGGGAGCCCTTGCCGCCGGCCTTGAGATAGCTGGTGCTGAACCCGGCAATGCGATCGAGGGCGTAGACGCCTGCCTGCGCGGTTCCCAGCGCCTCGGGATTGATGTCGGTGGCGTAGATGAGCGAGCGCGCCAGCAGGCCCTCCTCGTGCAGCACGATGGCGAGCGACCACGCTTCCTCGCCGCTGCTGCAGCCCGCCACCCAGACCTTCACGAACGGGTAGGTCGCGAGGATCGGCACCACCTTCTCGCGCACCGCGCGGAAGTACGCCGGATCGCGGAACATCTCGCTCACCTGCACGGTGAAGTACTGCAGCATGCCGGCGAAGACCTCGGGCTCGTGCAGCACGCGGTCTTGCAGCTGCGAGACCGTGGCGCAGCCGAAACGCGACATCGCCTGGCGGATGCGCCGGCGCAGCGACGCCATGGCGTAGTGGCGGAAGTCGTGCTGGTACTTGCCGTACACCCCTTCGAGCAGCAGGCGCAGCTCGAGGTCGAAATCGGCTCCCGCCGGCTGGAGTTCGTCGCCCGGTTGCAGCGCGCGTGGCAGCGGCAGCGGTTGCGCCGTCACTTCGGCATCCACACGCGGCACAGCGACACCAGCTGATCGATGTCGATCGGCTTGGCGATGTAGTCGTTGGCGCCCGCCTCGAGGCACTGCTTGCGGTCGTCGGCCATCGCCTTCGCGGTGATCGCGATGATCGGCAGCTTGTCGCCGCCGGGGCGCGCGCGGATCTCGCGCATCGCGGTGAGCCCGTCCTTGACCGGCATCATGATGTCCATCAGCACCAGGTCGATGTCGCCGCGCTTGCTGCGCTCCACCGCCTCCTGCCCGTTGCGCGCGATCTCCACGTTCGCCCCGAGCGGCTCGAGAACGCGCGTGAGCGCGAAGATGTTGCGCACGTCGTCCTCCGCCAGCAGCACCGTGCGCCCCTCGAACACCGCGTCGCGCTGGCGCACGCGGCGCAGCAGGTCGCGTTTGTCCTCAGGCAGGCTCGCCTCGACCTTGTGCAGGAAGAGCGTGACCTCGTCGAGCAGGCGCTCGGGGGAGCGCGCGCCCTTGATGATGATCGACTTCGAGTAGCGCCGCAGCCGCGTCTCCTCGTCGCGCGTGAGGGCGCGGCCGGTATAGACGATCACCGGCAGGAAGGCGTGCTCGCCGCCGGCGGCGAGCTTCTCCAGCAGCTCGTAGCCGTTGGCGTCGGGCAGCTGCAGGTCGGTCACCAGGCAGTCGTAGGGCTCGGCGGCGATGCGCGCCAGCGCCTCGCGCACGGTGCCGACGGTGGTGATCTCGACCGTGTCGCCCTGCAGCAGCAGCGCGATGCTCTTGCGCAGCGCCGCGTCGTCTTCGACCACCAGAACGCGCGAGACGCGCTCCTGCAGCCGCGCCTCGAGGCGCCGCATCGCCCGCACCAGCTCCTCGCGCGCCACCGGCTTGAGCGCGTAGCCTACCGCTCCCATGCCCATCGCGGTCTGGATGTGGTCCTCGCCAGAGACGATGTGCACCGGGATGTGGCGCACCGACGGATCGCGCTTGATGCGCTCCAGGACTGCGAGACCCGATTCGTCGGGCAGGTTCACGTCGAGCAGGATGCCAGTCGGCTTGAGGCGGCGCGCGAGCTCGAGCGCCTCGGCGCCGGTCGAGCAGTGCACGCAGTCGAAGTCGAGCTCGTGGGCCAGGTCGTAGAGCACGCGCGCGAAATTCTGGTCGTCCTCGACCACCAGCACCATGCGTCCGGCGTGGCCGCGCTGGTTGCGGTCGTCGTCGATGTGGGGGCCGCTCGCCGAAGCGGCGGCCGGCCGCGCCTCGGGTGCCGGCGCCGGGGGCACGCGCGCCGCCGGCGCGGGCTGGCGCAGCACCTCCCGCCCCTCGCCGGGTTGCGGCTTGCTGTACGTCGCCGGGATCTCGAGAGTGAAGGTGCTTCCCAGGCCCGGCGCGCTTTCGAGGCGGATCTCGCCGCCGAGCAGGCGCGCGAGCTCGCGCGAGATCGATAGTCCCAGCCCCGTGCCGCCGTACTTGCGGCTGGTGGTGCCGTCGGCCTGGCGAAAAGCCTCGAAAACCACGGCCTGCTGGTTCTCGGCGATGCCGATGCCGGTATCGCGCACCGCGAAGGCGATGCGCCCGTCGCGCGCCGCCGCCGCCTGCAGCACCACTTCGCCCTTCTCGGTGAACTTGACCGCGTTCGAGATCAGGTTCTTCAGCACCTGCTCGACCCGCATGCGGTCGGTGGTAAGGCTCGCAGGCGCATCCGAGGCGCGCTCGATGCGCAGCGTCACCTGCTTTTCCGCCGCGATCGGCGCGAAGGTCTGGCGCAGCGCCGCGAGGATGTCGTCGAGCGCGACCGCCTCGGCCTGCACCTCGATCTGTCCGGCCTCGATCTTCGACAGGTCGAGGATGTCGTTGATCAACGCGAGCAGGTCTTTGTTCGACGAGTGGATCGTCTGGGCAAAGCGTACCTGCTCGTCGTCCATGTTGCCGTGGGGATTGTCGGCGAGCAGCTTGGCGAGGATGAGCGAGCTGTTGAGCGGGGTTCGCAGCTCGTGCGACATGTTGGCGAGGAACTCCGACTTGTAGCGGCTGGTGCGCTCGAGCTCCTCCGCGTTGCTCGTAGCCGCCGCCTGCGCGCGCACCAGATCCTGCTTCTGCTGCTCGAGGCGCTGGGTCTGCTCCTCGAGCTGCACGTTGGTCTGCTCGAGCTCGGCGTGCTGGTTCTCGAGCCGCGCCTGGCTCTCGCGCAGCACGCGGCCCTGCTCCTCGAGCTCCTCGTTGGAGACACGCAGCTCCTCCTGCTGCGCCTGCAGCTCCTCGCTCTGCTGCTGGGTCTCGTGCAGCAGTTCCTGCAGGCGCTGGCGGTAGAGCGCCGAGCGGATGGCGATGCCGATGTGCCCTGACACCTGGTCGAGGAGGTCGCGTGCGGCGTCGAAGTCGGCGGCGGGCCCGACGAATCCGAGCTCGACCACGCCGCTCACGCGACCGTCCTCGGTGATCGGCCCGATGAGCAGGTGCGACGGCGCGCCCGACCCCGTGGCGGAGGCCACGCGCAGGTAGCCTTCGGGCAGCGCGGTGACGAGCCGCGCCCTACCTTCGGCCATCACCTCCCCCGCGAGGCCCTGCCCCGGAGCCAGGCGCTCGGCGTGCGTCGCGTCCTGCGCACGCGCGTCGAAGGCATAGTCGCCGGTGCGCAGCAGCGCGCCGCCCTCGAGCCGGTAGGCGATCGCCACGTGCGCGCCGAGGTAGCGCGCGAGCGCCGACATGAAGCTGCGCCCGAGCGTTTCGGGCGTCTGCTCGCCGAGCATGCTCGCGGCGATCTCGGTCTGGCCACGCCGGATCCAACCCAGGCGCTGCGCGCGCACCTTCTCCACCACCACGCGGTGCGCGAGGAAAGCCATGCCCCACACCACGACCAGCGCGAGCCCGCGGTTGATCTCGGCGAGCCTGAGGCTCCCGTCCATCCCCGACGCCGAGAGCTTGAAACCGACCCCCATCGCCACGGTGACGAGGGCCGCGGTCACGACTGGGAGGAAGGAGCGCGACTGGAACACGCACAGCACGAGCGGCAGCAGGTAGAACACCCATACGGCGTAGCCGATGGACGTGAACGCGTCCAAGGTAAGAATTGCCGCGAGCAGCGCCCCGATCGTCGCGTAAATGCTCATGTCGCGTGAAGTGTCGGTTCTCATGGCCTTCGAAGGGGAGGAAAACACGGGGGCGGGAACCGAATTCCCGCAGCCGTCATTTAACCAGAACGCGCGGGTCTTCGGGCGATGCGTGCTTGCGGCCGAAGTAGTCGCGCGACTGCATCTCGCGCAGCCGGCTCGCGGTGCGGCCGAATTCGCGCCGCACCATCAACGCGGGCGCGTCCGCGTCCGCGCCCGCATCCACCAGCTCCTCGGGCTGCGCCTCGGCGGAAAGCACCAGCTTCACGCGCTGGTCGTAGAACACATCGACCAGCCAGGTGAAACGGCGCACCACATCGGTCTGTGCCGCCGGCATCGTGCGCACCCCGGAGATGACAACCGTGTGGTAGGTGCTCGCGATCTCGAGATAGTCGACCTGTGAGCGCGGCTTCTCGAACAGCTCCGCGAAGTCGAACCAGATCACGCCCTTGGCGCGGCGGCGGAAGGCGATGCGGCGCCCGCCCACATCGATGGCACCGTCCTCGGCGTAGCTCGCCTTCGTCATCGCCTCGAAGAAGCGCGCGAGGTCGGCGTCGGCGTCGGGGCCGATCGGCGTGAAGTAGACGCCGTAGCTCGCGAGCAGGCGCCTGCGGTGGTCGACCGCGCCGCCGAGGCCCACTACGTCGAGCTCGCGCTTGATCACCTCGATGGCGGGCAGGAAGCGCGCGCGCTGCAGGCCGTCGGGATAGAGGTCGTCGGGCCGGTAGTTGGACGTCATCACCAGCACCACGCCCTTGTCGATCAGCAGCTCCAGCAGGCGCGCGAGGATCATCGCGTCGGCAATGTCGCTCACGTGGAACTCGTCGAAGGCGAGCAGGCGCAGGTTGCGGGAGATATCGGTGGCCACGACCTCGAGCGGGTCTTCCTGCCCCGGCAGCGCGCGCATGCGTGCGTGGATCTCGCGCATGAACTCGTGGAAGTGGACGCGGCGCTTGCGCCGGTGGCGCGAGACCCTGAAGAACGCGTCCATCATGAGCGACTTGCCGCGCCCGACGCCGCCCCAGATGTACATCCCACCGGGAGGCTTGCGCCCGGCGCCGAGGTTGGTCACGAGCCGGTTGAGCCTGCCGGCGCGGTACTGGCGGTAGTCCTCGAGCTTGTCGAACAGCACCTGGAGCTTCTCGAGCACGCGCAGCTGGTCGCTGTCCGGCTCGAAGTCTCCTCTCTGGCTGAAATGCCAGTACCACTCGGAGGGGCCGCCGAATTCACCGGCCTCGATTTCTTCGTCCCGGGGATCCGGGGGCGGGGCGTTTTCGGCCGGGTGCATTCAGCGGTGACTAAACCTTTGGAACACGGATGAAATGGATAACAACGGATGAACGCGGTGATGACAAGTGATCAACGCAACGTGTTGGCCAGGACCTCGGCCGGTGAGGCCCAGCCCAAGGTTTCCCGTGGGCGTTGATTCAACTCCAAGGCGACGGCATTCAGTTTCGATTGTGAATACACAGACAG
>JBBREI010000118.1:0-12167 GCA_038203035.1 Burkholderiales bacterium
GTTATAGCAAAGGCCGTGGTACATGCATTCCACGGTACCGTCGGTCTTGAATCGACCCTTGGAAATCGGGACTCGCTTGTGGACACAGCGGTCGTCGAACGCAACCATCTTTCCATCATCGCCGCGCCACAATGCGATCGGCCTTTCCGCAATGGTCTTGCCATGAAGGTTGCGAGGCTTGAACTGCTCGGAAAAACCAGCTACATACCAACAATTCACGACAAGAATCTCGGACAACATGAGAATCCTTCCTTGGGTATCGCCGCGTCAGCGGCCGGGACACAGGGAGACCACGCGAATGGCGACGGACGCGTTTCCGTCGCCATTGGACATTTGGTCTGTCCTGCAATTGGCGATCCAGCACCGCAGGCCGAGGCCGGCTGCGTGTCCGCAGTTCTGTGTGACGCTGTAGGGATTGGGCGCGTTCATGAAGCTCCGTCAGAGATCCAGGACCAGCGTCGGGGATTTCGATCGTGCACAGCAGATAAGCACGAACTTGCGACGGTCGTCGTCGTCAAGGACGGTGTCGCGGTGCTCAGGCTCGCCTTCCGCGTACGGCGTTTGACACGTGCCGCAGAAGCCGTCCTCGCATGACGTATCGACCTCGTGCCCGTTTTCGCGCAGCACCTGGACGATTGACTTGTCCGCGGGTACATCGAACACCTGGCCCGAACTCTTCAGCTTGATCTGGAACGCGCCGTTCGGCCGCACGTCGTCGGTGCGGGCGGGCGCCGAGAAATGCTCGAAATGGACGTTTTCGGCGGGCCATTCGCGCACCGCGGCGCCCGCGGCGGCCATGAACCCGGGCGGCCCGCAATAGTAGACATGGGTTCCCGGCTTCGCCGCGGCCAGCGCCATGCGCAGGTCGAAGCCGTGCTCGGGGATGCCGCCGTCGTGATGGAGCGTGACCTTGCCCTTGTCGACGAGTGGCGCCAGGCGCTCGCGGAAGGCGGTCCTCTCGGGCGATCGCGTGCAGTAGTGCATGTGCCAGAGAGCGCCGCGCGCCTCGAGGGACGCGATCATTGCCATCATGGGCGTCACGCCGATGCCGGCGCCGAGGAGCAGATGCTCGTCCGCCGATTCGGCCAGGCGGAAGTGGTTTCGTGGCGTGGAAACCTCCACGATCCGTCCGGGCCGAAACGTTTCGTGCATGGCATGGGAACCCCCGCGTCCCGCGGGTTCCTTGAGCACCGCGATGACGTAACGGCCGCGCTCCGCCGGATCGCCCGCAATCGAGTACTGCCGCACGACGTGAGGGGCGATATGGACGTCGATATGCGCCCCCGCCTCGTAGGCCGGGAGAACGCCGCCCTGTGGATCGACCAGCGTAAAGCCCAGGATGCCCTCGGCCTCATCGGTCACCGACCGGATCGTCAGCTTCAGACGCGCGGGGTCCGAGGTGCTCAAGGGCGGCTCCTGGAACTGGGCGGACAGAAGGTCGCTGAGACGGTCCACTGCTTCCTCACGATGTCCAACGGTACGTCCTCTCGGGAGCGCGTACCAATTCTTAAGTCCTAAGGCCCATCGGGACAAGCGATTTATTCAAATACGTTTACACGAGTATTGTTGATGGATGACGGGGCTGGGCGCCGCCTGCCGGCGATGCTGATGGATCGGCCGAAACCGGGGCGCCTGCCACCTCGGCGCGCATGACGCAGGCTCGGATCAGAAGGAGGCGACGTGAACCTGAAGCAACTTGAAACGTTCTACTGGGCCGCGAAGCTCGGCAGCTTCACCGCTGCTGCCGAGCGCGTGAACTCGACGCAATCCACTGTCTCCATGCGCATCCACGAGCTGGAGCACGAGCTCGGCGTCGAGCTCTTTGATCGATCACAGCGCAACGCACGAGTATCCGGCCGGGGGCGGGACCTCATCCGCTATGCCGAGCAGATGATCAACCTCAGCGCGGAGATGCGCGATCGCATCTGCGCGCCAGACAGAATTCCGGGCACTGTGCGTGTGGGCGTCGCCGAGATGATCTCGGTCACCTGGCTACCGAGCCTCATCCGCAGGCTGCATGAGCGCCATCCGAAGATTGTGCTGGAACTCGACGAGGCGCTCAGCGCAGAGCTCTACGAGCGCCTTCGCAGCGGACAGCTCGATCTGGTGCTCGCGCCCGGCCGCTTGGCAGGCCACGAGCTCCTCACGCGCTCCCTGGGTTTCGTGGAGCACGCCTGGATGGCGAGCCCCGCGCTGCGTCTGCCGACGGGCCGGCTCGACCCTCAGGCACTGCAGCAATTCCCCATCATCGCCATGTCTCGGCAATCGGTGCATCACGCCAAGATCGAGGACTGGTTCCGGTCGCGCGGCGCCTTTTGCCAGCGCCTTTACACGTGCAAGAGCTTCGGTGTTGCTTCGTCGCTGGCCGCCGCGGGGCTGGGACTCACGCTGCTGCCCGCGGAGCACTACCGCAGCTGGATCGAGGACGGACGGCTGAGATTGATCGATGTCGACCCGCCCATGACGCCCGTGGAGTTCACGGCGACGATCGGCGTGTCAGCCGCGCCACTGCTCATCCAGCGCATCTCCGACCTCGCGCACGATGTCAGCACCTTCGCGAAGCTCCATGAGCCGAGCACACAGCCCTTGAGAAAGGCGAGCGGCAGCCCCCGCAAGGCGACGAAGGGCGCGACGCGCAAGTAAATGTCCCGGTCGTGTGGACGCCAGCCGCTGGCACGACAGTGGGCATAGCGCCAGCGATGGAAGCGCGTTGAGTCAAGGACTTCCTCCGATCGCCACCCAGGTGCCCATGTCGCCCGTGGCCGCGACCATCGCGGCACCGATGCCGGCGCCAATCCCGATCCACGATTCCGTCCGGTCATTGCAACTCATCTTCATCTCGAATCTCCTATTTTGTCGAAAACAGTTTTTCGATCGGCTTTTCGAACAACCGCGCCAGCGCGAACGCCAGCGGCAGGCTCGGGTCGTAGCGCTCGTTCTCGATGGCGTTGACCGTCTGGCGCGAAACCTCGAGCCGGTCGGCCAGGTCGCCCTGGCTCCAGCCGCGCTTCTCCCTCAGCTCGCGAATCACGTTCTTCACCGGTTGCGAAAACAGCGCAGGGCGCCCACCGCAAGCGTTTCCGGGTGTCAAGCGTCCTTTACAGGCCCTGTTTGCCGCGCAGCCTGGCAGCGATCGCCGCCATGTCTTCGGGCGGCGGCCTCTCGAAATTCATCGCCTTGCCCGTGCGGGGATGGGCGAAACTCAGCATTCGCGCATGCAGCATCGTCCGACCGGCCTCGATCTTCTGCGCGGTGTATTCGCGGATGTAGACCTTCTCGCCCACCAGCGGATGGCCGAGCTCCGAAAGGTGGATGCGGATCTGGTGCTGGCGCCCCGTGTGCAGGCGGCACTCGACCAGCGTGGCGCCATTGAGCGATTCCAACGGCTTGATGAATGTCACCGAGCGCTTGGCATCCTCGGGCGGCTCCTCGGCGGAGCGGCGGAAGTAACCAAACGATCCGCGCAGGCCATCGCCACGATCCAGCAGCAATGAAGTTTCGACGCGCTCCTCATGCACCTCGCCGTGCGCGATGCCGTGATAGAGCCGCTCGATGTCGTGCTCCTGGAAAGCTTCCGCAAGCATGCGATGCGCCAGCGGGCTGCGCGTGAAGACGATCAACCCGCTGGTGTCCCGGTCGATGCGATGGACTACGCCCAGCGGAACATCATGGCCGTCCTTGCCTTCCACGCGCCGCAGCAGCGTTCGCATGTGGTCGGCGAGCGTGTCCTTGTTGCCCTCGACGTCGGCGACACTCAGCATGCCGGCGGGTTTGTTGCAGACGACGAAGTCCTTATCCGCATAGACGATTGCTTCCCGGGAAAGCGGGCCCTTCTCGACCTTGGGCGCGAATCGATCCACCGCCACGACGTTGGTCTTGTGTATCAACCGGGCGGGATCGAGGCAACGCTTGCCATCGACGGTCACGCGGCCTTCGGTGCAGAGCTGCTTCGCCTTCGACCAGGAAATGCTGAGCTGTTCGCGGACGGCGGCGGATACGGTGAGCGTGGGAGAATCCATGGGATTCAGGACAGGCTAGCGGTTGCCCTTCACGAAATCGAGAGCGGCCTGGAATAGCTCCAGGTCTTTCTCGTAGTCCGCGGCTTCGGCCCGATTGATCTGGACCCACTCCTTCGTGGTGCCCACGCCGCCCGGATTGAAAGCGGCGACGTTTTCCCTCGAGAACTGCAGGTCGCGCGCGGTGGCGGCCGGAAGGCGCAGGCCCACTCCATCGCCGCTGATGCAGGCGAACATGCGGTCATTGACGAAGTAGGCGTCCAGGCCGCCGATTTTTTTGGTGGACGCGCCGGGTATCTTCAGCAGTACGGTGTCGATCTGGGACTTGCGGGTGGGCTTTTCGCTCTTGGTGCTCACGGGTTCTCCTCGGTTCCCGCCCATCATAGCTGCCGTACGCGCCACCAATGGAAAAGGCAGGCCGAGGCGGCACAACACACTCCCTGACCAGGCAGGCGGACGCAGGGGCCGCTCGCGCGGTTGGTGCATCATGCGCGAATGGCCAACTTTCTTTCCGAGGGTTTCCAGGAGCTGGGCCGCAAGCTCGACCGCTCGCGTCTGGGCCGGGCGATGCGCCAGCAGGATGCCGACCGTGCCGTCGCGCTTGCCGCCCTCGGGCAGAAAGCCTGGGAGGAAAAGGTCGAGCTCGGCACCCATGCCGGCCATCGCGACCTCCTCTCCGGCCTCGATGCGCGTGCCGGCGAGCTCTCGCAGGAAGCGGCCCGGCTCGAAATCGAGAAAGCCGCGCTCGATAATCGGCGCCGCGCGGAGCTCGAGGCATTCGCCGCCCGGCGCAAGGCGGTAGAGGTGGTGAAGTCGCCCATCGATGTTGCCCTGCGCGAAGCGCGCACTCGCCGTTCCGCCGCCGAGCAGTCGGTGAAGCAATCCGAATCGCGTCTCGCTGCCCTTGCGGGCAAGCTGGCGGGGCTGGAGCGCGACATCACATCGCTCTCCTCCGCCGCCACCCCCGAGGCGCAACAGAAGGCCGCTGCCGCGCAGGCGGAACGATCGAAGCTGGCCGCCGAGCAGGGCACCCTTCAACCCACGCTCGCCGCCGCACGCACTGCATTGCCCGGGCACGCGGCGCAGGAAACGCGCCTCGCAGCCGAGAGCCAGAAGCACGCCGCGGACATCGCCGTCATCGATGCCGAGCAGAAAGCCGCGATTGGCCGCGTGGATGCGGAGCTGTCGCGCGTGCGCACCGAAACGCAGGCGGCCTCGCAGCAATCCGGCGCCGTCGGCAAGGAACGCGGCGCCGCGCTGCTCGCCCTCGGCAAGGCGCTCTACGACGGCAACGTGGTGGCCGCCGTCCTCGCCGAGCCCACCGACCGCGTCAGGGCGATCGATCGCCTGCGCGCGCAATCGGAATCGGAGCGCGAAGCATCGCTGGCCCAGTCCCGCGCGCTCCCCGGCGCCACCATGGCGAAGTTCTGGTCGGTGACGATCGGCGTGCCCGTCGTTTTCGCCGCTCTCGGCACGGCCGTATACCAATACCAACACCGCAACACCACCGTTGCCGCGGTACCCCCGCCCACCTCCACAGCGCCGGCGAAGGCCGGCGAATGCGATTTCCGGCCGCCGCCCGACAACGGCGTGGGCGTTGCGGTCCGCGCCAATTGCGTGCGTCACGAGGGCACGTTCGTCAAAGGCGTGCTGGAAAGCGGAAAAATCATCTATGCCGACGGGCGCGTGGCCGAAGGAACCTTCGTGGGCGGCAGGCAGCTGGGCATGGGCAAGCTCACGTGGCGCGACGGCCGCCGCTACGAGGGCATGTTCGTCGAGGGCCGCTCGTGGGGCCCGGGCGTGTTCGTCACCGCCGACGGCACGCGTTTTACCGGCTCATTCCAGCCGGGCGTGAGGCTCATCGGCATCGGGATTCGCCAGGGTCCCGACGGCAGCGTGACCGTGGGCGAATTCGCCGAAGGCAAGCCATTGGCGACGATGTTCTCGTTGAAGGACGGCGAGGTCGCGGCCGTCGAACCCGCGAAACCCGCCGCACCCTCGAACGGCACTGGAAAGGTGGAGGTGGTCCAATGACCCGCACAACGCGCCGCGCAGCGATGGGCGCCGCCTTTGCCACCGCCATGTTCGCCACGTTTGCCCCGGTTGCCGGGGCGATGAACCTCGCCGGGTGCAAATGCGACGACGTCCGCGAAATGCGCGACCGCTGGTGCTCCGCGCGCGCGGCGCGCTCGGAATACGAGCGCCTGCAGAATCGCTTCGAATCCGAAACCGCGAGGGCCGGAAAGCCGCGGATGTTTTCGAACGCCGACAAGAACATGATGAACGAGGTCTGCGTGCAGGAAGCGCTCAACTCAACCAGCGACCAGGGGGTCCCGAAGGCGACCGGCAAGACGCGCGAGAACTTTCCGCTGGAATCCATCCTGAAGGAGGACTGCCGCGTCGAGGTCTCGGGCACCGACCTCAGCGCGTGCCAGAAGCAGATCATCGAGGCCCACGAGAACCTGCATAGCATGGCGTGCTTCGCGCGCAACGCGATGTTCAAGGATTACAACATCAATGTCCGCACCAAGCTGCAGGCTGCCCTCTATGGCGCCTCCAACATGGCGGCGCTCAACCTGACGGGCGACACCAAATACATGATGACGATGGCGCAATACGCCTCCGAGGAGGCTGCCGGCTACGCCACCGAAGCCCAGCTGATCTCGTACCGGTGGAAGGACCTGCAGGAGGCCTGCCAGTCGCAGGCCTTCGAGATCGAGATCGCGGATGAGTCGCAGGTCGGCAAGCAATTGTGGGACCGGATGGGGACCGACGCGGGCGGAAAGAAGATCTACAAGATGTACGACCTGTCCAATTCGCCGTGCCCGTACCGCCCGCGACCTTCCCCGTCGCAGTGCACGATCAAGTAAGGGATTCGCGCTTCGGCTGGAAGGCGCTGGCCGTCCTCGTGACGGTCACGGCGCTGGCGTACCTGAATAGCCTCTCGGGGCCATTCCAGTTCGACGACCACGCCGGGCCGGCGACCGATCCCGCCACCCAGGGCTGGGCCGCATGGTCGCAGACGCTCTCGCATCGCATCCGCCCGGTGCTGAAGGCGAGCTACGTCGCCACGCACCAGTTGGGCGGCGTGTTCGGGCACGCCACGCTCGGCCACCACCTCGGGGGCGTGCTGATCCACCTCGCAGCCGTGGTGCTGGCGTGGCGGCTGGCGTTGGTCCTGGCGCAATCGTTCGGCATGGCGCGCGAGGTGGCGGGACGCGCCGCGCTGGGCTGCGCGGGGCTTCTCGCCCTTCACCCGCTGGCCACCGAAGCCGTAACGTACATCTCCGGGCGCTCGGTCGCGCTCGGCACGCTCTTCGCCCTCGCGGCGGCCGTGGCGCAGGTGCGGGGTCACCGGCTGATCGCACTGGCCGCGTTTATTGCCGCCATCCTTTCGCGCGAAGCTTTCATCGTGATCCCGGCGCTGCTCGCGCTGATCGAATGGGGGCGGGGAGACGCACCGGGGGCGGCGTTTTCGCCGGCGCGGCTTCGCGTTGCGCTGGAACGCACCGCACTGACTTGGGCGGCGGCGCTGGTGGCGATGCTGGCCCTGCTTGCGCACAGCCGCTACGGCCCGCTTGCCGCGCTTTCCGCCGAGATCGCGCAGGGGCGCATCTGGAGTCCCTCGCTGCTACTCGCGATCGAATACTTCGCGGCGCACCTCTTCCTGCTGGCGCCTTCGAGCATCGATCCCTCCCTCCAGCCCGAACAACTCGGCGCCGCCCATCGCGTTGCCGGCAGCTTCGCGTGCGCGGCGGTGCTGATGCTCGCGTGGCGAGGGCGCGCGAGCCGGCCGTGGTGGCTCATCGGCCTGGGTTGGGCGGTGGCGACGCTGACCCCGATGTACCTGGTGCCGCTGCGGCACGATGGCGTCTCGGAGCGCCATTTCTACCCGGCACTCTGGGGCGTGGGGTTCGCCTTCGGCTGCGAAGCGGCGACACGTTTTTCGAAGGAGTTGACCGCGGCGGTTGGCTGCGTGGCGGCCATCGCCTTCTCCGCGGCCACCGTGCTGCGCAACGCCGACTACGCGAGCGAGGTGGCGCTCTGGGACTCCGCGGCCCGCATCCCCGGCGCGGGTGCTCGTGTGGTCAACAACCTCGGGGTTGCCTACCTGGGTGAGGGCCGCGTCGCGGAGGCCCTGACGACCTTCCAGCGCGCGCTGGCGCTCGACCCGGGCTACACGAAGGCGCGCGAGAATCGCGACCGCGCTGCGGAATGGCTGCGCACCGGCGACCCGATGGCCCAACCGGAGATTTGAACGGGCCGCGCGATGGGGCGGCAATCCGCAACTCCGAAGCGGGAGCGATTCTCAGGGCCCGATCACCCCCGCCCGCGCAAGCTCGTCCATGCGCAACGTCGAATAACCCAGGGTCGTATCCAATACCTCTCGCGTGTTCGCGCCAAGAGCCGGGGCGCTGGCGTGCGCGGGCTCCTCGCGTGAAAGCTTCGGCACCCGCGAGGGCTGGCGGTAGGCACGCCCGTCGTGGGAATCCCAATAGGTGCTGCGAACCCCCAGATGCCCGTCGTCGGCCAAGTCCCCCATCGAGTTGATCGGCCCCACTGGAAGGTCGGCCGCGGCGAACTGGCGGATCACTTCCTCGCGGGGGCGCGCGGCGATCCACGCTGCCACCATTTCCTCGATCGCGTCCCGATTGCGGGTCCTCAGGCCCGGCGTGGCGAAACGCGGGTCGGCAGTCCACTCGGCATGCCCCACCAACGGCCCGAGGCGCGCGAACTGCGCGTCGTTCTGCACCGAGGTGCAGATCCATTCCCCGTCGCCGGTCAGGAAATGCCCCGTCGGCGCACCGCCCAGGCTATGGTTGCCGTCGCGTTTCCACACCTTGCCCGTCAGGTCCCGGAACGCCAGCAGCGGGCCCAGCATGCGGAACGCCACGTCGTAGAGGGCGATGTCGACCGTGCCGCCGTTGCCCGGGGCGCCACGGGCATCGCGGCGATAGAGGGCCATCATGGCACCGAGGGCGCCTGCAAACCCGGTCATGAAATCGCACACCGGGATGGCGCCACCCGCACGCATCGGCGGCCCTTCGGCCTCGCCGGTGAGGAAGCTCAGGCCGCTGTAGCCCTGAGCGATGGGGTCGTAGCCGCCGCGATCGCTGTGTGGCCCTTCACGGCCAAATGCGGAGGCGTAAACGATCACAAGCTTCGGGTACGCCGCCCGCAGCGAATCCTCGTCGAACCCCCAGCCTTCCAGCGTGCCGGGGCGCAGGCTGTTCACCAGCACGTCGCTCGCGGCGATGAGGTCGCGCAGCACCTGCGCGGATTGCGGGCGGCCGAGGTCCAGCACCACCGACTTCTTGTTGCGCGCGTTGACCTTCCAGTAGAGGCTCTCGCCGTCGACCGCGGGACCGAACTGCCGCAGCACGTCGCCGCGCCCCGGTCGCTCCACCTTGATCACTTCCGCGCCGAACTCTCCCAGCAGCGTGCCTACCAACGGCCCGGCAAGGAGCTCACCCATCTCCAGCACGCGGATGCCCTTGAGCGGAAGGAGGTCGGTGGCCGGCTGCCCCGCCATCAAGGCCCCTTGCGCCGCGAGGCGCCCTCGGCTATCAGCGCGATCGCCTGGTCCGTGGAGACGACCGGCGCGAAGAATTTTTCCAGGCGCTCCAGCGTGGGTGCCTCGTCGGCTTCCAGCCCGCAACCGCAGGCGTCCCCCACCACGACGGGCATGTAGCCCATGTCGCGGCAGGTGCGCGCGGCCTGCTCGATGCACCAGTCGAGGTGGTAGCCGGAAAGCAGGACCGTGCGGATGCCCCACATGTTCAGGTAGGCGGGCAACATGGTGCCGAGGAAGACGTTGCCGAGCGACGCGTAATAGACCTCGGGATCGTCCGGGCGCATCAACGCCTTGATCTCATCGACCGGCTGCCAATCCCATTGCTTCTGCTCCTCGGTCCAGCCCGGGTAGTGCGAGGCCCAGAAGTCGTACTGGATCTTGTCCATGGGACTCTGCGGATACTGCTCGCGGAAGATGCGGTACTTGGTCCAGATCATCCGATTGCCGTTCTGGCGCGTGGCGTGGATGAGCTTGATCGAGTTGCCGATCGCCCCGCCCGGCAGGCGCCCCCGCTCCCACAACCTTTCGCCGTTCTGCGCGCCCTTGGGCGAAAGGATGCTGTTGGCGTATCCGATGGCGAGGTACGCGGTGGGCAGCGCGAAGAGCCCGGCGATGTCGAGCTTTTCCCACTGCGGGTGGCGCGGCGGCACCATCGGCGCCGGGCGTGACTTGGGTTGTGCGCTCATGCTCCTCTCCTCACGAAGGGGCCCCAAGGGGTTTTGGCGCGCGGCCGGCGACGTCCCCGAGGCCCAGGTAGAAATTGCGGATATCGTCGTTCTCACGGAGCTGCGAGGCGCTTCCTTCCAGCACGACGTGCCCGTTTTCCATCACGTAACCATAGTCCACCAAAGCCAGCGCGCGGGTGGCATTCTGCTCCGCCAGCAATATCGAGACGCCTTCGGATTCGCGCAGGCGCGCGATGATCTCGAAAATCTCCTTCACCACCAGCGGCGCCAGGCCCATCGAGGGCTCGTCGAGTAGCAGCAGTCGCGGCCGCGCCATGATCGCGCGCCCCAGGGCCACCATCTGCTGCTCACCCCCGGAGAGATAGCCCGCCTTGATGCCGCGCCTTTCCCTCAGGCGCGGGAAATACTCCATCACGCGTTCGAGGTCCCTGGCCACGCCGCCCGGGTCGCGGCGCGAAAAGGCACCGGTACGCAAATTCTCCATCACCGTGAGCTGGCCGAAAAGGCGCCGGCCCTCCATCACGTGCGCAACGCCCAGCTTCACCATTTCCGCAGGATCGAGGCCCTGGACGCTCCTGCCATCCAGCTCCACTGTTCCGGCGGTGACGCGCCCGCGCTCGGACAGCAGCAAGCCCGAGATCGCCTTCAAGGTCGTGGACTTCCCTGCCCCGTTGGCCCCGAGTATCGCCACCGCGGATCCGGCGCGCACTTCGAGCGAAATGCCCCGAAGCACCTGGATCACGCCCTGGTAGGCGACCTCGACGCCGGCGAACCGGAGCAGGGAAGGAGCCGTCATTTTGCTGGCGCCGCCTTGGTCTGCTCGCGGAAGGCCTTGGCCGAATCGTCGATCTTCGCCTGCACCATCGCCTGGTCCGGGGGAATCCACTTGGAGATCGTCGTGAACTTCGTCCCGTCCCATTTCTGGAAGAGCTGCGAGTCCATGCCGCCGTGGTATTTCTCCGAGAACACCAGGTTGGGCATGAGTCCCGTGGCACCCAGCTGCTTCAGGCGTGCATCGTCCAGCTTGATCATGCGGTAGCCGTCGCGCACCTTCTTGCCGTCGAGGGGCGCGCCCTTCGCCTTCAAGCCGTTGCGCATGGCCTCCACGATGATGATGCCGGTGATGACGCCGCGGTTGTACGCCACGCTACCCACGCGCGCCGGATCCGCATTACCCTTGCCCGCCTTGTATACCTTTGCCTCGATCTCCTTGATCACCGGGAAGTCCTTGCCCACGCCGTGGAAGTTGGCGGTGACGGTGTCCTTGGCGAGCGGGCCGGCAGGGCCCACGTCATCCTCGGTGCCGCACCAGAGCGAGCCGATGTATTTGTTCATCGGATATCCCACCTTCGCGATCTCGGTGTAGGGCACGGCACACGATTGGCCATAGAGCCAGCCCACGACGTAATCGGCCCGGTAGCGGCGTGCGATGTCCACCCATGCCGCGCTTTGCTCGAGCGCAGGCCAGGAGAGCGCCCACGACTTCCACTCGAATCCGTATTTCTTGGCGAGCTCGTCGAACATCGGGAACGGCTGGCGGCCGTAGTCATTGTCGAGGTGGATGTAGGCGATTTTCTTGCCCTTGAGCTTGTCCATGCCGCCCTCGAGCTGACCGATGTAGGCGATGGTGGAAGTAGCCTGCGCCCAGAAGTTGGCGATCACGGGCGCGAGATACGGGAAGGTCTCGCCATCGCTGGAGTCCGACCTGCCGCCGGCCAGGTTGATCGCCAGCACTTCGTCCTTGGTCACACGTTCGGCCAGCGCGAAGATGGCGGGCGTGCTGTTGGGGTAGACCATCTTCCACTTGCCCTTGTAGCGCTCGTAGCACTCCAGCGCGCGCGGCACCTTGTATTCGAACTCGCATTCCTCCCACACGATCTTGTAGCCGTC
>JBBREI010000119.1:0-12147 GCA_038203035.1 Burkholderiales bacterium
AGCGCGCATCGAAGCGCGCCGCCCAGCCCCGCCACGGTACCTCCCGGGGGCTGGGCGCCTCCGGGGTTCACGAGCTGCACTATCTCGAGTCGGGACGGCGCGACAGCGCGGGTTACCATCTTCGAATGAAACTCGCAAACCTTCTTGTCCTGCCCGGGCTGCTTGAAGACGCCGACGCCTTCAAGGAAGTTGTAGCCGGCCTGGCTGGCGTCGTGAACCCGGTGATCGCGGACATGACACGCGCCGACACCATCGCCGGCCTCGCGCAGGATGCGTTGAAGCAGGCGCCCGAAGGCAATTTCCTGCTTGCAGGCCACTCGATGGGGGGCTACGTCGCCCTCGAAATCCTGCGCCAGGCGCCCGAACGTGTCTCGAAGCTGGCGCTGCTCTAAGCGCCAGCAGGAAGCAATCATCGCCCGCATCGACAGCCGCCCGCACCTGGGCAGGATCCGCGTGCCCACGCTGGTGGTGGCCGCGCGCCACGACGCCCTGATGCCGGTGGAGATCCTGAAGGAGATGGCCGACGCCATTCCGGGATCCCGGCTGGCGATCCTGGAGGATTGCGGGCACATGGCGACACTCGAGCAGCCGAAGAAACTGGTGGCGCTGCTCAAGGAGTGGATCGCGGCCTGACGAACCGCGGCGACCGGCGCTTGTCGAATGGGCTCCTCAACCCCCCGGAGCTCACCCATGCTGGTCCTCACCCCGATCATCGCCCTCATCGCCGGCCTCCTGATCCTGATCATGCCGCGCCTGCTCAACTTCATCGTCGCCGTGTACCTCATCGCCATCGGCGTGATCGGCCTGCTGGGGCATGTGCGGTTCTGACGGCTTTTGAAAGCAACCGCCTGGAGCCGGAAACAGCAGCGCCACGTAAAGCTATGATCTCCATCCATGACCCCAATCCCCACCCTGTCCCTCCTGGAAACCCGCGTGCTCGGGGTGCTGGTCGAAAAGCAGCACACCGTGCCCGACAGCTACCCGCTGACGCTCAACGCCATCGTCTCGGGCTGCAACCAGAAGACAAGCCGCGATCCGGTGATCGAGGCTTCGCTTTCCGAGGTGCAGGCGGTCATCGACCGGCTCAAGTCGCTTTCGATGGTGATGGAATCGAGCGGCGGGCGCGTGATGCGTTACGCGCAGAACGTGGGCAAGGTGCTGCAGCTGCCGCCGCAATCGGTTGCGCTGCTCACCAGCCTTTTCCTGCGCGGCCCGCAGACGGTGGGCGAGCTGCGCATCAACACCGAACGGCTGCACCGGTTCGGCGACGTGTTGGCGGTCGAGGCCTTCCTGAACGAGCTCGCCGAAAAACCCTTCGTGCGCGAGCTGCCGAAGCAGCCCGGGGCGCGCGAGACACGCTGGGTGCACCTGCTTTCCGGGGAACCCGTGGTTGCGGCCCTCTGCGCATACACGCCGGAAGCTTCCACCGGCGACGCGGTTTCCGTGAGCGAGCTTGCCGCCATTCGTGCGCAGGTGGACCAGCTGCAGCGCGAGGTAAATTCGCTCAGGGAGGAAATTGGCATCGTCAAAGGTGAGCTTGGCATCCGCTAGTCAGGACGATACGGTTTCCTCAAACAACTGCCGCGCCACCTGAGTAATGTGATGTGCGGCCCGACCCTCACCACTCGCGCCACCCCTTGAGCAGCGGGAAATAGAGCCCCCGCTTCGCCTCGGGCTTCCCGAGCACCGCGGCGTAGCGCTCGAGTTGCTCGCGATAACGCGCCTGCTCCTCGTCCAGGAACCCCTCCGGATTCGCACCCTCGTGGTTGCTGGTCTTGTAGTCGACGATCCATGGGCGCCCCTCCTCGTCCTCGAACGTCCGGTCGATCACCAGCATCGTGGGGACGCCGTCGATCCAGGCGGAGAGGCGATATTCGTTGCGCGCCCCCGCGCGCGGCCCCAGCAGCCAGCGCCCCCGTTCGTCGTCGAGTGCCAGGGCCAGGGCCGCAACCGCGCGCTCAGCGGCACGGTCGAGGTCCGATTCCACCACGCCGCGCGCGGCCAGCTCGCGCCGGATGGCGGGGCGGTCGCGCTCGATGCGCAGGCGGTCCCAGCCGCGCGCCTCGTCCTCGGCGATGCGCTGCAGGCGGCGATGGACCACGCTGCCGATGCGGCGCGCGGTATCACCCACCCATGAAAACTCGATCGGCCCGGCGGCGCGCGCCTCCCGCGGCGCCTTCCATTCGAGCGCCGGCGGAACCTCGAAAGCGAAACCATCGATGGCCAGGCGCCGCAGCGCGCCCCGCGCCCGCGCCGGCACCGCGGGCGGGGCGCCCTCATCGACCACCGGCCGCACCGCCGCGAAGTCGTCGCAGACCACGGGCCACAACTTGCCCAGCAGGGATCCGGCCGCGGGCGCCTTCACCTCGCCGTGGGCGTCGAGCTTCACGCATCCGAGCAGGTGGAGCTCGCGCCGCGCGCGCGTCGCCGCCACGTAGAGCAGGCGCGCGCTCTCGTGGTCGGCCTTCTGCCGCTCGACCCCGCGCAGGAATTTGTGCACCGGGTCGTCGTCGTCGCCGGTGGCGTTGATCGGCGCGAGCAACAGCGCACCCTCCGGGGTGTCCATCCACATGAAGAGCTTGCGCTCGTCGCGGCCGGTGCCCGCGTCCAGGCCCGGGACGATCACGGCATCGAACTCGAGGCCCTTGGCCTTGTGGATCGTCATCACCTGCAGCGTCTCCGGGGCCTCGAGGTCCGGGAGCGCGTAAAGCTTGTCCACCGATTGCTCGAAGGCGGCGACATCGTCCAGGGCGCCTCCCGATTCGTGTCCTTCGAGGTGGTCGAGGTAGATGTCGGCATCCTCGAGATCGACTTCGCGCTCGACACACGCCGGCCCCCCGAGCGCGAGCCAGGCGCCTTCCACCGCCGCGCGCAGGCTCGAGCGGCGGCGGTTCGCGATCGCGCCACCCATCACCTCGCGCAGGCGCAGCAGGCGCTTGCGCCCGTCCTCGCCAAGCGACGCAAACCGCGTTTCGTCACCCATCGCCCCCCAGACCGTGATGTCGTCGGCGCCGCCGCACAGCGCGGTGATGTCGGCGAGCGTGAGCCCGCACCATGGGGCACGCAGCAGCGCGAGCCACGCGGTGCGGTCGGCGAGGTGGCACAACGCCCGCGTGAGGGCCAGCAGGTCCTGCACCACCGGGCGGTCACCCAGTGGCTCGATCTCGATCGCACGAAACGCGAGGCCCGCCGCGCGCAGCCGTGGGATCACCTCCTCCAGATGGCTGCGGTTGCGCACCAGGATCGCGACGCTCGAGCCGTTCGCGCCCGCGACGATCTTCGCCACGTGTTGGCCCATCGCCGCATCTTCCCCGGCGGCGAAGGGGTGCATGTGCACCGCCTTGCCTTCGTGCGGGTGGACCGACTGCGAGGGCGCGTAGCGCACGGCGCCGCGATGCACATCGTCGTGCGCCGGCATCACGCGGGCGAACGCCTGGTTGACCCATTCGACAATGCCGGCACGCGAGCGGAAGTTGGCCGAAAGCGTGAGCGGCGTGAGCGCCACCGGCCCGATGCCCTCGCTCCAGGCGCGCAGGAAGAGGCCGACCTCGGCCTCGCGGAAGCGATAGATCGACTGCATCGGATCGCCAACAAGGAACAGCGTGCGGCCGTCTCCCGGCTCCCAGCCCGAGGTGAGGCGCTGCAGCAGCTCGTATTGCGAGTGCGAGGTGTCCTGGAACTCGTCGACCAGGATGTGCCGGATGCGGTAGTCGAGCGCCAGCATCAGGTCCGTGGGCTCGTCCTCGTTGCCGAGCGCGCGCAGCGCGCCCTGCGAGATCTCGATGAAGTCGGCCTGGCCGCGGCGCGCGAACACGACCTGCAGCTCGGCAAGCGCGCGCGGGGCCAGGCGGGCGATGGTGACGAGCGCATCCCACTGCCGGTCGTCGAAGGTGGCGGGAGGGAGGTTGCGCGCCTCGCGCACCAGCTCGTGAATGCCCTCGGCTTCCCGCAACGCCGCGGGAGCCGACTTGAGCCACTTCTTCCCGTCGCTGCCGAGCATGCCGCCGGCGTGATCGATCCACGCCGCCACGTCCTCGGTGTCCGGTGCGGGCAGTCCTGCCGGCCACGCCCGCTGCAGGCGCGCCACCGCGGCGCCGCGAACCTCGCGCAGCGCCTCTTCCATGGCGTCGCGATCCACCGGGCCGCTGATGAGGCGCCGCACCCAGGTGTCGCGGCTCGCCAGCATCGCGGCCAGCAGCTTCTCCGCCTGCGCGGCGTTGTTGTCGACGTGCTCGAGCAGCTTCGCCACGTCGGCGGCCGCGCCCTCGTCGCCACCCTCCAGCTGCTCGAGCAGGCTGCGCGCGGACTCCACGTACATGGCGGAGGCATCCTCGACGCTTTCGGGCTGCGCGCCGAAGTGCGAGAGCACCGGCATCTGGCGCGTGAGCGAGGCGCACAGCGCATCGATGGTCTGCACGCGCAGGCGTTCGGCACTTTCCTCGAGCTTCCATCCGAGCTCGTCGTTGCGTCGCAGCGCGGCGGCGGCGAGGTCCCAGGTGCGCGCGTGGTGCGCCGCTTCCGGGCGCGGATCGTGGCGCGCGGCACGCAACGCGTCGAAGACGCGACGGCGCATCTCGGCGGCGGCCTTGATGGTGAAGGTGATGGCGGCGATCTCCTCCGGCCGGTCCACGGTCGCGAGCAGCGCCAGCACGCGCTGGATCAGCAACTCGGTCTTGCCCGAACCCGCCGGGGCCTGCACGATGAACGAGGCGCGCGGGTCGAGGGCGCGCTCGCGCTGCGCGAGGTCGGGGACCACGATCGCGTCATTCATCGTCGCCACCCTTTCCGACCCCGAAGCCGCCCTTCTCCGCGATCCGGCAGAACACATGCTGGTCGCAGTTCTCGCACGTCATCGGGCCGCGCTTGGGATCGACGCGCGCATCGCCTTCGGCGTAGCCGCGGCCGATGGCATCCAGCTCCACACGCCACTTCTCCAAGAGCGCGGGCCAGTCGCGATACTGCTTCGCGGGCCGCGACTGGTCCTTCGTGATGAGCTTCACGCCGGGCATGAGGTCTTCCTCGCGCCCGACGCCCTTGAACTCCATCTCGCCCGCCTTCACGCGGCCGAAGGCCACCACGGCCACGTCGATGCCCGGCGCCAGGGCGTACATCGGCAGCTGCGGCTCGTTGGGCCGGTCGCCGAACCAGTCGGAGGTCGCGCACGCGCCGGTCTTGTAGTCGATGATCGCGCGGCCCCTGGCCAGCAGGTCCATGCGGTCGAGCCGTGCCTCGATCGTGACGCCCCCGAAGGTGACGGGCCGCTTGTCCTCGATCGCCACCACCTCGAAGTCCGGCCGGCCGCGCTCCACGGCCAGCCACTCGTGCGTGAGGCGCACCAGGCGCGCCTGCTCCAGCCGCTCGAAGCGGCCGCTCAACACATCGGCGCGTTTCTGCTTCACCTTGTCGATCGCGGCGCGCGCGCTGCCTTCGAGAACCTGGCCCAGCTCCTGCGGGGACGCCGCCACCAGTCCATCGCGCGACTTGAGCGCCTTCCAGACCTCGGCGAGCATCTCGTGCAGCAGGTTGCCGCGGTCGCGCGGGTCGAGCCCGAAGCGGGGTGTCTCCAACGGCTTAGAGCCCACCCGGCGGTGCGCGTAGCCGCGGAACGGGCAGGCGGCCTGGTCGCGGAAAAGACTGGTGCCGCCGCGCTGCGCGGGCGACGTGATGGCGGGCGCGCGCGCGTCGTCAAGGCTTTGGATGTGACCGGCGCGCCGAATCGCATCGCGCAGCAAGGGCAGCATGGCGACGCCCAGGGACGCGAGCGGCACGCGTGCAACCGATGCGATCAGCGGGCTCGGCGCGAGCTCGCTTTCCTCGCGCAGGCGGGCGTGGCTGAACACCACCTCCGCCGCGGCGCCCATCCAGCCGGCGGTGATGACGCGATCGAGCTCGAGGGAGGACCCCGGATCGGCCTGCGGGATGCCGGCGGCGCGTTGTGCACGCACCGGCAGGAAGGGGTTGGGACGCGCGGGCAGCGGCCAATCCTCGTCGGTCAGGCCCATCACCCAAAGGTGGTCGAACTCGAGCCCCGCCGATTCGAGCACCCCCAGCACCTGCACCGGCACTTCCGGCGCCTCGGGCTGGAAGATCGCCTCGCGCGCCATGCGCGCCAGGCGCCCGCAGGCATCGGGGAAGGCCATCTTCCCGGTCACTCGCTCGAGGCCGCCGAACTCGGCCAGCAGCGCATTCCAGCGCTCCAGCGCCTGGTGCTCGGTGGAGTCGAGCGTCCGCTCACCGGGAAATCCCGCGGCCTTCAACACATCGGAGAAGAACATCGCCCAGTCCGAGGCGCCCTTGGCGCCGGACCGCGCGGCCTTGCGCGCGTCCCTGAGCATGGCCAGCCGATCGAGAAGCAGGCTTGCGCGCGCGCCGCGCGAAGCCGCCGCCAGCCGGATCAGCTGGTCGAGGCCGATCGCCGGCGCCGAGCGCTCGCGCAGGCGCACATCCAGCCGCGCGCGCACTTCCATCTCCGTTTCCGCGCCGCCGATGAAGGGCGAGCGCACCAGGCGGCTGGCCTGCTCGAAGGCGATCGCGGTGCCGGCGAGCGCGAGCACGAGGAGCGCGTCGCCCACCAGGGGGTAGCTCGAAAGCGGAGTGCCGAGGGAGATGTTGAAGGGCAGCGGATCGCCGTCGCCTTCGAGCGCGTGGCGCGGGCGCATTGCGGCCGCAAATGCCCGATGGACCCGCGCGCGCGAGCGGGCGAGGTCAGGAACCACGACGCCGATGCGCGGCGCCCGGCCGCCCACGGGTGCGGCGGCAAGCCGCGCTCGTGCCCACGCCGCCGCGGCTTCCACCTCATCCTCATGTTGTGTGAGCTGGACCCGCGCCACACTGCCGCCCGCGCAAGGCGCCGCGACGCGCATCAGCGCGCACCCCGACGCCGCAAGGGTGTCGAGGAAATCCCGCGCCTGCGGCGTGAGGATATCGAAGCCCGCGAGGGCCACGGCGACCGGGCGGCGCGAGCCGAGGTCGAGGCCCTTGGCCACCACGTCGGGAAGCCTCGCGGTGTCGGTCTGCCCACGGTCACGGGTGGCGCGCTCGTAACGGGCGGACCAGTCGAGCCAGGCGGCGAGGTCCTCGCTGGGCGGCCCGAAGCGGCGGGCGTCCAACCGCCATGCGTGCGCAAGATGCCAGGCTTCGCGGGCCTGGGAGGCAGCGGCGGGAGCGGAGAACACAGGCTCGTGCACGTGGCCGGCGCGGACCGCCTCGTCCCACGCCGCCTGCTCCTGGGCGAGGGTGAGCAGGAGTGGCGTGGACGCCCCACGCGGCGAATAAAGCGCGTCCTCCCACAGGCGGGCCACGAAGGCGCCGAACGGCAGGATGTCCGCGGTCTCCCAGGCCGCGAGGCCCGCGCGGTGCTGGGCGGCGTCGAAGTCCCGCTGCAACGCGCGTGCGAGGCGGGAATTGGGAGTGAGGATCGTGACCGCCGCGCCGCCGCCCACGGCCAGGCGGCGCAGCAGCTCGGCGCGCGATATCTCTGGGAGCTGCGGCGGCATGGGCCAATGATAACGGGCGCGGATTCTTACGGCTGTAATGGATTTACAGCTGTAATCCGACGCTGTGCGAAATCGCACAAAATCCCCCCGGTGCCGGGACTATGCTCGGGCCGAAGTGTGCAGTGCGTCACTGCGCACCGGAGCCAAACAATGCAAGGTCACAAAATCCAGCTTCACCTGATGCGGCACGCCACGGCGTTCGCGGCCGCATGCGCGCTCCTATTCACTTCGCTCGCCGGCGCGCAAGCCTTCGAATCCCATGCGGCCGCCCGTACCAAGATCTCCGACGACCTGAACCAGGCCATTTCCGCCAACAGTGTTGCCGGCATCAAATGGGCGAAGGAGACCTATTCCGGGCGCATGGTGAAGGTGCTGGTCATGGCGCGCCCCACCGTGGATCCGGACCTGCAATCGCTGCGCTCGGCCATCGTGTCGGCCGGCGGCAGCGTCTACTACCGCTATATCTCGGTGAACGGCGTGGCGGCGGTGGTTCCCGCTTCGCGCCTGTCGGACATCGCCCGCCGCTCCGACGTCGAGAGCATCTCGCCCAACCGCATGACGGCTCGCACCGGCAGCCTGCTTGAAAAAGCCACCGGCGCGGCCGGCGTGCGCGGGGCCGGCACCGCGTCGAACCCCACCATCGACGGCAGCGGCGTCGGCATCGCCTTCCTGGATTCCGGGATCATGGCCACGCACAAGGCCTTCGCCGGATCGTCGGGTTCGCGCGTGAAGAAAAGCGTGGACTTCGGCCGCGCCGACCCGCTGCAGCTCCTCGGCAGCTACGAATGGCGCGGCGGCTACGACCACAGCAAGTCGTTTTATCCCGGCAGCTCGTTCCAGCGCCAGCTGGAGGCGATCGTGAACACGCTCGGCAGCCTCTTCCCCGATCCCAACGGGCACGGCACCCTGGTCGCCTCGATCGCCGCGGGCCGTCCGGTCGCGGGCGGCAACGACACCACCGGCATCGCGCCCGGCGCCTCGCTCTACGACGTGCGTGTGCTCGATGCGGATGGCGAAGGCGACGTGGCCACGACGCTGGCCGGCATCGACTGGGTGATCTACCACCGCAAGGAATACAACATCCGCGTGATGAACGTGAGCCTCGCGGCCGACTCGACCGAGAGCCACCTCACCGATCCGCTGTGCCGCGCCGTGCGCAACGCCGTGGCCGCGGGCATCACGGTGGTTGTTGCGGCGGGCAACTACGGCGTCGGGCCCGACGGGCGCAAAACCTACGGCACGATCAGCTCGCCGGGCAACGAACCCGCGGCGATCACCGTCGGCAGCGCGAATCCGCGCGCGACCATCACGCGCGCCGACGACGTGGTCAACAAATTCAGCTCACGCGGGCCGACCCGTGGCGGCTCCACCGACATCGCCGGCATCCACCGCCCCGACAATATCCTCAAGCCCGACCTGGTGGCGCCGGGCAACCGCCTGCTCGGTGCGGTCTCCACCGACGCGGTGGGACTGCTGAAGTCCCAACTCGCCCTCGCGTTCCCCGCCCTCGTCGTGCAGTCGGGCTTCGGCACCGGACTCATGGGCGCCAGCGGCACGTCGTACGCCGCGCCCGTGGTCGCGGGCACCGTGGCGCTGATGCTGCAATCGAACCCCGGCCTCACGCCCCCGCTGATCAAGGCGATCCTGCAATACACCGCGGAACCCCTCGCCGGCTTCAACCTGCTCGAGCAGGGCGCGGGCCTGGTGAACGTGCCGGGCACCGTCGCGGTAGCCAACGTGCTGGCGCGCGACATCGCGACGCGGGTCGACAACAACAGCCTGCGCGCGGGCGACAACCTGGTCGCCTCCGGCAAGTCCTTCCCGCCGGCCTCCTCCACGATCGAGGGGCGTTCGTTCCCGTGGAGCGGCATCACCTACTTCGGCGGGCGCCACGTGATGGGCGGCTCGGCGCTGCTGCGCAGGTTCCAGGCGCCCTATGACCCGGCGCTCAACTGGGTCGGCAGCCGTGTGCGCGCCATCGACATCGACACCTTCAGCGCCAGCAACTACACCTCCGGCTTCGAGGAAGAAAGCGCGGGCTCGCGTCCCCTCGTGAGCGGCGGCGTCGTGACGCTGACCTCCTTCCTCGGATCGGGCAACGGCATCTTCACGCCGGTCCCGGTGCTGGCCTCGGGCGTGGTCTCCGGGCTCGGCATCGTGCTTTCCGAAGGCATCGTCCTGTCCGAGGGAATCGTGTTGTCCGAAGGCATCGTGTTGTCGGAAGGCGTCGTGCTCTCCGAAGGCGTGGTCCTGTCGGAAGGCGTCGTGTTGTCCGAGGGCGTGGTGCTGTCGGAAGGCGTGGTCCTGTCCGAGGGCGGCGCGCTTCGCGTCGACGGCTGGGCCGACATCCTCCCGGGCGAATAACCGGTCAACTGCGCGGGGTACGCCATGGCAGTCATCGACATGAAGGACTACGGCCAGTCGGCGAAGCTTTACTGGTGGACCGTGACCGCGCTGGGCTGCCTGGCCTTTGCCGCCGGGGTGACCGGCGTGCTGCGCATGGAGCCCGCGGCGATGGCGCAGGTCCTGATCGGGACCGCGGTCGCGGCGCTGGTGGGGTTCTTCCCGGTGCGCATCCCCAACTCCAAGACCTCGATCGCCGGCGCCGAGATCTTCATCTTCCTGCTGCTGCTGGTGCACGGCCCGGCGGCGGCGATCCTTGCCGCATCGTTCGAGGGGCTGGTGGCGTCCTGGCGCACCTCCAAGCGCTGGACCAGCCGGCTGGGCACCCCCGCCATGGCGTCGCTCGCGATGCTGGCCTGCGCCTCGGCCTTCGAGGGCGCACGCCCCCAGATCAGCACCAACGGCATGGCCTCCTCGGTGCTGCTGGTCTTCGTGATGATTTTCGCGGGGCTCTACTTCGTCGCCAACACCGTCCTCACCTCGACGCTGATCGCGCTCAAGAAGGGCCAGCCGTTCACGCCGATCCTGTGGATCCGCAAGATGAGCTGGATCGGCCTGGCCTACGTCGCCAGCGCCTCGATCGCGGGCCTGCTGTACATGAGCTTCGAGCGTTTCGGCCTGTCGGCGCTGCTGGTGGCGGTGCCGGTGATCGCGATGTTCCTCACCACGCTGCATTCGTATTTCCAGCGCAAGGAATCCGACGAACGCCATGTCGAGGAGCTGAGGGCGAGCGAGAGCCGCTTCCACAGCGCCTTCACCCACGCGGCCATCGGCATGGCGCTGGTGACCACCGACGGGCGTTTCATCCAGGCCAACAAGTCGTTCTGCGAGATGCTCGGGCGCGCCAATCCCGAGCTGCTGGCGATGAACATGGGCAGCCTGGTGAACGCCGCGGACCTGGAGAACCTGCGCGGCCTCGTCGACAAGCTGGTGCTGGGCGAGCTGCAGAGCATCCATACCGAATTGCGCGGCCTGCATCGCGACGGCTCCGACGTCTGGATGTCGCTTAACGTGTCGCTCGCCCGCGACTGGGAATTCCGCACCCATAACCTGATCGTGCAGGCGCAGGACGTGAGCGCGCGCCGCCGCGCCGAGGCGGAGCTGTACCACAACGCCTACCACGACAGCCTCACACAGCTTTCCAACCGCACGCACTTCAACGAGCAGCTGGTGCGCGCCATCGCGCGCGTGCAGCGCCATCCGGAGCAGCGCTTCGCGGTGATGTACCTCGACTTCGACCGCTTCAAGATGGTCAACGACTCGCTCGGCCACAAGGCCGGCGACGAGCTGCTGGTGAACCTGGCGCGGCGCCTGCAGTCGGTACTGCGGCCGACCGACCTCATCGCGCGCCTGGGCGGCGACGAGTTCGCGATCCTGCTCGAGGACATGCACCGCGAGCGCGATGCGGTCGACCTCACCGAACGCATCCAGAAGGAGCTGCAGCGCCCGTTCCAGTTCGGCGACATGGAGATCATCGTCACCGCCTCGATCGGCATCACCTTCAGCTCCAACGGCTACCAGACCGCCGAGCAGATCGTGCGCGATGCCGACATCGCGATGTACAAGGCGAAAAGCCGCGGCAAGGCGCAATACGCGCTCTTCGATTCGAGCCTGCACGAGCACGTAGCCTCGCAGCTCAAGATGGAAAGCGAGCTGCGCCGGGCGCTGGGCCAGGGCCAGATCTACCTGCACTACCAGCCGATCTATTCGCTGCGCGACCAGAAGCTGATCGGCTTCGAGGCGCTGGTGCGCTGGCAGCACCCCGAACGCGGCGCGCTGGAGCCCGCCACCTTCATCCCGACCGCGGAGGAGACCGGCCTGATCGTGCCGCTTGGCAACTGGGTCCTGAACGAGGCCTGCCGCCAGCTGCGCGTCTGGAAGGACGCGCACGGCCACACCGGGCTGCAGATGAGCGTCAACGTCTCCAGCCTGCAGCTGACGCACCCCGATTTCGTGGCGCGCGTGCGCGAATCGCTGCTCAACGCGCGCCTCACGCCCGCCGAGCTCACGCTCGAGGTAACCGAAAGCGTGCTGATGGACGGCATCGAAAACGCCGTCTCGACCCTGAACGAGCTGCGGCACTTGGGCGTGACACTCAGCATCGACGACTTCGGCACCGGCTACTCGTCGCTCAACTACCTCGCCACCCTGCCGATCGACGCGCTGAAGGTCGACCGCTCGTTCATCGGGCGCATGAGCGAGGACGGCGAGGGCAGCGAGATCGTGAAGGCCATCTTCAAGCTCGGCC
>JBBREI010000120.1:0-12048 GCA_038203035.1 Burkholderiales bacterium
CTTGTGGGGTATGCGCAGCTTCCTCGCGATCGTGCGCCATTGGGCAACGACGGCCCGGAAGCGCCCGATGATCCCGTCCGAAGCCTTCGCCGCCACGCGGAAGTATGGCGCGACCGACCGTGCAAGGTCGAGATCGAGAGCATTGTCCACCTCGCTCACGTTGAGTTGCAGCTCATGGGAGTCCGGGGCCGGATTGATGTCAAAGGCCGGCGCCAACCTCCAGCCTCGCCCCGGAACCAGCAGGAACCCGTGGTTGCGCAGATGATCGTCGGTGTTCGACACCAGCATGAAGAACACGATCCGCGACCAGAGCTCGCGCAGATCTTCGGCCGGCCTTGCGCCATGATCGATCAGCACGCGAGCAAGCTCCAGGTAGCTCGCTCCCGCCGCCGCATCGTCCCCGTCCTTGCGCCCGGTCAACGTCATTGCCGAGGCGAAATGTATCCGCATGCCTTTGGTCGATCGATCGAAACGCTGCACCAGAAAGGTATGGTGCTCATGGGCGAACTTGCGCGCGCTGCTCTCGGGCACGTTCAGGCCGCAAGCATGGGCAAGCGCGTAAAGGACCTGCTCCCACGCCCCCACGTCGTGCTCGTCCCGCAAGCTCGGAAACTTGGCGATCCATAGGTGCCCATCGGGATCCACGACGCTCGCCTTGGGTCGCGCGCCACCCAGTGAGCCGCCCGGGGCGATCAACATGCGAAGCCATTCGTCGGTCTTCATCGCGATGTTCGTTTCGTCGCGCTCGAGGCCAAGGCTTGCCGCCTGCAGTTCCCGCAACTGGACGAACGGCGGCGCTGCCGCATCGTGCCGATTGTCCAGGAAATCGCCGGAATCATCGAGCCGAAATCGTAGCGCGCCCACGCGATAGGCGTCATGAACGCCGAGAAGGTAGTCGGATTCGTGAAGCCGCGCGGTCTTCGGCAGTGCCCCGGCTCGCTTGTCCCGCTCCAGCCGCCGCTTCATCAGCATGCGCCCCCAGCGATCCGGGCTGGCGTCGGCGAACATTCCGAACGTCTCGCTGCCTTGGGCGGGATGCTGGCGGCCGGCAAACAACCCGATTCGCGCATCGAGCCGAGTGGTGCCCAGATCTGGATCGGCGAATACGCCGGCATCGTACTCGAACTCGAACGCTTCACGCCCTGCACCGCGTCGCGCATGCAGGAATCCCAGACGTTTGGGCTCTTGCATGCCCATCCAGTGCGCATACACCGCAATCGTGACAGCCATGTCAGCGACCCCTGCGCGTTCCCGGGACCTTGATCAGGCTCGCCAAGGTCCGAGTCGTCGGGTGTCTGCCCTCTTTCGCCGGTGCTCCCAATGGCCGTGTCACCTGTGCGGGTGGAGAAGTGACTGGAAGAGCTATCGCGCGGCCCGGAGATTGGCGCTGCACGCGTGGATCGAGCCTCGCATCCTGCAGCTCACGGCCCAGAGGATCGGCGCTCCCCAGCAGTTCGAGGTCCTTCTCGATGCCCAGCACCTGCATCACGGCGACGTACGCCCCGATCGTGACCCCCGCGCCGCCTCGCTCGATGCCCCTCAAGGTCATCGGGGCCATGCCCGCGCGTTCCGCGACCTGGGCTGCAGCAAGACGCCTGCGAAGCCGCGCGAGGCGCAGGCGCGCCCCGAGTTGCTTCAGCAGGCCCTCGGAGACCGGGAGCAGCGGGGCGGTTTTCTTGGCCATGATGTAAGTATTCTAGCGATATTTAGGCCAAATAGCTAGAATAGTTACATTATCGGCTGCTGGCGCCGGAAGCCAATCCGGTCTATTGCGGCTCCGGGCATAGTCGAGACTTCGGGATGAGTGATAGCATCAGTTTCCGCTCGCCGCCTCATCCATCCACGAACTAAGGGGGCCTTTCCATGACTCGCCATTCGCGCTGGTTTGCCGCACTCGCGTTGATCGCCACCGCCGCCGGACCTTGGGCCTGGACCGCGGCATCCGCACAGCAGAAGGTGCTGAAATTCATCCCGCAGGCCGACCTCCGGATCCTCGACCCGATCGCCACCACCGCGTACATCACTCGCAACCATGGCTACATGGTGTACGACACCCTGTTCGCCATCAACGACAAGTTCGAAGTCAAGCCGCAGATGGTGGGCAAGCACGAGGTCTCGAAGGACGGGCTGACGTATACCTTCACCCTGCGCGACGGGCTCAAGTTCCACGACGGCGCGCCGGTGCGCTCGGCCGACTGTATCGCCTCGATCGAGCGTTGGGCCAGGCGCGACGCGCTCGGCCAGAAGCTTGCCGAGGCCACCGAGTCCTGGAAGGCGGTGAACGACAAGACCTTCACCCTCAAGCTGAAGGCGCCGTTCCCGCTGACGCTCGACGCGCTCGCCAAGCCCTCGTCGAACGTGCCCTTCATCATGCCGGAGCGCATCGCCAAGACCGACCCCTTCAAGAACATCGACGATCCCACGGGTTCGGGGCCGTTCAAGATGGTGAAGGCGGAGTGGGTGCCGGGCAACAAGGTGGTCTACGTGAAGAACACCGACTATGTGCCGCGCAAGGAGCCGCCGTCCTGGGCCTCCGGCGGCAAGGTGGTGAAGGTCGACCGCGTGGAGTGGATCTACATCCCGGACTCCGCCACCGCCGCGGCGGCGCTGAACGCGGGCGAGGCCGACATCTGGGAGCAGATGCCGCCCGACCTCATCCCGCTGCTGTCGAAGAACAAGCAGGTCACGGTGAAGAACATCGACCCGCTGGGCTCGATGGGCATGATCCGCTTCAACTTCCTGCACCCGCCGTTCAACAACGAGAAGCTGCGCCGGGCCGTGCTGTACGCGGTCGACCAGCAGGACTACGTGATCGGCATCGCCGGGGACCCCAAGAACGGCAAGCCCTGCTACTCGTACTTCACCTGCGGCACGCCGCTCGCCTCCGAGGTCGGGGCCGAGCCGCTGAAGGGCAAGCGCGACCTGAAGAAGGCCGCGCAGCTGGTGAAGGAATCGGGCTACAAGGGCGAGAAGGTGGTGATCATCGACGCCACCGACCAGCCCATCGTGCACTCGCAATCGCTGCTCACCCTGGAGAACCTGAAGAAGATCGGCATCAACGCCGAGATCCAGGCCGGCGACTGGGGCACGCTCATCACGCGCCGCGCGGTAAAAGAACCGGTGGACAAGGGCGGCTGGTCGATCTTCCACACCTGGCTGGTCGGGCCCGACATGGTCAATCCCGCGGTCAATTTCCCGATCCGTGGCACCGGCGAGAAGGCCTGGTTCGGCTGGCCTACCGACGCGAAGATGGAGGAGCTGCGCGAGGCCTGGTTCCAGGCGAAGACACCCGCGGAGTCGAAGAAGGCGGCCGAGGCGGTGCAGCGGCGCGCCTTCGAGTTCGTGCCGATCATCCCCACCGGCCAGTTCATCCTGCCGACCGCCTACCGCTCGAACATCACCGGGCTGATCATCGCCCCGATCAACCTCCTGTGGAACGTGGAGAAGAAGTAAGGAGAGATAGCACGAACCATATCGGGAACGGCGTATTGGAGCGGACGACGAGTCGCCGCTCAACGCCATCAAGCACGGGTCAGTGTTCGCCTACGTAGTCCGGCGGCTCTTCGCGACCATCGTCGTCATGGCGGTGGTCGCGTTCGCCGTCTTCCTGCTGCTGTACCTCACGCCCGGCGACCCCGCGGCCATCCTTGCCGGCGACGCCGCCACGAGCGAGGACATCCGCAAGATCCGCGAGAAGCTCGGGCTCGACGATCCGTTCCTGCAGCGCTTCGGTCAATGGCTCTGGCGCCTGCTGCACGGCGACCTGGGCGTGTCGATCTTCACCAACCTGCCGGTCACGCACCTGATCGCGCAGCGCATCGAGCCCACCCTGTCGCTCACCTTCTGCACGCTGGTGATCTCGGTGCTGGTCGCCGTGCCGCTGGGCGTCATCGCCGCGGCGCGCGCGGGCACCTGGATCGACCGTGCGGTGATGGCCTTCTCCGTGGCGGGGTTCTCGGTGCCGGTCTTCGTGCTCGCCTACATCCTCATCCTCGTCTTCTCGATCGAACTCGAGTGGCTGCCGGTACAGGGTTACCGGCCGATCAGCGAGGGCCTTTGGGAGTGGGCGCGCCATCTCGTGCTGCCCAGCGCCGCGCTCGGCACCGTGTACATCGCGCTCATCGCGCGCATGACGCGGGCCAGCATGCTGGACGTGCTCGCCCAGGACTATGTGCGCACCGCCCAGGCCAAGGGCCTGGCGCCCGGCGCCGTGCTGCTGCGGCATGCCCTGAAGAACGCCGCGGTGCCCATCGCGACCGTGGTCGGCATCGGCGTGGCGCTCCTGATCGGCGGTGCCATCGTCACCGAGACCGTCTTCGCGCTCCCGGGCATCGGCCGGCTCACCGTGGACGCGATCCTGCGCCGCGACTACCCGATCATCCAGGGCGTGGTGCTGATCTTCTCGGCCGCCTACGTGCTCATCAACCTCGCGGTGGACCTGAGCTACATGCTCTTCGACCCGCGCATCAGGTACTGACATGGCGGCCGTCGCGCTCGACGCCCCGAAGCCCGTCTCGCCCACGTGGCGCAACTTCCGCGACGCGCTGCGCCGCCATCCCACCGCCATTGCCGGTGGCGTGGTGCTTCTGCTCATGATCCTCATCGCCTTGCTCGCGCCGTGGCTGGGCACGGTTGATCCCCAGGCGGTGGCGCCGGTGAAGCGCCTGAAGCAGCCCGGGGCCCAATTCTGGTTCGGCTCGGACATGATGGGGCGCGACGTCTACAGCCGGGTTTTGTACGGCGCGCGCGTCTCGCTTGCGATCGGCATCGCGGTCGCCCTCTTCAGCACCCTGGTGGGCCTCGCGATCGGCCTCGTCACCGGTTTCGTGCGCTGGCTCGACGCCGTGGTGATGCGGGTGATGGACGGGCTCATGTCGATCCCGCCGGTGCTGCTCGCGATCGCGCTGATGGCGCTCACGCGCGCGAGCATGGAGAACGTGATCCTCGCCATCACGCTCGCCGAGACGCCGCGCGTGGTGCGCCTGGTGCGTGGCCTGGTGCTCACGCTGCGCGACGAGCCCTATGTCGTCGCCGCGGTCGCCGCCGGCTCCAGCCTGCCGCGCATCCTCTGGCGGCACATCCTGCCCAACATCGTGGCGCCGCTCCTGGTGCAGGCGACCTATGTCTGCGCCTCGGCCATGATCACCGAGGCGATCCTGTCCTTCATCGGCGCGGGCACGCCGCCCAACATCCCGAGTTGGGGCAACATCATGGCCGAGGCCAGGAGCATGTTCCAGATCGCGGGGTATCTCATCCTCTTCCCCGGGATCTGCCTCTCCCTCACGGTGCTCGCGGTGAACCTGCTGGGCGATGGGCTACGCGACGCGCTCGACCCGCGCCTCGCGCGGCGGATGTAGCGACATGTCCGCCGTCGCCGCCCCGCTCCTGGAGGTCGAGGACCTCAAGACGCACTTCTTCACGCGCGACGGCGTGGTGCGCGCGGTTGACGGGGTGTCGTTCGCGATCCAGCCGGGCGAGACGCTGGCACTCGTGGGCGAGTCGGGCTGCGGCAAGAGCGTGACCTCGCTTTCCATCATGCGGCTCATCGCCTCTCCGCCCGGGCGCACCGTGGCGGGCAGCATCCGCTTCAATGGCCGCGACCTGCTGGGCCTTACCGAACGCGCGATGCGCGACGTGCGCGGCAACGAGATCTCGATGATCTTCCAGGAGCCGATGACCTCGTTGAACCCGGTGCTCACCGTCGGGCGCCAGATCTCGGAGGCGCTGGTGCTGCACCGCGGCCTCCCGCGCGCCGAGGCGATGGCACGCGCGATCGAGATGCTGCGCCTGGTGAATATCCCGGAACCCGCGCGGCGCGCCTCCGAGTACCCGCACCAGATGTCCGGCGGCATGCGCCAGCGCGTCATGATCGCGATGGCGCTCGCCTGCGACCCGAAGCTGCTCATCGCGGACGAGCCGACCACGGCGCTGGACGTCACCATCCAGGCGCAGATCCTGGACCTGATGCGGGCGCTGAAGGAGAAGACGGGCGCCGCGATCCTGCTCATCACGCACGACCTGGGCGTGGTCGCGGAGATGGCGCAGCGCGTGGTCGTGATGTATGCCGGCCGCAAGGTGGAGGAAGCGCCGGTGAACGACCTCTTCGACCGGCCGCGCCATCCATACACGCGCGGCCTGATGAAGTCGATCCCGAGGCTGGGGGGCGGCCAGGCCGTGGGCAAGCGCCTGGCGGAGATCCCGGGCATGGTGCCGTCGCTGCGTGAACCGATCGCCGGCTGCGCCTTCGCGGAGCGCTGCGCGCATGCCGTCGCGCGCTGCCACGTCGAGGTGCCGCCGCTGGAAGCCAAGGCGGGCGGCCATACGGTGGCCTGCTGGGAAGCCGATCGCCTGCCGCGGGTGACTCCATGAGCGCGAACCCCGACGCCGTCCTGCTCGACGTGCGCAAGCTCACCGTGCACTACCCGGTGCGCAAGGGAATCCTTTCGCGCGTGAGCGGCCAGGTGCACGCGGCCGACGAAGTGAGCTTCCGCATCGCGGAGGGCGAAACACTGGGCCTCGTCGGCGAGAGCGGCTGCGGGAAGTCGTCGACCGCGAAGGCGGTCCTCAAGCTGGTCGATCCAACCTCCGGCGAGATCTCCTGGCGCGGCCAGCGCATCGAGGCGTTATCGCCCGCGCAGATGCGCCCCTTCCGGCGCGAGCTGCAGGCGGTGTTCCAGGATCCTTATTCCTCCCTCAATCCGCGCATGCGCGCGGCCGACATCGTCGCCGAGCCAATCCGGAACTTCGAATCGGCTTCCGAGGCGCAGATCCACGAGCGCGTCGCGACCCTGTTCGACAAGGTCGGGCTGCGCGCCGACCAGATGGTCAAGTACCCGTACGAATTCTCCGGCGGGCAGCGCCAGCGCCTGGGCATCGCGCGCGCCCTGGCGCCGAAGCCCCGCCTGATCGTCTGCGACGAGCCCGTGTCGGCGCTCGACGTCTCGGTGCAGGCGCAGGTGATCAACCTTCTCATGGACCTGCAGGACGAGTTCGGGCTGTCCTACCTCTTCGTGGCGCACGACCTCGCGGTGGTCGAGCACATCAGCCACCGGGTCGCCGTGATGTACCTGGGCAGGATCGTCGAGCTGGCCGACACCGAGTCGATCTTCACGCGCCCGCAGCATCCCTACACCGTGGCGCTGCTGTCGGCGGTTCCCGTGCCCGATCCGCGCAGCTCCCGGAAGCGCGTCATCCTCTCAGGCGACGTGCCGAGCCCCGTCAACCCGCCGGCGGGTTGCCGCTTCCATACGCGCTGCCCCCTTGCCGAGGCGCGTTGCCGCGTCGAGGTCCCCGCCATGAAGGAAGTCGCCCCGGGCCACTTCGCCGCCTGTCACCTGCGCGAAGGCAGGGAGGTTTGAGCATGGACGATGCCGAGCTCTGCTACACCGGAGCGAAAAAGCTCGCGCGGATGATCCGCACGCGCAAGGTTTCCGCCACGGAGGTGATGCGCGCGTTCATCGCGCGCATCGAAGAGGTGAATCCGAAGGTCAATGCGATCGTGACCTTCCTTCCCGAGCAGGCGCTGAAACGCGCGAAGGCCCTCGACCGGAAGGCAGCCGCGGTCGGACTGCTCGCGGGTTTGCCGATCGCGCACAAGGACATCGTGCCGACCAAAGGCATCCGCACGACCTTCGGCTCGCCCATCTTCAGCGACCACCTGCCGGCCGAGGACCATGCGATCGTCGAGCGGCTGCGGGCCGCCGGCGCGATCCTGATCGGCAAGACCAACACGCCCGAGTTCGCGGTGGGCGCGCAGACCTTCAATCCGATCTTCGGGGCCACTCGCAATCCCTACGACCTCTCGAAGACCAGCGGCGGCTCATCGGGCGGCGCCGCGGCCGCGGTGGCGAGCGGCATGCTGCCCTTCGCCGACGGCTCCGACCTGGGCTCGTCGCTGCGCAACCCGGGCAGCTTCTGCAACGTCGTGGGCTTTCGCCCGACGCCCGGGCGCGTACCCAACTGGCCGTTCCCGAACGCGTGGGACACGTTGTGGTCCATCGGCCCGATCGCGCGCACGGTCGAGGATGCCGCGTTCCTTTTCTCGGCGATGGCGGGTCCCGATTCGCGTTGCCCGACCACGCACGCCGAGCCGGGGAAAGTGTTCGCGCGCCCGCTCGGACGCAACTTCCGGGGAGTGCGCGTGGCCTGGAGCCGCAACCTGGGCGGGCTGCCGGTCGATGCGCGCGTGACCCGCGTGCTGGAATCGCGCCGCGCCGCGCTCGAGTCGCTCGGCTGCATCGTCGAGGAGGCCGAGCCCGACCTCGCGGGGGCGGACGAGGCATTCCAGGTGCAGCGCGCGGTGGGGTTCGTGGAGGCTTACGGGGGACTGCTGAAGACGGACCGCGCGAAGATGAAGGACACCGTCGTCTGGAACATCGAGCAGGGCCTCGCGCTCACCCCGCGGCAGATCGCGGACGCCAACCTGCTGCGCTCGCGAGCATTCCACGGCATGCGCACGTTTCTCGAGCGCTACGAGTTCCTGCTGCTCCCCGCGGTACAGGTGCTGCCTTTCCCGGTCGGCCAGCCCTACGTGAGCGAAATCAACGGCGTGAAGCTCGCCAACTACATGGAATGGATGAAGTCCTGCTACCTGATCACCGCCACCAGCCACCCGGCGATCTCGGTTCCCGCCGGGTTCACCGACGACGGATTGCCCGTGGGGTTGCAGATCGTGGGGCGCTACCGGGATGACTTCGGCGTGCTCCAGCTCGCGCACGCCTTCGAGGGCGCGACCGAGGCATGGAAGCGCCGGCCCGTGCTGTCCGGCGACGATCGAAGGAGACGCAAATGACAGTCGATGCGGAGTCGGACCTGCGGATCGATGCCGCCCGTCTATGGCGCTCGCTCATGGATCTCGCGCGCATCGGCGAGACGCCGCTCGGCGGCGTGCGTCGTATCACGCTGACCGACCTGGACCGTCAAGGCCGCGATCTCGTCGTGGAATGGTTCCGGGCCGCGGGGCTCGAGGTGCGCATGGATCCAATCGGCAATATCTTCGGCCGGCGCGCGGGGCGCGATCCCTCGCGGCCGCCCGTCGTCGCGGGCAGCCACATCGACACCCAGCCCTCGGGCGGGAAGTTCGACGGCGCCTACGGCGTGCTGGCCGGCCTGGAAGTGGTCCGCACCCTGAACGATCGCGGCGTGCGCACCGACGCCCCCATCGAGGTCGCGGCGTGGACCAACGAAGAGGGCTCGCGCTTCACGCCGGTGATGATGGGCTCGGGGGTGTTCGCCGGCGCATTTTCGCTGGAGCACGCCCTTGCGCGCACGGACATCGATGGCGCATCGGTGGGCGGCGAGCTCGCCCGCATCGGTTACGCGGGAAGCGCGCCGCTCGGCACGCCGGTGGGGGCCTATTTCGAGGCGCACATCGAGCAGGGCCCGATCCTCGAGGAGACGCGCAACGTCATCGGCGTCGTGACCGGGGCGCTCGGCCAGCGCTGGTTCGACGTGACCGTGACCGGCATGAACGCCCATGCGGGGCCGACACCGATGGAACTGCGCCGCGACGCGTTGCTCGCCGCTTCCCGGATCGTCGGCGAGGTCCACCGCATCGCCCTCACCGAAGCGCCCCATGGCCGTGGAACCGTGGGTTTCATGCAGGTCGAGCCGAACTCGCGCAACGTCGTGCCCGGCGTGGCGAGATTCTCGGTCGATTTCCGGCACCCGGAGGACACGGGATTGAGATCGATGGAGGAGAAGCTGCGGGCGGCGTGCGCGCGGGTGGAAGGGGAGTGCAACGTCACGATCCGGACCGAGGAGGTGGTCTACTTTCCGCCGTGCCGCTTCGACGCCCAATGCATCGCCGCCGTGCGCGCCGGAGCGCAGGCCGCGGGCTATCCGTCCCTCGAGATCGTGAGCGGGGCCGGGCACGACGCGGTGTACGTGGCCCGTGTCGCGCCTACGGCGATGATCTTCGTTCCCTGCAAGGACGGCGTGAGCCACAACGAGCTCGAGGATGCGAAGCCCGCAGACCTGGCGGCGGGGTGCAACGTGCTGCTGCATGCGATGCTGTCGCGCGCTGGCGTCTAAATCCTCAAGCCGATACGCCCGTCGAATCGCCCTGGCAGCTCCTCCCCAGCACCCGCCCGGGCCGCGCGCCGGTCGAACGGCCGTCGCGCCACGCGATCTCCCCGTTCACGATCACCGTCCCGATGCCGCTTGCCGCGCGGATCGGGCTCTCGAACGTCGCCGTGTCGCCAACCGCTTTCGCATCGAAAAGCGTGATGTCCGCAGCCATGCCGCCGCGGATAAGACCGCGCCCTTCGAGCCCGAACGTCCTCGCGGTGAGTCCCGTCATCTTGTGGACCGCAGTCTCGAGTGAAAACAGCCCCACGTCGCGCGCGTAGTGCCCGAGCACGCGCGGAAAGGTGCCCCATAGCCGGGGATGGGGGGCGGAGTCGTGCGGCAGCCCGTCCGAGCCGACCATCGTGTCCGGGAAGGCGAGGATGCGCCGCACATCCGCTTCATCCATCGCGAAATAGATGGCACCCGCGGGAAGAAGTGCTTCCACCGCATCCCGCACCGACATTCCCGTGCGCTCGGCGATCGCCTCGAGATCCATGCCGGCGTATTCGGGATGGGGGCGGGACCAGCTGACCAGCGTCCTCGAGGCGCCCAGCGTGCGGTCGTACGACAGGATCGTCGACGATGCGCAGTAGGGATAGCAGTCGAGCCCGATGGGCTGTTGCCGCATGCGGCGGCCGATGAGGGCCAGCGTTTCCTCCGATCGCCCGTGATTGCGCACGCCCGCCACCTTGTGATGCGATACGACCACGCGCACCGCCAGCTCGCGGCCGATGCGAAAGGTCTCCTCGAGCGAGGCCGTGACGTCGTCGGCCTCGTCGCGCATGTGGGTGCAGTAGAGGGCGCCCCGGGCCGTGAGCGGACGGCAGACCTCGATCACCTCTTCCGTCGTCGCCGCGCGCGCCGGCTCGTACCAGAGACCCGTCGATATGCCGATGGCGCCGGCCGCGAGCGCCTCCTCGGCCAGCCTGCGCATTTCATCCTCCTCCGCCGGGGTCGCGGGCCGGTTCAGGTCGGAAACGGTCTGCACACGCAACGAGCTATGGCCGACGAGCAGGGCGCAGTTCGTCGCCGCGGGGCTCGCCGCCAGCGCCTCGACGTAACTCGCGAACGTCGGAAAGCGGAACCAGGAACCCTCATCGTCCAGCAGGTCGAGGGGCGGCGTGACCGGCCTCGCCATGCCCCGAGGCGCGGGTGCCAGCGAGATGCCGCAATTGCCCGCGACCACGGTGGTGATGCCCTGGCTCACCTTGGGCGCCATCTCCGGGGCCGAGAGCATCAGGCGATCGTCGTGCGTGTGGGCGTCGATGAAGCCGGGTGCCGCGATGAGACCGGTGGCATCGAGCTCCTGGGCGCCACGCGGCAAGTCGCGGCCGATGGCCACGATCACCGCGCCCATCACGCCGATGTCGGCCATGTACCGTGGCGCGCCCGAGCCGTCGATGACGGTGGCGTTGCGGATCACGAGGTCGTGGATGGCCATCGCGTCATTCGTCCAGCGGATAGATGGGGCGGCGGACGTTGCGGTATGTGAATTGTGTCCAGTCGGAAGAGGCCACGCCCACTCCATCGCACAGCACGGAGCCCTTGGCGATCGGCAGGAACACGGGCCGGTAGTACATGCGCGATTTCAGCAGCAGATAGCGCTGCCGCTCGGGCCGGATTCCGACGCTTTCGAACACGCCGCGATCCCAGGGCTCCTGATTGCGCTCGGTGACGACGATCTGCGCGTGCCCGGTATCGAGCACGGCCGTCCTGCCCATGTAGCAGCGCATGCCGGTGAATTGCGGCCCGGTAATGGTGTATTCGCCATCGGTCACGTTGCGGACGATGCCGGTCAGCTGCATCGGCTCGCCCTTGCGGCCGATGGCAGGCATGTCGACCTTGCCGCCAACCAGTAGCGTGACGCGGTTGCCGATGCCCGCCTCCACCATGCGAGCGACCGCCTCGGGGTCGCGGACCGGACCCACCCCGATGCCGCTCAGGCCTAGGCCAAGCGCCACCTTGAGGACGTGCATGCTG
>JBBREI010000121.1:0-11916 GCA_038203035.1 Burkholderiales bacterium
GCACCCCGGCACGACCTCGATTCGCACGCTGATCGATGGCGGCATTTCGCGTGACGAGTTGTGGCGCGAGGCGAAGGCGGTGACGCCCATCTCCGATCTGTACTCGTTCGGCCTTACCTATCGCCTCGGTCCGCGCTGGCAGCTGGGCGGTGACGTCAAGCTGCAGAAGGTCTCGGCCACGCAGGCGGCCGGTGCGCTGCCGGCGTCACCGGGCACGGGGAACATCTGGATCTATACGCTGCAGGGCGTCGGCACGTCGTTCTGGACCCGCACGGACGTATTGGTGGCCAGCGCGAGCGCCATCCGTGGCGCTCTCTTCGACGGCTGGACGCTCTCGGGCAGCTACGTGCTCGTCGTGCGCGACGATTGGCGGCTGGAGGCGCAGCTGCGCTATTACCGGCAGCGAGACGCGAACGCCGTGACGCTCGCGCGCGTGACGCCCACCCTGAAGCTGGGGTACCGCATTCGCGAGAACTTCACCCTCGAGGCGGAGGCGGGAGTCGAGCGCAGCGACAGCCGCAGCCCATTGCATACGGACCTCACCGACCGGCGCTTCTACAATCTGGGAATCCGTTGGGACTTCTACTAGGGTGACGCTGCAGGAGGCGCCCGTATGGGCGCGACGGCCGCGCCCCAGATTGTCGGGGACGGGGGAAAGACGCTATAATTCGCACCTTCACGCGGCAGTAGCTCAGTTGGTAGAGCGCAACCTTGCCAAGGTTGAGGTCGAGAGTTCGAGACTCTTCTGCCGCTCCAGTTTTCCGGGGGAAATCGGGTAGCCGGTTTCCCCCGTTTCACATCAGGCGCATCCTGGGTGCCTGACGGCGGCGCGGTAGCAAAATGGTTATGCAGCGGATTGCAAATCCGTCTACGTCGGTTCGATTCCGGCCCGCGCCTCCAAACCCCTCGCGATATGCCCGGCAGGATCTGCCGCGGCCTCGCCCGTGGGCGCGCCGCAACCGTGCAAGCCCTACTTCCGGAAGCGCCGGAAGACCGAAACGGCCATGCGCACCAATCCCAGCACGCTGCCCGCGGCGCCGATCCACCCGGCCACGCTGGAGCGTCCCGCCAGCAGCATCAGCGCGCCGCGCAGCGGCAGGCCGAGCCAGGCGCGTGATTGAAGCGCCGCGGCCTCGGCGCGCACCTGGGAGCGGTAAAGAGCCGACTGTGCAATCAGCAACGCCTTGCGGGTCGCCAATTCGTCGCGGTGGTCCGTGGTCATGGTTCCGGCGCTCCCGGCTTCTGGCGCAGCGCCGCCATGTCGGCGGCGAATTCACCCGTGGTGGCCTCGAACGGGGCCGGGCGCGTGAGCAGCGATACCCGCATGCCGTTGAGCAACACGCCCCCGATCACGCCATACAGCGCGGTGGCGCCGGCGAGTGCGGCCAGCCGATGGGTGTCCCAGAACGCAACCGCCAACAGCACGCCCGCCAGCACCAGCGCGCTGCCGAGGAAAAATGCCGCCACCACACCTCGCACGATCATCCGCTGCAGGTAGCGCGATTCCTCGCGCAGCTCCACGCCAAGCAGTTCCACACGCGTGCCGATGAGCCCGAACAGCGCCCCGCCCAAGCCCGAGATCGTGCCTTCGGTGCCGGGGCCCTGCGGTGCGGCCGGGGAATCCATCGTTACCGGCGATTGCTGAGGATCAGGCCCACGATCACACCGGCCGCGGCGGCAAGGCCAATGGCGGTCCAGGGGTTGTCGTGCACGTAGGCATCGGCTTCACGGGCGGCGCCGGCGGCCTTCTGCGTAGCCACGCCCTGCAGCTCGCGCAGGCGCGCCTTGGCGGTGTTCAGGTTGGATTCGACCGATTCGCGCAGCGCCACCGCCTTTTCACCGCTCGCGCTGGCGAGCGATCGCAGCAGCGCTTCGGTATCGTGGACGACCTTGTCGAAATCTTCCAGCAGTTGCGCGCGTGCGGCGGAAACTTCGGATTGGTGTGCCATGGTTGGTTCCCTTCGAGCGAAATGTCGACCCACAGCATAGCCTCATCGCCGTGCCGGCGGGATTGGGTGGTGCAATTGCCGGACGTCAGGGGCGGGTGCGGCGCTCGATGGCGTATCCGGCGGCCTCCCACGCATCCACGCCGCCATGCAGCGGGCGCACTTTCGGGAAGCCCAGGACCATGAGGCGCTTCGCGGCGATCGCCGCCGACGCCTCGTTGGGGCAGCTGCAATAGAAAACGATCTCGCGCTCCACCGGCAGCTCGCCCGCCCGGGCCTCGAGCTCGTCTAGCCCGATGGCCAGCGCGCCGGGGATGAAGCGACCGTCGAGATCGCGCACCGCCGCCGATCGGACGTCCACCACCACGGGCGAGAGGCCGTCGTCCATCAGCCCGCGCAGGTCGCGGGGCGAGATGCGCGCCTGGGCGAGCTGCGCCAGGAAGCTGCGCCGGCGCCACCATTTCCACGCCACGAAGGCCAGCAGCGCGATTGCGATGATCCACGCCGCGGTCGCGCCGAGGCTTTCGAGGGTCTGCATCACCTCGTTGATCTGGCGGTGGAACAACATGCCGGCGCCCACCGGGGCACACGTCCACAATAGCGATCCCGCCGAATCCAGCAGCAGGAAACGCGGCAGGCCCATTTTCATCGCGCCCGCCATGGGCGGCGCGATGGTGGAGACGCCGGGGATGAATTTTCCCAGCAGCAGCGTGAGCGATCCCCAGCGCACGAAACGCGTCTCGGTATCGCGCACGCAGGAATCCTGCGACAGCGAGACCCGGCACAGCAGCCGCAGGATGCGCACGCCGTAGATGCGCCCGGCTGCGAACCACGCGAGGTCGCCGAGCAGGCAGGCAAGCACACTCACGGCGATGACGGTAGCGACGTTGAGCTGGCCGTCGGAGGCAAGCGCACCGGCAAGCACCAGCGTCGGCACGGCGGGAATCGGCAAGCCGACCTGCAGCAGCAGGACGTTGCCGAATACCAGCGCGACACCATGCTGGGTGATAAGGGCGAGGGGATCTTTCATGTGAGAGGCCGATGGTAACGTCACGCCCCGTGTTGCGTCGCAGCCCGAAACGGCACCGGGGCCTTTCGGCCCCGGTGAAGGTCACTGCAAACGCGTGGACTATTTTCCGTCGCGGTCGGAATCGCCCGGCGTGGCGCGCTCCACCGTGTCGCTCAAGCGCTGCCACGAATCCTTCGCGGCGTGTTTGGCGTGGTCCCACGTCAGGGCGGACTTGCCCTTGCCGCGTTGCCAGTCGCGGCCCAGATCCGGCTCGACGTCTTCGAAGCGCTTGCCCGGATAACGGGCGTAGTTGTCGAGGCCGTAGCGATAGGCCGGGCCGTAGTCGTCGAAGGTGGAGCCCTTGGTCACATACGGACGATTGACGTAGTTCTCGCGCCAATACGCCTCTTCCAGGGTCGGATCGATTTTTTCGGCAACGCCCTTGCCGGCCAGTCCGCCAATCACGGCGCCGATGGCCGCACCGGCGACCGTACCGACGGGTCCCGCTACCGAGCCCGCCGCAGCGCCCGCGGCGATGCCACCCGCGGCGGCGCCCAAGCCAGTGCCCACGGGATGCGCGCCCGGCGCACCGGTGATCGGATCGCGATTCGCACTGCCCTTGTCTGCTTCGTTACGATTCATGTGGTACCTCCGACGGTTGTTGTGCTTGTTGGAACCGGCCCTCGCGATATGGTTCAGGAAATCGCGCGTAGGAGGAAACTGACGCCAAGGAGCCCGATTCGCCTACGTTACCCGCGGCCCCGCGCCTTCCACGCCGATCGCCTTCGAGGTTCCGGGCTTCTGGAGCCCGTGTCCGAGGATGAACTCGCCGCGATTCAGGCTGGCGGCGCGCATGCGCACCAGCATCTGGCGCGGGCCGGGCTCGGGAACGGGAACGGGAACGGGAACGGGAGCGTCGCGCAGCTCGATGGTTGCGTGCCCCGCGGTGGCGAGCATGGTGTACGACTTCATTGTGTGCGACCCGGTGCGCCCGCCGATCGCGGGCCGGGTCACTGTAGCCGAGTCGATGCGCGCGGTCGGTGCGCGCCGAGGCCGCTGCTCAGCCCTTGAGGCGGTTGCGTACCAGCCAGGTGTCCACGCGGGCCACGGTTTCGTCGAGGCAGGCGTTGGAGCGGCCCTTCTGCGCCGCCAGCGACTGGACCAGGCGGTCGACACGTTCGATGTTCGGGGCCCCCGCGGCCAGGGCGCGCGCGGCCGACGACGGGCTCTGCAGGGACCTGGCGGCGGCTGCGTATTTGTCGAAGGGCACCATGTCTTCGGGTGCGGCGCCCAGTTCGATGCACAGGTCGGTCACCCAGGTGTAAATGGCGCGCGCCGCCTCGATATCGCCATGCACGGCCTCGGCGATCGAGCGGATGCCGTCGTCCTGCAGGCAACGATAGTTGCCGGCCAGCAACATCGCCCATTTGGCGAGCGGCACGAAGACCGATTCGTGGACCTTGAGTTTCACCGGCAGGTCGATGCTTTCGCCTTCGATCTCGTAACGCGCAGCGTCGATGCTTTCGCCGATCCCGCGCAGCATCGCGGTGTCGCTGTCGGCTTCGAAGCGCGCCGCCTTGAAGTTGCTCGGCAGGCGGACCTGCAACACGTTGCCTTCCTCTTCCGGAGGGCGGAAGGCCTGCGCATCGGGGCTGCAGAGCGTCATGGTCTGCGGGGAAAAGGCCTTCCACGCCGAGATGTCGCAGTAGCTTTCCTCACACCGCGAGGGGTCGATCCCGGGGATGCGGGCAAGATATGGCGGCGGGGGGATGTTCATGATCGACATGCACGGCACGCGCGATTGCGCGCTGGCGTGCAGCAGCTCACGCACGCCCGGCAGGCAGTATTGCGGCTCCTGCATCGCGAGGACCACGAGGTCGTGGTCCTGCGGACGCGCGCAGTCCGGCGTGGTGGCGGTGATGCGCCCGGGCAGCTTGTGTGAATGGACCTCGACCAGCGCTTCACGCCCCTTCACCGGCATGCGGACGAAAAGGCCCCTGGAATTGATCAGCGCCGACGTGCGCGTGCGGCACACCAGCTGGACGGAATGGCCGGCCAGCGCCATCTTGGCTGCGAGGAGGGAGCCGTAAGAGGCGCCGAACACCAGGATGCTGCGAGCTGCCATTGGAAACTCCGTGAGTGGTCCCTGGCAGATCACACCACGGCAAGGGGCGGCGCGGAATCGCCGTTGCGGCAACCGGGCGTTCGCGGATTGCGAAGGCCCGGCCAATGGCCGCCACCGCCACCTTCGCCGCCGACAACCAGGCATGTGTGTATTCCCATCGAGGTTGTGGCACCCGGGACGTTGCAATGGCCGTGCCCGCGTTGACCCCGATTTCCCGCAGGTGATACGCGGGGATGCGCAATATGTTTACCGGATCGGCGTGGTTGCGGACCCGTTCGACCGCGTATTTCAGGGACTGCTCGCTCACACCAAAAGACATCGCCCAGGTCCTCACTTCCTGCGGGCTGCTCATGTTGATGCAATCGCGGCGGCTCGAGCGCCAGTGTTTGGGATGCGAAGGTCGCACCCCGTTTGCCGCACCCGGGTACGAATGGGTCGGAGGGCTCCTACGGTACGATTGCCCGCATGGAAGTCATCAAGCTCGCCACCTACAACATCAACGGCATCCGCCCGCGCCTGCACCACCTGCTGGAATGGCTGGGCCGCGAACAACCCGACATCGTCTGCCTGCAGGAGCTGAAAGCGCTCGACACCCAGTTCCCCGCCCGGGACATCCGCGACGCCGGCTACGGGTCGATCTGGCACGGGGAGAAATCCTGGAACGGCGTTGCGATCCTGGCGCGCGATGGCGAACCCATCGAGCACCGCCGCGGCCTGCCGGGCGACGCGGCCGATTCGCAAAGCCGCTACCTCGAGGCGGCGGTTCACGGTGTGCTCGTCGCCTGCCTCTACCTGCCGAATGGCAATCCGCAGCCGGGGCCGAAGTTCGCCTACAAGCTCAAGTGGATGGATCGCCTGGGTGAACACGCGAAGTCGCTTTACGGCTGCGGGCATCCGGTGGTGATGGCCGGCGACTACAACGTGGTCCCCACGGACTTCGACATCTACAACCCGAAGTCCTGGAAGAAGGACGCCCTGCTGCAACCGGAAAGCCGCGAGCGTTTCGCCGCGCTCCTCGCGCAGGGCTGGGTGGATGCGATCCGCGCCCTGCATCCGGAAGAACGCATCTACACCTTCTGGGATTATTTTCGCCAGCACTGGGAGAAGGATTCGGGGTTGCGCATCGACCACCTGCTGCTCAACCCGCAGGCCGCAGAGCGTCTGGTGGACGCCGGCGTGGACAAGTGGGTGCGCGGGAACGAGAAGCCGAGCGACCACGCACCGACCTGGATCACGCTCAGGGCCGCGAAGTGAGCAGGGCGCAACTTTGCGCGGGGCTTGGCCTGGTGGTGCTGGCCGTGCTGGTTGCGTCCGGCGTCTCGCCGTACGACCGGCTCACCTGGGTGATGGAAGTGGCGCCGGTGGTGATCGCCGCGCCGATCCTCGCCGCGACCTATCGCCGCTTCCCGCTGAGCGACCTGCTGTACGTCCTGATCGCGGCCCACGCAATCGTGTTGATCGTGGGTGGGGCGTATACCTACGCACGCGTGCCCGCCGGCAACTGGGTGCAGGACCTCTTCCAGCTGGGGCGCAATCCCTACGACAAGCTCGGCCATTTCATGCAGGGCTTCGTGCCCGCGCTGGTGGCGCGCGAGATCCTGCTGCGCGGGCGCCACGTGAACGGCCGCGCCTGGGCCGCATTCCTTTCCGGCTGCGTGGCGCTGGCCATCAGCGCCTTCTACGAACTGGTGGAATGGTGGGCCGCGCTTTTCATGGGGCAGGGCGCCGACGAGTTCCTGGGGACCCAGGGCGACCCGTGGGATACCCAGTCGGACATGTTCATGGCGTTGATCGGCGCCACGGTGGCGTTGACGGTGTTCGCCCGCCTGCACGACCGGCGCATGGAGGCGGTGCGTGGACAACGCTGAAGGCTTGCTGGGCGCCGTGCAGCGCGACGGGTACGCCTTCGTCCCGCGCGCCCAGATTGCACCGCTGGTGGGGCCACTGCCGGGATGGGCGGGTTTCGCCGCGAGCTGGGACGACCTGCCGCGCGACACCCACCTGCCCGACGGCCACCGGTACCGCCGCCGACGCCATGCGACGCTTTCGGCTCGGGCGGGGGAAAGCACCTTCAAGGTGGAGGCCCACCAGCCGCACTACCAGGCGCGCGAATACAACCCGCTGGTGGGCGGCATCGAACGCTGGTTCGAGCCGATCGAACCCGGGATCCTTTCGGGGACCGCGTTCACCGCGTTGATGGCTTTTGCGCTGGATTTCTTCGGCCGGCTGCGCCCGGGCCTCGACTGGCACGTGGAGTGCCACCAGTTCCGCATCGAGGCACGGGCCGATGCCGCGGGGCAGCCCACTCCGGAAGGGGTGCATCGCGACGGCGTCGATTGCGTGCTGGTGCTGCTGGTGGACCGGCGGAACATCGAAAGCGGGACCACCACCGCGCATGCGCTGGACGGCACGCCGCTCGGCAGCTTCACGCTGGCGCAGCCACTCGACAGCGCGCTGGTGGACGACACGCGCGTGATGCACGGGGTGACCGCTGTGCGGCCACTCGACCCCGCGATTCCGGCCCATCGCGACGTGCTGGTGGTGACCCTGCGCGCCGTATAATTGCGGACATGGCAGAGCAACCCGCGCCCGTCCCCATCCTGCGTTTTCGCAACGTCCAGGAGATGATCCAGGCGTATCCCGGGACCCGCGACCATTACCAGGCACACGGCGCCATCCTGCTGGAGGACGCGGGCCTGGAATACGACCATGAGTTCGTCCATCGCCTCACGTTCCCGCCGGGCTGGAAGAAATTCGGCACGGTCAACTTCCTCACGGTGCCGCCGGTGGTCTTTGCCGAGGGTGGGTTCAAGCGCACGCAGAACCCGCTGGGACAGATGATCAAGGAAGACGCGATGCTGCTCAAGACCTATTCGGAGCTGCTGCGCCTCGAGATGGGCTTCAAGCTGCTCATCATGGAGCTCTTCGCCTCCTACCGCCAGATCCACTGGGTGAACTGCACCTTCCGCTTCACCCACACGGAAAACGAGCCGCCGCACGTCGACGTCTTCAACGAGGGCCGTCCCTTCGCCGCGGAGCACAAGCTGCCGCGCCTGAAGTTTTTCCTCAACGTGGATTCCGAACCCCGCGTCTGGAACGTGGGCTCGTCGCTGCCCGAGGTGCTGAAACACTCGCGCGGCGCCTTCGGCAGGTCGCTGCCGGCCGACGTGAACATGGTCTGCGACATCATCAACAAGTCCGGCATCCTCACGCAGTTCCCGGTGACGCGGGTGGAGATCCCACCCGGGGGCATCGTGTTCGCCAACGGCGCCACGGTCGTGCACCAGGTGCTCTTTGGCCGGCGCATGGTGGCGCTCGAGGCGCTGATGCCGCGCTTCAACGTCGAGGCGAGCGAATGGGACTGCATCGGGGACTGGATCACCCAGGCCGGTTATGAATCCCACATCCCCGTGGTTGCCGCGAACGATCCGCTGCCGGCCTACTAGGGACGCGCTGCCGCGCGAAGGGCCGGGGCACACCAACCTGCGCTACGGTTATGTCGCGGCGGGCTGAAATTCCCGAGGCACTCGCACCCATCCTTCCATCAGACGGCGAGCGCTGCGGCTCATCATCGCGCGGGTGACCAACCATTCGCCGTTGGACCGCGAAACCTCGGCGCCGACCGTGAGTGTCCCGGACGGATGCCCGACGCGCCGTCGCAGCGCATCACCATCCGCACGCAGCGCGCCCTGCGCCACGGTGCCGCCGATCGCGCTGGCCACCCCGATGGCTATGGCGCCGGTCCCGGTGAGCGCGTGGTGCAGCTTGCCCATGGAGAGCATGCGCACGGTCAGATCGATGTCGCCCGCGCCGATCACCTTGCCGCTGCTGGCGGTGTAGCCCCGGGGCTTCGAGACAAATGCGATCTTGGGGGTGTGCAGGCGGGTGGCGGTGGCCTCCTCGGGGGATTTCGCCAGGCCCATCGCCACGGCGGCGTGGGCGCGGATGGCCTCGCTGCGGTTGAGCAGGTCCGCGTTTCCATCAACCGTGCCGCCCAGTTCGGTACCCACCAGGCCCATGGCCGCCGCATCCACAAAAACCGTGGGGTTCCCGGCGGAAATCAGCGTGGCCTCCACCTTGCCGACCCCCGGCACGTCGAGCACGTCGCGCAGGTTGCCGGTGGGAAACATCGCGCCGCCCGCCCCGCCGTCGTCGCCCGATCCCCCCGGATCCATGAACTCGATGCGGATCTCGGCGGCGGGGAAGGTGACTCCATCGAGCTCGAAATCGCCTTCTTCAACCACCTCGCCCCCACGCACCGGCACGTGGGCGATGATGCGTTTGCCGATGTTCTGCTGCCAGATGCGCGCCACGGCATGCCCGTCGCGCGGGCCTTTCACCCAACCTTGCGAGACCGCGTAGGGACCCACGGCCGCGGTGAGGTTGCCGCAGTTGCCGGACCAGTCGATGAACGGCTTGTTGATCACGACCTGGCCGAAGAGGTAGTCGACGTCGCTGTCGGGTCGGCTTGAGGGCGACAGGATCACCACCTTGCTGGTGCTGGAAGTGGCCGCGCCCATGCCGTCAATCTGCCTGCCATAGGGGTCGGGGCTGCCGATGACCCGCAGCAGCAGCCGTTCGCGCTCGGCGGGATCGACTGGCAGGTCGCTGGCCGCGAAAAAAACCCCCTTGCTCGTGCCCCCGCGCATGTAGACGGCCGGAATTCGAAGCTGTGCCAAAATCGGTCTCCCTATCGGTGAGACCACTTTATCCCATGACGATCGATGCCAAACGCCGACAGCTGCTTGCTTCCCTATCCGTCCTTCCCGTGGTTGCCGCCCTGCCGGCGGGGGCGCAGGAACATTATCCTTCGAAACCCGTGAAGGTCCTGGTGGGCTTTCCACCAGGGGGCGGGGCCGACGCCATGGCGCGCCTGGTGGCGTCCAAGCTGCCGGACAAACTCGGCCAGCCGGTGATTGTGGAAAACAAGACCGGCGCTACGGGCACGATCTGCTCCGACCTGGTCGCCAAGGCGGCACCCGACGGCTACACGTTGCAACTGGCGCACATCAACTCGAACGCCATCGGCCCGCTGATGGTGGCCAAGGGCCGCTTCGACCCGATCAACGATTTCACGCCCATTGTGCTGATCGGCATCACGCCGCAGATGCTTTGCCACCATCCCAAACACAAGTTCGTGGACGTGCCCGACCTCATCAAATATGCAAAGGCCAACCCGGGCAAGCTGTCGTTTGCATCCTCCGGCGTCGGCAGCATCCAGCACATCGCGGGCGAAGCCTTCAAGCTGCAGGCCGGTGTGGACATGCTGCACGTGCCCTTCAAGGGGACGGGGGACGCCATCGCGGCGCTGATCGCGGGCGACGTGGACATGACGTTCAGCTCCACCGGATCGGCCATGCCGCAGGTGAACGCCGGCAAGTGGAAGCTGCTTGCGGTCTGCTCGCCGAAGCGGTTGCCCGCCTTCCCGAACGTGCCCGCGGTGACCGAGACGTTGCCCGGTTTCGAGATTTCGACCTGGTACGGGCTTGCGGGCCCGGCGAAGCTGCCGAAGGAAATTGTCGCGCGCCTGAATGCCGACGTGCAATCGATCCTCAGGCAGCCCGACGTCGCCAAGCGCCTGCAGGACCTCGATGCGGAAGTCAGCTCCGGATCGCCGGAGCAGTTCGCGGCGTTCTGGAAGAAGGAAATCGAGAAATACCAGAAGCTCATCGCCGCCGCGAAGATCGAGGCCGCCTGAGGCCGGCGTCAGTTTCCAGTCATCGCGGGGGTGCAGGCTCCATCGCACCATGGACCTGCTCAACAACCTGATTCTCGGCTTCAGTGTCGCGCTGACGCTTTCCAACATCATGTATTGCTTCATCGGGGTGCTCCTGGGCACCCTGATCGGAGTGTTACCGGGCATCGGGCCCATCGCCACGATCTCGATGCTGCTGCCGGCAACGTTTGTGTTGCCGCCGGTTTCGGCGCTGATCATGCTGGCGGGCATCTACTACGGCGCTCAATACGGGGGATCAACCACCGCCATCCTGGTGAACCTTCCGGGCGAGGTGTCTTCGGTCGTCACCTGCCTGGACGGCTACCAGATGGCGCGCCAGGGCAACGCGGGCAAGGCGCTCGGTGTTGCAGCCCTCGGCTCCTTCTTCGCCGGCTCCGTGGCCACCTTCCTGATCGCGGGTTTCGCGCCGCCGCTTGCCGAGCTCGCGTTGAAATTCGGGCCCGCGGACTATTTCTCGCTGATGGTGCTGGGCCTGATCGCCGCCGTGGTATTGGCGCACGGGTCGGTGATCAAGGCGGTTGCGATGATTGTGCTGGGCCTGCTGCTGGGCCTGATCGGCACCGACGTGAACTCGGGTGTTGCGCGCTACAGCTTCGGCCTGCCGGAACTCATCGACGGCATCGGCATCGGCACCATCGCCATGGGCATGTTCGGGTTCTCGGAGATCGTCCGCAACCTGGAAGAAGGCGAGGGCGAGCGCGAGGTATTCACCAAGAGCATCCACGGCCTGCTGCCCAACTGGTCGGACATCAAGCAATGTGCGTTGCCGACGATCCGGGGCACGATACTGGGCTCGATGCTGGGCATCCTGCCCGGCGGGGGCCCGGTGCTGGGTTCCTTCTCGGCCTATACGCTGGAAAAGAAACTCGCCAAGGATCCGTCGCGCTTCGGCAAGGGCGCGATCGAAGGTGTCGCCGCCCCCGAATCGGCGAACAATGCCGCGGCGCAGACCTCCTTTATCCCGCTGCTGACGCTTGGCATCCCGTCCAACCCGGTGATGGCGCTGATGATCGGCGCCATGATCATCCACGGCATCCAGCCCGGCCCGCAGATCATGACCGCCAAGCCCGAGCTCTTCTGGGGAATGATCGCCTCGATG
>JBBREI010000122.1:0-11894 GCA_038203035.1 Burkholderiales bacterium
GTTGAAGGCGCGCCTGCGCCACGCGCCCAGGGAGCGGCGCAGGTCTCCCAGCGAGGTGAAGTAATACATCAGCCTGAAGAGGTACAGGCCGCGGCGGATCGGGGTCTGCCTGAAGAGGTCCCCGGCCAGCACCGAGATCACCGCGGCGCGGATGCCGAATTCCTCCCGCGGCTGCATGAACATGTCGCGCAGGTTGGGATTGGTGACCCGGTAGATGAACCACGAGAACTCGCGCGGGCCGCGGCGCAGCGCCCAGTCGAAGCGGGCGCGCGCGCTGCTTTCCGCGTTGCGATCGCCACGCAGCCGGGCATCCACGACCTGCGCGCCTTCGAACGAGCTGTTCATCGCCAGCATCACTCCCGAGGAGAACATCGGATCGACAAACGCAAATGCGTCGCCCACCATGATGTGGTTGTGGCCCTGGCAGCTGCTGCTGTCGTAGGTGTAGTTGCCGGTGGCGGTGGGTTCTTCCACCAGCTGCGCGTCCTTCAGGCGATCGGCCAGCTCCGGCGACAGGTTGAGCGTATCCATGAGGAATTCGCGCACCGGCTTGTTTCGCGACTTCATGTAATACGGCCACGCCACCGCGCCCACGCTGGTGATGCCGTCCTTGAGCGGGATGAACCAGTACCAGCCGTGTTCGAACCACGTGATGATGATGTTGCCTTCGGTATCGCCGGTGTCGCGCCGCGCGTTGCGGAAGTGCCCGAAGATCGCCGCGCTCTGGTGGCGCGGGTTGCGCCGCTTGACCTTGAGCCGGTTGCCGAGGAAGGTGTCGCGCCCCGTGGCGTCGACGATGAAGCGCGTGTCCCAGGAGTGTTCCGCGCCGCTTTCGTCGGTGGCGGTGACGCGCGGCGTGCCGCCGCCTTGCGCGAGATCGACTTCGCGCACGCGCACCTTTTCGCGCGTCTCGGCGCCCGCGCGGGCGGCGCCGCGGAAGAGGATCTCGTCGAATTCCGAGCGGCGCACCTGCCAGGCCGACTTGAGCGACTTGTCCACCGCGTCGGCGAAGCGGAAGCCCGCGAGGTGCTGGTGCCAGGGGGAAACGAAGGTTGCGCCGAGCTTGAGCATGCCGATCGCTTCGACTTCCTTCGCGACGCCGAGTTTCTCGAGCAGGGGAATGTTGGCGGGCAGCAGGGATTCACCGATGTGGAAGCGCGGGTGCGATTCCTTTTCCAGCAACACGACCTTGTGGCCCTTGCGGGCCAGCAGCGTCGCGGCGGTGGAGCCCGCCGGGCCACCCCCGATCACTACGACGTCACACTCCTGATGCACGCAGCGCTCTCCTATGCGGGTGGCCGCAACATTGTAATGTAGAATCCTTCGCGTGCCCGACAAGAATCACCTCGGCAGGATGGATCCGCGGGCCCCGATCACGGTGCTGCCCCAATACTGGTCCGATGAGCCCAGCCGCCGCCGTTACCTCGACCACCTGTTCGATGGCACCGCGGGCGATTACGACTTCGTTGAACGCCTGCTGGGCTTCGGCAGCGGCCCCTGGCATCGCCGCCAGGCCCTGCAGCAAGCGGGCCTGGTACGCGGCCAGCACGTGCTGGACATCGCCACCGGCACGGGGCTCGTCGCGCGCGAGGCGCTCGCCCTCACCGGCCCCGAAGGCCGCGTGGTGGGCCTGGACCCCAGCGCCGGCATGCTGCAGCAGGCCGGCAGCCTGCAGATCCCGCTGATTCGCGCGCTCGGGGAAAAACTTCCCTGCGCCGACGCCTCGTTCGATTTCGTCAGCATGGGTTACGCGCTGCGCCATGTGGCCGACCTGCGCGGGCTCTTCGCCGAGATGCGCCGCGTGCTCCGGCCCCGCGGCACCGCGTGTGTGCTGGAAATCACCAAGCCCCGCAGCGCGTTTGTCTCGATGCCGCTGCGCATGTTCATGACCGGCGTGGTGCCCGCGGTCTCACGCGTGCTGCGCCGCAACTCCAGCGGCGGCGACCTGATGAAGTTCTACTGGGACACGATCGACGCCTGCGTGCCGCCGGAAAAGGTCATCGAGGCGCTGCGCGACGCGGGCTTTGCATCGGTTGATCGGCGCATCGCGCTTGGCATGTTCTCCGACTACGTCGCGCGCAAGTAACATGGCAATCGTGATCGATCGCATCGACCACATCGTGCTCACCGTGCACGACATCGATCGCACGCTCGATTTCTACGCGCGCGTCCTGGGCATGGAAAAGATCACGTTCGCGGGCGGGCGCCGTGGCCTGGCCTTCGGCGGCCAGAAGCTCAACCTCCACCAGGCCGGCCGCGAGTTCGAACCCAGGGCGCTCGCGCCCGCTCCCGGAGCCATCGACCTGTGTTTCATCGCCGCCTCGCCCCTTGCCGAGGTGATCGAGGCGCTCAAGGCCGCGGGCGTGGTGATCATCGAAGGCCCGGTGGCGAAAACCGGCGCGTTGGGCGCAATGCAGTCGGTTTACTTTCGCGATCCCGACGGCAACCTGATAGAAGTCTCCAACTACGACGCGCCGGGGCACTGAGGCGCGGGGTTTGACGGCGCGCGCAGACCGCGCATCGGCAATAGAGTCAACTGTGTCGGCGGCGCACTGCAGGCAGGCCGTTTTCAACTTCCTGCGCTCGCCATGACTTCCATGGGAAAATGGGCGGTATGGATGCACCCCCGGATCTCGCGCAGCTGCGCCAGGACTATTCGCTCAAGACCCTCGACGAAAGCGAGGTCGACCGCGATCCGTTGAGGCAGTTCGGGGTGTGGATGGTCGAAGCCATCCACGCCCGCGTCCCGGAGCCCACGGCGATGTCGCTCGCCACCGCCGACGCGCAAGGCCGGCCTTCGGGGCGCATCGTGCTGCTGAAGGGCGTCGATCCCACGGGTTTCGTCTTCTACACCAACTACCAGAGCCGCAAGGGCAGCGAGCTCGCGAACAACCCGTTTGCCGCGCTCACGTTCATGTGGAAGGAACTGGAGCGCCAGGTGCGCATCGAGGGCAGGGTGGAACGCGTAAGCGCGCAGGATTCCGCCGCGTATTTCGAGACCCGCCCCCTCGGCTCGCGCATCGGCGCCTGGGCCTCGCCGCAAAGCCAGGAGATCGAGAACCGCGCCTGGCTCGAGAAGCGCTGGCAGGAAATGCAGCAGCTGCATGGTGAATCCCCGCCGCTGCCGCCGCACTGGGGCGGCTACCGCGTGGTCCCCGACTACCTCGAATTCTGGCAGGGACGGCGCAGCCGGCTGCACGACCGCGTCGCCTACACGCGCCTGGCGGACAGCTGGGCCACGGCGCGACTCGCGCCATGACGAAGGTGGAGGCGTACGCGCCGCCCGCTTCCGCGGCGCAGGCGCTGTCGCCGATGGAGCTGCTCGCCTCCCTGCGCGCCGCGCTCGATCCGTGGGACCGCAGCGCACCCTTCTGGATTTTTGCCTACGGCTCGCTGATGTGGAACCCGCAGTTCGCATGGGACGCGCGCCACGTCGCCACCATTCGCGGCTACCACCGCTCCTTCCGCATCTGGTCGCGCGTGAACCGCGGCACGCCGGAAAATCCCGGCCTCGTCCTTACGCTGGAACGCGGCGGCAGCTGCCGCGGGCTCATCTATCGCATCGACCCGGATCGCGTGCAGGAGGAGATGGCCCTGATCTGGCAGCGCGAGATGACCTACGGATCCTACCTCCCCAAGTGGATCAACTGCGTGGTGGGCGACCAGACGATGCGCGCGCTGGCCTTCACCGTGAATCGCGAATGCTCCGGTTACGCCGGGCAGATCCCGGAACAGGTCATGGTCGACGCGATATCCAGCGCGCGCGGCCGCTATGGCGCCGCGTACGAATACCTCTTCAGGACCATCGAGTCGCTGCGCGAACACGGCATCCGCGATTCGCGGGTCGAGCACCTGGCCGGGCTTGTCCGGGAGCAGTTGAAAAAGGTGCCAGGTTAGTTTTCGCGGCCTGGCGCGAAAACTAACCTGGCACCTTTTTCATTCGGGCGCGTCCGAAAAGTCGTCTCTGACACCAGTTTTTCACCTCAGACCTTGGCGCGTGAATCCTTCCGGGAAAGGCGCGACAGGAGGTAGTCGACTTCGGCGCGCGCTGTGGGTGAAAGCGCCGCGCCGGGTTTTCTCAGCGTATCGGACGCGATGATGCCACGGCGCATCAACACGTATTTGCGCACCGCCATGCCGGGGCCGGGCTGCTGCTCGTAGCGGTTGAGGGGCAGGTGCGCATCGAACAGGTCGTGCGCCTCGTCGCGTTTGCCCGCCCTCGACAGGCGCACGACGTCGACCAGCATGTCGGGAAAGCAGTAGCCGGTGTTGGCGCCGTCGGCGCCGCGCTCCATCTCGAAATCGAGGAAAAGCGCGTTGTTGCCGATGAGGATCGGCAGACGGCGCAGCGTGCCGTCCTTTTCCCAGGCGCGCAGCTGCGAGATCTTCTCCAGCCCCGGCCAGTCTTCGTGCTTCAGGAACCAGCAGGCGGGATTGTCCATGGCGATGCGGCGGATCACTGCCGGCGTCATCTGGACGCTGAAGGTGAGCGGGTAATCCTGGATCACGAAAGGCGCGTCGGCGCCGATCGCCTCGCTCGCCTGCCGGTAATACTGGACGATCGAATCGTCGGTGCGCAGCGTGTTGGGCGGGGCGATCATCACGCCCGCCGCGCCAAGCGCCATCACGTCCTGCGCGAGCGCGCGCATGGCCGCGAATCCGGGGGCGGAGACGCCGACCACAATCGGCAGTCGGGTGCGCGCGAGCACGCGCTTGACGATGCCCACCGATTCCTCGTGGGTCATCTTGGGCGCCTCACCCAGCTGGCCCAGCACCGTCATGCCGTCCACGCCGGCGCCGACGAAGAAATCGGTCATGTGGTCGATCGAGCCGTCGTCGATCGAGAAGTCGGGCTTGAAGGGGGTGGGCGCGATGACGTAGACGCCTTTTGCATCGATGTGTTTGCTCACCGGGGCTCCGATTGGGGGGTACGTTCATCTGCGATTTCAACGCTTTTTGGTTTCCTCGTACCGGGCCTTCGCGTCGGCATTGGGCGGGTAGAGCCCGGGCAAAACGTGCCCGCCCTCCACCTGCGACATGATCCAGCCCTCCAGGCGCTCCTGCTCCGGGGCGGTCGCGACCATCTCGTCGATCAGCGCCACGGGGATGAGCACCGCGCCGTCGTCGTCGACCACTACCCAGTCGCCGGGGAACACCGCCACGCCGCCGCAGCCGATCGGTTCGTTCCAGTTGACGAACGTGAGGCCCGCCACCGACGGCGGCGCGGCGGCCCCCCGGCACCACACCGGCAGCCCCGTGGCGCGCACGCCCGCGGCATCGCGCACCGCGCCGTCGGTCACCAGCGCCGCGACGCCGCGTTTCTTCATGCGCGCGCACAGGATGTCGCCGAAGATCCCGGCGTCGGCCACGCCCATCGCATCGGCCACGCAGATGCAGCCTTCGGGCATTGCCTCGATGGCGCCGCGCGTCGAGATCGGTTTGGACCAGGATTCGGGTGTGGCGAGATCTTCGCGCGCCGGCACGAAACGCAGCGTGAACGCCTTGCCCACGATACGCGGCTGCCCGGGGTTGAGCGGGCGCGTGCCGCGCATCCACACGTTGCGCAGGCCCTTTTTCAGCAGCAGCGTCGTGAGTGTGGCGGTGGTGACTTTTTCCAGCGTGGCAATGATGTCGCGGTCGGCGGCCATGGGGGTCTCGTTGGCAATGGGGTCCGGGCGTGCGCCCGGGGTGCGGCAGGCAATTTTACGCGAGCCTCGCCAGGAAGCCGCGCACGCGGTTCGCGTTGGCGCCAAGGTCGGATAAGCCCACGCGCGAGACGCTGCGCACGTCCACGCGGCTGCCCTCGCCTTCGGGGCGGATGCGCACCACGATGTCGTCCTTGAAGCCGAACCAGCGTGTGGTGTCGGTGGCCTCGATGCGCCCGGTGGCCGCGTCCGAGGAGACCACTTCCCAGCCCATCGAGCGCGCGGCGTCGATGGCGCGCTGGAGCGCATCGCGCGCCGGCGCCTTCATCACGAGGGGCTTGAGGTCGGGATAACCACTGCGTTGCAATGCCGCGACCGCTTCGCCGCCGTAGGCGAAACCGTTGGGCGCCCGGGTGCGCGCATCCATCAGCGCCACAAACGCCGGCGGATCGGCCATGTCGGTGGTGATGTCGTGAATGCGGGGCACGCTCTTCGCATTCGAGAGCAGGATCAGCGGCGGCACAATCGCCACCAGTGCCAGGCCCAGGGCGAGCATCGGCATCCATGCGCGGGCGCGCAACTTCGGCACCGCCAGAAGGATGAGCAGGGCCGCGGCCGAAACACCCGCGCCGGCGCCCAGGTAGAAGGCCCAACGCACCATGGCGATGCCCGCCTGCCAGCCCCAGAACCCGGCGCGTGTTCCCGGTCCCGAGGCCAGCAGCAGGAACACCGCGGCAAAAGCGATGGCCAGGGTGATCGCGCGGGCGGTATCGAGCGGGGCGACTTTCATGCGCCCATTATCGCTCTGCCGGCAAACGGGCGGGCGGCGTCAGTCGATCGAAGACGGGCGTCTGTCGATTGTGGGTGAGGACCTCGAACGCGGCACGCTCAAGCGCCTGTTCGACGTGTCGATCCCATCACCCACGAGCTACTGGTTCGTGAGCCCGATGCAGCACGGGCGCTCGAAGCCCTGAGGCGCGGCGCCCTAAGCCGCGTCCGGCTTGCCGGTGTTGCCCGGCTGCGGGCCGGCGCCCGCCTCACCGGCCACGCGGTTGCGCCCGCGATTCTTGTTGCGCCGATTGCGTCCCGGCTTGCCCTGGCCCGGCGGCTTCGCGCCCTGGGTCTGCGGCTGCTGCTGCCCGCCTTCCGCGGGGCCGGCCTGCGCGCCCGGGTTACGCGGCTGCCCACGAGGTTGCCCCTGGGCACGCGGTTGGCCCTGCCCGCGAGGTTGTCCCGGGCCGCCCGGTCCACGCGGCTGGCCCTGCTTGCGCTTGTGCTGCTGGTGACCCGGCCCGGGGCCGTTGCCGCGATTGTCGTTCTGGCCCGCGTGTTGCGCCTGCGGTGCGCGGTTGCCGCGCGAATCGTTGTCCTCCCCACCGCCCTGGCCACGCTTCTTTCCGAAGAAAGGCTTGCCCCCCGCACCGCCGTTGGGCCGACGCCCACCCTGGCGCGGCGGCGGGCGATCCTCGGCGGCGTTGGGGTTGTAGGTGCCACGGTTGCCGTCGGGTTCCGGCGCCGGCGCCTGGCTGGGACGCGCGGGCACCTTGTTGCCGATGTCGTCGTCGATTTCCCGCACCCGCGCCTCGCGATGGTCCTGGATGCGGTTGCCGATGTTTTCCAGCGCCTCGTCCACCTCGTCCTCGCCGCGTTCCGCGCCTTCGGCCGGCTCGTTCATGCCGGCGAACTGCATCAGCTCCTGGACCTGCTCCTCCTCCATCTCGCGGATCATGCCGCGCTTCACATGACCCGGAAGCAGCACGGTGCCGAAGCGCACGCGCATGAGGCGGCTGACCATCAGGCCCACGCCTTCCATCATCTTGCGGACCTCGCGGTTTTTTCCCTCGCGCAGGACCACGTGGTACCAGTGGTTCGAGCCCTCTCCGCCGCGATCCTCGAGCGAATCGAAGGTGCACACATCGCCCTCGATCTCGACCCCGGACTTGAGCAGCTTGTCGGTCTGTTCCGGCGTCAATTCGCCCAGCACTCGCACCGCGTATTCACGCTCCACCTCGAAGCGCGGATGGGTGAGCTTGTTTGCGAGCTCTCCGTTGGTGGTGAAAAGCAGCAGCCCGCCGGTGTTGAGGTCGAGCCTTCCCACCGACACCCAGCGCCCGCCGTTCACCTTGGGCAGCTTGTCGAAGACCGTGGGCCGCTTCTCCGGGTCGTCGCGCGAGACGATTTCGCCTTCGGGCTTGTGGTACATGAGCACGCGCGGCAGCTGCTGGCCGTAGCGCAGCGTGATGAGGTTGCCGTCGAGCTTCACCTTGTCCCCGGGGCCCACCGCGTCGCCCAGCTTAGCGACCTGGCCGTTGATGGTGATGTGGCCCTGCGCGATCAGGATCTCGATGTTTCGCCGCGAGCCGTGGCCCGACTGCGCCATCACCTTCTGCAGGCGCTCGCGCTTGGACGGGCTGCTGCCGCCCTGCCTTTCGTGGGCGCCCTTGGGGCCGCGTTTTCCGAACCGCGCCTTCTGCGGGGCGCGCGCCCATTCCGGCACGACGCCGCCGGGCCAATCGAGCTTGGGTTGCTGGGGTCTATCCCGCATGGCTTTGTGACTCCTCTGGATCGTTGTTCTCGCTGCTTTCGGTCGTGGTCTCGGGCTCGTCGGCGATCAGGCAATCCTGCTCGGGCGGCGTGGGGGCCGCTTCGATCCCGGCGAGGGTCGGCACCGGCTCGAGGGCGGACTGCAATTCATCGAGCGGCGGAAGTTCCTCGAGCGAACGCAAGTTGAGGTCGTCGAGGAATTTTCGCGTGGTCGCGAAAAGGGCTGGGCGTCCGGGGGTCTCGCGGTGGCCGACGGTTTCGATCCAGCCGCGCTCCTCCAGCGCCTTCAAGGTGGGCGGGGAGACCGCGACGCCGCGGACCTCCTCGATGTCGCCGCGCGTGACCGGCTGGCGGTACGCGATGATGGCAAGGGTCTCGAGCACGGCGCGCGAATACCGCGGCGGCTTCTCGTGGGTGATGCGGTCGAGGAATTCCTGGTACTGCGGCTTCACGCGGAAGCGCCACCCGGAAGCCACCGTCGTGAGCTCGATCGAACGCTCGGCCCATTCGTCCTTCAATTCGTCCAGCACCTTGCGGATATTGTCCGCGTCCACCTGGCCGCCGAAGAGGCGCTTCAACTGCTGCACCGTGAGCGGCTCGGTGGAGGACAGCAGCGCGGCTTCGAGCACGCGCTTGACATGGTTGATGTCGGGCGCGGAGTCGAAGGCCCCGGGGTCAGGTACCAATTCATGCGCGGGCTCTACACCACCGCCAGCCTGTTCCACGACAATGGGCTCTGACCCCGGATTTTCCTGGTCCGCGACATTGGGCTCTGACCCCGGAATTTCCGCGGACGCTGGGCCCACGACATTGGGCTCCGACCCGAGAATTTCCGCTTCCGGCTTCGTCTGTTCGTTCATGTTCTGTTCTTTGGTTTAGGCGATCGTGAGCGTCGCGCGCTCCGACTTGAGCTTCACGTAGATGGGATCGAAGGGGCTCTTCTGGGTCAGCTCGACCAGCGATTCGCGCGAGAGCTCCAGCAGCGCGAGGAAACTCACCACCAGCACCGGCACGCCGCTGGCGGAATCGAAAAGCTGGGAAAATTCGACGAAATTTCCGGTCGTCAGCTCCTTCAGGATGCGGCTCATGTGGGAGCGCACCGAGAGCTGCTCGCGGCTGATCTTGTGGTGCTTCGTCATCCTGGCGCGGGCCAGGATCGCGCGCCACGCCTCGGACAGGTCCGGCACCGCGATGCCGGGCAGGCGCTCGATCTGCTTTTCGATGTACACCTCGACCAGCGAGAAATCGCGCCCGGCCACGGGCGCCTGCGCCAGCGCGGCGGCGGCCTGCTTCATGCGTTCGTATTCAAGCAGGCGGCGCACCAGCTCCGCCCTCGGGTCGTCCGGCTCGCTTTCGTCCTCGCGCCTGGGGCGCGGCAGCAACATGCGCGACTTGATCTCGATCATCATCGCCGCCATCAGCAGGTATTCGGCCGCAAGCTCGAGCTGCGTGGTGCGCATGGCATCCACGTATTCCATGTACTGGCGCGTGAGTTCCGCCATGGGGATGTCGAGGATGTCGAGCGAGTGCCGGCGGATGAGGTAGAGCAGCAGGTCGAGCGGGCCCTCGAAGGCCTCGAGGAACACCGACAGCGCCTCGGGCGGGATGTAGAGGTCCGCCGGCATTTCGGTGATGGCCTCGCCGCGGATCCTGGCCAGCGGCATCGCGAGGTCGAGCGAGGGCTGGACCACCTCGTCGTTGGCGGCGCCGTCGCGCAGGGAATCGTTGGCGTGGGGGTTCATTTTTTCGGATAGAGCTGTTCGATGGCGACGCGGCTCATCGCCTTGCCGTCATGGGCGGTGGCGGGCACCTCGCTGAATTCCCAGCCGAGCTTGACCCCGAGCTCGGTGGCGGCCGCGGTGATCGCCTTGAAGAAGTTTTCCCCGCGGTCGATGCGTGAGGCGCCCTGCTTCTTCGCGCCCGTGCTCTGGTTGAGGTTCTCCGCATCGGGGTCGCTGTCGTTTTCGCCCACCAGCAGCAACACGCGCCGCTGCAGGGCGATGCGCAACTGCGCTTCTCCGACGCCGCCGGGGGCGTTCACCAGTGTGTAGGGGAACGGATTGTCCGCTTTCTCCTTGCGCCATTCGGGCAGCGTGTACCAGCCCGGGTTGGCGGCGATCATCACGGTGGCACGGTTGTCGGGAAGGAAAAACGCCATGCGCTGCACGAACTGGCCGCCCGCCGAATGACCGAAGATGCGGTAGTCCTTCTGTCCGTCGCGCACCTCGTCGAACAGGTGCTCGATGGCTGAAAACGCCCACTTCTCGCGGTTGGGCTGCTCCGCCATGTCGCCCAGGTTGTAGGCGGCGGCCCTGGGCCAGTGGTCCTTGCTGAACTCGGGCGCGATCACGATGAACGAATGGCGGTCGGCGGCGAGCTCCCAGTACTCGAGATAGTCGTAGGCGTTGCGCTTTTCTCCCGCGATCACGAAGAGGATCGGGCAGGTGGAATCGCACTTGCGGCCGCGATAGGTGTAGACGCGGATCGGGCGCTCGGCGCGGCCCTTTGCATCGTTGAAGACGAAGCTCCAGCGCCCCGAAGGGACCGGGGTGGCTGCCGACACCACTTCGCTTGCTCCCGCGGCCAACACAAGCACCGCCAGCATTACCTTCAGTACGTTCATCTGCGCGCCTTTGTCTGCGTTCATCTGCGTTTGCGGTAGCGTTAGCTGTAGCCAAGGCCCATGGCGGCACGAACGTCGCGCATGGTTTCGTCGGCAAGGTCGGAGGCCTTCTCGCACCCGTCCTGGACGATGTTGCGCACCAGGCTCGGGTCTTCCTCGTATTGGGCGGCGCGTTCGCGGATCGGCTTGAGCTCCGCGTTGATTGCATCGATCACCGGCTGCTTGCAATCCAGGCACCCGATGCCCGCGCTGCGGCACCCCTGGACCACCCAGCCCTTCGTATTCTCGTCCGAATAGACCTGGTGCAGGTTCCAGACCGGGCATTTCTCCGGATCGCCCGGGTCGGTGCGGCGCACACGCGCCGGGTCCGTCTGCATCTTGCGGATCTTCTGCGTCACCGATTCCGGAGCCTCGCGCAGCGCTATCGAGTTGTCCAGGCTCTTGGCCATCTTCTGGCCGTCCAGGCCCAGCAGCTTGGGTGTCTGGGTCAGCAACGCGTCCGGTTCGGCCAGGATCATGCGCCCGCCGCCTTCGATGAAGCCGTAAAGCCTTTCCTTGTCGCCGAGCGAGAGGTTCTGCACGTCGTCCACCAGCGCCTGCGCTTCGCCGAGCGCGGCCTGATCGCCTTGCTCCTGGAATTTCTGGCGCAGGGCGCGATAGAGCTTGGCCTTCTTCGGGCCCATCTTCTTCACCGCGGCCTCGGCCTTTTCCTCGAATCCCTTTTCCCGGCCGAACAGGTGGTTGAACCGTCGCGCGATCTCGCGCGTGAGCTCGACGTGCGACACCTGATCCTCGCCCACGGGAACGCGGTTGGCCTGGTAAATGAGGATGTCCGCGGCCTGCATCAGCGGATAGCCGAGGAAGCCGTAGGTGAGGATGTCGCGCCCCGCCTCGGCATGCTTCTCGACGAGATCCTTGTAGGTAGGCACGCGCTCCAGCCAGGAAAGCGGCGTGAAGAAGGACAGCAGCAAGGTGAGCTCCGCATGCTGCGGCACGCGCGACTGGATGAAGAGCGTGGCCTTGGTGGGATCGATGCCGCACGACAGCCAGTCGACGAACATCTCCCACACGGTCTGCTCGAT
>JBBREI010000123.1:0-11834 GCA_038203035.1 Burkholderiales bacterium
ACCCGCTTGAAGACGTCCTCGACCTTGAGCCCGGGCTGCGTCATCTCGCGCACGAGGTAGCTGGTGTAGAGGCCGTTGCCCTTCATCCCGTCGCTCGCGACCTGCCCCGGGGACGTCGCGAACGCGACCAGGGTGCCGATCGGCGCCTCCATGGCCGCCAGGCCGTTCTGCGCCGAGCGGTTGCTGCGCGCGTAGGGATTGTTGCGGCAGGCGTCGAGGATCACCAGGTTCACGCGCGCCTTGGCCGACTCCATCTTCGCGAGCACCAGCCCGATCTCCACTGACTGGTCCTCGATCTCGTCCTCGTACTTGATGTCGGCATCCACGGGGACCAGGTAGTTGCGGCCACGCACCTGCACGCCGTGGCCCGCGAAGTAGAAGAGTCCCGCGTCCTTGCCGCGCAGCTTCTCGCCGAACTCGCGCGTGGCGCGGCGCATGGCCGCGCTTCCCTGGTCGTGCAGCTCGATCACCTCGAATCCCGCGGCACGCAGCGCCGCGCCCAGGGCGCGCGCGTCGTTCACCGGATTGATGAGCGGGGATTCCTTGTAGGCGGCGTTTCCGATGACGAGGGCCACGCGCGATTGCGTGGGGCGGGCGCTCTCGCCGAGCGCTCCGGGGCATGCGGCGATCGCGAGGCAGGCAAGGACGGTGCGCATCGGCTTCACCGGCCAGATTGTAAAGCCCGCGCTACTGCTGCGGTTTCACCAGCGGGACGTAGAGGTGGTAGAGCGGCGCGGTGATGATCATGCCGAGCGAGGCGCCCAGCCATCCGAACAGGAATACCGCGGACCACGATCCGAACAGCCCCTGCCCGAGCAGCAGGCCGAGGAAGCCCAGGGCGAGAACGGGAATCGCGGCGAGCTGCGCCTTGTTCCAGCACACGCTCACCTGGCGCTTGCAGTGGGAACACTGGAGGGTGCGTTTCGGGCCGAGCGACTGCTTCTCCCAAAACGAGAAACTGGCCTTGCTGCACCATGGGCACGTGTACATCGGACGGCTCCCCTGAACGGCTGATTCTTATGGTGAAGATCTTACCTGTTCGAGGGGCGCATTCCCATCCGCCGAACGGCCTGCGGAACCTCTATTTGAAGGTCCAGCGGTAGACCGCGTCGATGCCCGGGAGGTAGCCGGCGCGCGCAAGCAGCTGGAACCGGCGCGTGATGTTCCAGGTGAGCTTGAGCGCGCCCTCGGCGTCGGCCAGGCCCTGCTCGTAGGTGAGGTGCACGTCGTCGGTGACGCGCTTGCCGATGCTCACCACGTCCGCCGCCGACGAGGTGCCGGTGCGCCCGGCCACCGTGCTCTGCGGCAGCACGCCCAGGATGCTGTTGGCGTCGGCGCGCCCGATGCGGAACTCGTCGAAGCCGAGGCGCTTGGTGAGGTCGCCGCCGCTGCCCTTGTCGCCCAGGAGCGCGCGCGCCGCGGCCAGCATCACCGCGCTGTCGCCGAGCGAGGCGTCGGCGGCGCCGCGGCCGAGCACCAGCCACGAGAGCTTCTCGGGCTCGGGCACGTCGGGGCTCGAGACGAGGCGAATGCGCGGGCGCGTCGTGGTGCCGAGCACCTCCACCCCGGCTTCCACCGGCAGGCCCTTGCGCAGCGCCAGCACGTTGAGCTGCGGGTTGTCGACCGCGCCGTTGAAAGTCAGCACGCCGCGCTCGACCGAGAGCTTCTGGCCGTAGCCGTCGTAAGTCCCGCCGACGGTGCGGATGAGCCCCGTGGCGCGCAGGCCCGGTCCCGGCGTGCCGGTGATCCTGATCTCGCCGGCCAGGCGCGTGTCGAGGCCGCGGCCCTGGAAGTACAAATGGTCGCCGAGGCCGATGGTCACGTCCAGGCGGATCGGATCCGCCTTCGGCCCCTCGACCGGGGCGGGCGTGGTGGAGCGCACCACGACCACGTCGTCGGCGACCGAGGGCAGCGGCGTGGCGAGCGCGCCGACCCAGCCGGCGTCGGCCTTGAGGGTGCCCGAGGCGAGCAGGCCCTTGGGCGTGGCCTCCAGGCGCGCGGTGCCCGAAAGCGCGAGGAAGCGCGTCTCGATCTGCGTGACCGGCACCTGCTCGAGCTTCACGCTCACGGCGCCCGCGCGCGTCGTGAGGTCGATCGCGCCCTCCGCGGACAGCCTGCCGCGCGCGGGGAAGCTGAAGCCCTCGATGCGTGCGCGCGCGCGCGCCGGCACGTGCCACGGCGCGTTGGCGCGCAGCTCCTCGATCACCACCGAGCGGCCGGCCATGCGCAGCACCACGATGCCGTCCTCGATCTCGAAGCCGGTCGAGGGCTCACGCACGGCGAGCTTCTCGGCACGCAGCGTGCCCGCGACCTTCGGGTCGGCGCCGGTGCCGGAGACGTCGATGGTGGCGTTCACGCGCCCGCCGAGCCGCGCATCGGGCCCGACCCAGGGCGCGAGCGCCTCGATGTTGGTGTGTTCTGCGACGACACGCGCCGTCACCGGGGCGTTGGGCGCGAGGGTCCAGCCGCTATCGCCGCGCACGATGAGCCCCGATCCCTCGCCCTTCACGCGGCCCACGCGCCCACCGGATATGACCAGCGACGCCTTGGCATGCCCGCGCACCGCCTCGGCCTTCAGCACCAGCTCCTCGAGCCCGAGCGGCAGCGGCGGCTGGCCGACGCGCAGGTCGCCCGAGACGCGCCTCAGGTTCACGCTGCCATTGAAGGTCTCGGCGGCGTGGACCTCGACGTCGCCGGCGAGCACCAGGGTCGATCGTGGCACGCCCTCGATGCGCAGGCTGCGGGCGAGGTTCTGGATCTGGATGCCGGCGGTCGAGAGCACCACATCGAGCGTGCGCGGCGTCCAGCGCAGCGCGGCGAGGCGCGCCGCGCCCCACTCGCCCTTCAGCGCCGCTTCGCCCAGCTCCACGCGCTCGGCCGAGGCGGCGAGTGTTGCGGGTGCGGCGAGCGCGAAGGCGCCGCGCCCGGTCATCGCGAGCGATTCGATGGTGCCGTTCCACGCCGGCGCGGACGCGCGCGGGTCGAGGCCGCCGGCAAGCAAGAGGCGCAGGTCGTTGTCGCGGTTCATCTTCGCCGCGAGCTCGAGGCGGTGGTCGGCGCGCGTGCCCTTGATCGACGCGTCGAGGGTCTCGGCGAGCTTCGTGGGCGGGTTGTCCTTGCCGATCGCCACGCCGATCGCCTGCACGCTCGCGTCGATGCGGCTCGCGGGATCGGCGCCGGCCTCGGCGCGCGCCTTGATCGCCTTCACGTACACGTTCGACGGCAGCACCAGATCCGAGCCGGTGAATGCGATACGTCCCGCGGGTGCGGCGAAGGTGCCGGTGAGGCGCGCGTCGCCCTCGACACGCCCGGCGGCCGCGATGCCGAAAGGCTTCGCCACCGCCGCGATGCTCGGCACGCGGAAGGTGAGGTCGAGCGCGTCGCCGGCGCCGCCGAATGCGCCCTTCGCGATGACGCGCGCTTCCCCGAGGGTCACGTCGACATCCGCGGCGGCGATGCGGCGCCGGTCGCCGTTCACGTTGATGCGCCCCGAAGCCGGCAGCCCCGCGTAGGTGCTGGGCGAGACGTTGACCTTCGCCTCGCCGGCGATGCCGTCGGCGAGCTCGCCGCGCACCACGAAGTCGAAGTTGAGGTCGCCGCGCGTGGTTTTCACGAACGCCGAAGGATCGAAGTGCTGCGCGCGGCCCTCGAAGCGGTATGCCTTGCGGCCTTCGAGCGCCAGGTTGCCGCTGGCCGTGACCGCGCCGCCGCGGGTGCGCACGCGCGCCGATTGCACCTCGAGCGTGCCGCCTCCGAGCGCCGCGCGCGCCTCGACGTCGAAGCGCGGGTCCTTCAATGCGAGGTCGAAGCGCTGGGATTGCCGGTCGCCCTCGATCGCGACGCGCCCCGACACGCGCGTCTTCTGCAGCGGCGCGTGGAGCGCTGCGAGGTTCACGTCGGCCACGCGCAGCTCGGCCTGCACGCCCGACTTCTGCAGCATCGCGCGCCCGCTCGCTCGCCCGCCGTCGAGCAGCACCACGTCGAGATCGGCGAGCTCGACGCGCTCGGCCGAGACCATCACACGCGCGCTCGCCGTCGTGAACGGCAGGCGCTGCTGGTCCCAGCGGCCCGGCTCGGCGTTGGTGACCTTCACCGGCCCCGAGAACACCTTCTGCCCCGCGACCAGCCGCACCTCGACATCGAGGCTCGTCTTCGGCCCCGCGGCCTGCTGCGAGAGGTCGACGCCGCGCGCCTGCAGCTCGAGCGACTTGACCGGCACCGGCGCGAACGGCGCGAGCACCACATGGCCGGTGGCGGCCTGGCCCGAGACCTCGCCCGCGAGCTGCGCCTCGATCGCCTCCAGCGTGCCCCTGGCGGTGACCTTCGCCTTGTACGGCCGCTCGGCCACCACGCCCTCGAAGTCCGCGGTGGCGTCGAGGGCGAACGGCTTGCGCGTCTCGAGCGTGCCCGCGACCCGACCATTGCCGTAGGCCGTGCCCGCGCGCGCCTCGTCGATCTTCCAGTGGCGCTCGTCGCCCTCGCCGCGCAGCTGGATGACCTTCACCACCACGTCGGTGGGATTTTTCGCCGGCGCCATCAGGGCGCGGCGGCGCGCGGGATCCTTCTCGGCGCGCATTTGCGCCGTGAGCGCGCCCACGCGCAGCTCGCCGATCGTGCCCTTCTCCAGGCGCAGCGCATACGGGGGCGCGAAACTCACCGGCACCTTCGCCGCCTCGCCGCTCGAGGCGGTGCGCACCTCGACCGAGCCCGCATGCAGGTTGTGGATCACCAGCCGCCCGCGCAGCGCGCCGAGCAGCGACGTATCCATCTCGAAGTCCTCGATGCGCGCGTAAAGGCCGGGGCGGGTGACCTCGATCAGCTTGATGCGCATCGGCCCGCCGAGGCTGCCCTCCACGCCCTCGTAGCGGATGCCCTCGCCCGCCAGGCGCGTCACCTGGCCCAGGACGAAGCGCGCGCCGCCCTGCGTGTGCAGCACCCAGGTGATGGCGAGCGCGATCACCACGGCGAGCACGCCGAGCAGTGCGAGCACGCGGCTCAGCCAGCGGCGGCGAGCGCGGGTGTGCGGCGGCGGCGCAGACTCGATGAGGGGGGCTTCGGCGCTCATCTCAGAACGCCACCGTGACCGAGAACGCAAGCCGGAACTTGCGCGGATCGTGCGCGTAGGCGAGGTCGATGGCGAACGGGCCCGCGGGGGTGCGCAAGCGCGCGCCCACGCCGTAGCTCACGTTCGCGCGCCAGTCGCGCGCCGAATCGGTGGCGTCGCCCACGTCGACGAAGCTCGCCGCGCCCCACTTCTCGTTCAGCCAGTGCACGTATTCGACCGTGCCGGTGGCGAGGTAGCGCCCGCCGACGATCGCCTGCCCCTTCTGCACGCCCAGGCTCTGGTAGGCGTAGCCGCGGTTCGAGCGCGAGCCGCCGGCGCGGAACAAAAAGTCCTCGGGAATGCGCTCCGGGCCGCCGGTGAAGGTGCGCCCGACCTCGCCACGCAGCACGATCTGGTCGACCGGCGTGAGCGGCACCCAGTACTGGTATTGCGCGTAGGTCTTGACGAAGTCGTCGCCGGAAGCGAACTGCCTGGCGCCCGCCGCGACCTGCAGGTTGAGCACCCCGCCGCGGCGCGGGTCGAAGATATTGTCGACGTGGCGCCAGGTCACCGCGACGACCGGGGCGAGCGCGCGCCGCAGACTCTCGTCGGCGTCGAGCGGCCTGGAGCGCTCGATCTGGTAGGTGAGGCCGAGGCGGGTCTCGAAATTCTCCAGCTTGAAGTGGCGGTAGCCGGCGACCGCGAAACGCGTGAGGTCGAGGTTCTGGAACGTGCTGCGCTCGGTGAGCACGCCGAAGCTGTCGCGGAACGTGACCTCGCCGTAGCGCCCGAGCTTCTGCAGGCCCGGCGGCAGGTACACGTCGGCGTAGCCGATCTGGCGCTCCTGGGCCACGCGCAGCGAGCTCTGCAGGTCGAGGCCGCGGTCGAAGAGGTCGCGATGGCGAAACGCGAGCTCGGCACGCGCGCCGTCGTCGGTCCCGTAGCCCACCGCCACGCCGATCTCCTTGCGCGGGCGCTCGGCGACGGTGATCTTCACCGGCACCTGCTCGGGGTGCTCGCGGTCGCGCGGGATGTCGATCACCACGCTCGAGAACCACGGGCCTTCCTGCAGCCCGCGCTGCAGCTGGGTGAGGCGCTCGACGCTGTAGCGCTCGCCGCGGCGCAGGTCCACCAGCCGGCGCACCACCGACTCGCTGTAGTTCTCGATGCCGAGGATCTCGACCTCGCCGAAGGTGAAGCGCGGGCCGCTGTCGAGCACCAGCTTCAAGTCGGCGCGCGCGGCGTCGGCATCGACCTTCGCAAGCGAATCGGCGATTTCGCCCGCCGCGTAGTCGAGCTGCACCAGGTCTTCCTCGATGCGCGCCTTGGCGGTGTCCCAGTCGGCGCTGCGAAAGGGCGCCCCGGGCTTCATGGCAAATTCCGCGCGCAGCTTCTCGCGCCGGGCATCGCGCCCCTCACCCTCGAGGGCGAGGTCACCGCGGAATTCGATCGCGACTTCGCGCACCGTGCTGCGCGGCCCCGGATCGATGGCGATCACCACGCGCTCGCGCCTTTCGCCCTCGTACTGGATGTCGAGCTTGGGCGAGAAGTAGCCCTCGGAGCCAGCGATCTCGGGCACGCGCTTGCGCACGTCGCGCATCCACGGCCGCAGGCTCCCCGCGCGGCGCTCGTCCGGCTTGATGTCGGGCGCGGGAAGGTACTTCTGGAACAAGGCCTTGAGGGGATCGGGGGCGCGCCACTCGACGCTGAAGGGCCCGAGCGCGGGCGCGCGGGCACGGGCGCGCGGGCGGCCGGCTTCATCCGCGGGGGGCGCTTCGCTCTCGGGTTCGTCCGGCGGTTCGGGCTGCTGCGCCCAGGCCGGAATGGAAACCGCGAGAGCCAACAGGAATATGGCGAGCAGCCTCACGTCTACGGGACCGTCTCCCGGACCGGTAAGTTCCTAGACGACGGACCCGGGCTCACGCTTCTGCTGGATTCAGGGTCCGTCCCCGGTCTTCGGCGTGGCCCACGCGTTTTTCCATCCGCTCCACGGCATCGCGCAGCTCGCCGACCTGGCGCACGAAATCCTCCACCTTGACGCGCGAGGCGATGAGGGGTGATTCCTCGGTCCAGTATTCGGCGGCGCCGGCCGCGGTGCGCACGGTGGCTTCCCGCACCCAGCGGTGGGCGGCCCGCGCGCCGGCCACTACGCGGTGGGCGGCAATGTCGCCAACCACCCTGGACAGGTCCTCCTCCACGTCCCAGGTGAGGTGGCGGGCCAGGAAGGAAACGTCCTGGGCGAGTTCCGCGTCACCCTGCACCTCGACCTCTCGCCAGGCGGCTTCCTCGCGCGCCGCGAGCCGCGGCAGCAGGAAGGGTGAAAGGCGCACGGTCAGGTCGTGGGTGGCGCCCGGCACGGCAGCTACCACCTCGCCGGTGGTCTGGATGGTGAACGCGAGGTGCACCGGACCCACCTGGAAGGCGGCGGTGCGGCCCGCATGCCGGGCCAGGCGCTCCAACGCCAGCGGCGCCGAGCGCAGGACGTGGTTGAGGGCGCGTTCCGAGGGGCTGGGGAAGAGGGCGTTCAAGTCCGGTATCCCCGGTGCAGCGCCACCACACCGGCGGCGAGGTTGAAATATTCGACCTTCGCCAGGCCCACGACTTCCATCATCGACTTGAGCGTTTCCTGGTCAGGGTGCATGCGGATCGATTCGGCGAGGTAGCGGTACGCGGCCTCGTCCTTCGCCACGTACTTGCCGATGCGCGGCAGCACGCCGAAGGAATACGCATCGTACGCACCCTGCAACGGCTTCCAGGGCTTCGAGAATTCAAGCACCAGCACGCGCCCGCCGGGTTTCGCCACGCGGGCCATCTCCGCCAGCGCGCGGTCCTTGTGGGTCATGTTGCGCAGCCCGAAAGCGACCGAAACGCAATCGAAGGTCTCCGCGGGGAACGGCAGCTTTTCGGCATCGCAGAGCGCCAGCGGCGCGAAGACGCCGGAATCGATCATCCGGTCGCGGCCCACCCGCAGCATCGCGGCGTTGATGTCGGTCATCCAGACCTGGCCCGTGGGCCCCACGCGCCTGGCGAAGGCGCCCGCCAGGTCGCCGCTGCCGCTGGCCACGTCGAGCACCTTTGCGCCCGCGCGCACGCCACTCATCTCGATCGCGAACCGCTTCCAGAGGCGGTGCAGCCCGAGCGACATGAGGTCGTTCATCACGTCGTAGCTGGGCGCAACCGAGCGGAAGACCTCACCCACGCGCCGGGCCTTTTCGCCTTCCGGCACCTGTTGGTAGCCGAAGTGGGCCTTTTCGTCGCTCATGGATCGCGCGATTTCCCCGCCTGCTCCAGACGCTCCAGGTACCCGGCCCAGTAATCGTCCTGGTGCACGCCCAGGTCGTGGAGGAGATCCCAGGAATAGATGCCGGTGTCGTGGCCGTCGGTGAAAACCAGCTTCACGCCGTAGGCCCCCACCGGATCGATGGCGCTGATGTTCACGTCGCGCTTGCCGACCTGCAGGACCTCCTGGCCCGGCCCGTGGCCACGCACTTCCGCCGAGGGCGAAAACACACGCAGGTATTCGACCGGGAGCGCGAACCTGGTGGCGTCGTCGAAAGCCACGTCGAGCACGCGCGACACCTGGTGCAGGTTGATTTCGGTGAGTTTGGGATTTGCAGGCATGAGAAACGGGTGTCTGACACCACTTTTGCGACTGATAGAATCATCGCACACATCAAAACTGGTGTCTGACACCGGATTCAATGATCGGCATTCTCATCGTTTCCCACGGCGCCTTCGGCGAATCGCTGATCCATTCGGCGAGCCACGTGCTGGGCAAGCGCCCGCTTTACCTGCGCCAGCTGGGCGTGACGGTCCACGACGACCCGGATGCCATCCTGCCCGTGGCGCAGGACCTGATCCGCTTCCTCGACCAGGGCCAGGGCGTGGTGGTGATGACGGACATCTACGGGGCGACGCCTTCGAACATCGCCGCGCGCCTGCTGGTGCCGGGCCGGGTGGAAGGCCTGGCCGGGGTCAACCTGCCGATGGTGATCCGCGCGTTGACCTACCGCGAGCGCGAGGGCGCCACGCTCGACCAGCTGCTCGAAAAATCCCTCTCCGGCGCGGTGGAAGGCGTCGTGCGCATGGAACACGGCTGACGTGCAGAAACGCGAGATCAAGGTCGTCAACAAGCTGGGCCTGCACGCGCGCGCCTCGGCCAAGCTCACCGCCCTGGCCTCGAAACACGCGAGCGCGATCTGGATCTCGCGCAATGGCCGGCGCGTGAACGCCAAGAGCATCATGGGCGTGATGATGCTGGCCGCGGGGCTGGGCAGCACCGTGGAGCTGGAAACGGACGGCGCCGACGAGGCCGAGGCGATGGGGGCGATCGCGAAGCTCTTCGCGGACAAGTTCGGCGAGGCCGACTGAGGGCGCGGCAGGAATGAGACCCCGATGAACGACATGACGGTCTGCTTCACGATGCACGGCATCGGCGTCTCCGGCGGCATCGCCATCGGGCAGGCGCACCTCTTCGCCGGCATGTCGGCGGAAGCCAACCATTACGAGATCACCGGCGCGGACGTACAACGCGAGCAGCGCCGCTATGACCGCGCGGTGAAGGATGTACGCGACGAGCTCAAGGAGCTGGCCGAGAGGGTGAGCCACAGCAGTTCGGCGGAACTGGCGCCCTTCGTCAATGTGCACCTGATGCTGCTCGACGACGACGCCTTCACCCAGGCCCCGCGCGAGATCATCCGCGAGCAGCACTGCAACGCGGAGTGGGCGCTGCGCATGCAGCTCGACGAGCTGATGGTCCAGTTCAGCGAGATCGAGGATCCCTACCTGCGCGAGCGCGAGGACGACGTTCGCCAGGTGGCCGAACGCGTGCTCGGCGCCCTGGAAGGCACGCAGCAGCGGCGCATGAGCATGAAGCCGGTGCGCGAGGACGCCTCGATCCTGGTGGCGCGCGACCTCTCCCCCGCCGACGTGCTGCTGTTTCGCGAGCACCCGTTCGCGGCCTTCGTGACCGACATGGGCGGGGCCACGTCCCACACCGCGATCGTGGCGCGCTCGATGAACATCCCCGCCATCGTGGCGCTGCACCATTCGCGCACGCTGATCCGCGAGGACGAGCTCATCATCGTCGACGGCACCCAGGGCGTGCTGATCGTCAATCCCGACAAACATGTGCTCGCGGAGTACAAGCTCAAGCAGAACCAGGCGCGCCTGGAGCGCGACAAGCTCAAGCGGCTGAAGAGCGCCCCGGCTTCCACCCTCGACGGGACGTCGGTGCAGCTTTACGCCAACATCGAACTGCCGGGCGACGTGGACCAGGTGAAGGCCAGCGGCGCCACGGGCATTGGCCTGTTCCGCAGCGAGTTCCTGTTCATGAACCGCCGCGAACTGCCCGGCGAGGACGAGCAATACGAGGCCTACCGCACGGTGGTCGAAGGCATGAAGGGCCTGCCGGTCACCATCCGCACACTCGACATCGGTTCCGACAAGAACCTCGACGGGCAGGAAAACATCGCCATAAACCCCGCGCTCGGGTTGCGCGCGATCCGCTACTGCCTGGCCGAGCCGCAGGTGTTCAACACCCAGCTGCGCGCCATCCTGCGGGCCTCGCGCCACGGCAAGGTGCTGATCCTGATCCCGATGCTGACCACCTGGCACGAACTGAACCAGACCATCGCCTGCGTGGCGCAGGCCAAGGAGCAGCTGCGTACCGAAGGCGTGAAGTTCGACGAGTTCGTGCCCGTGGGCGGGATGATCGAGGTGCCGGCAGCGGCGATTGCGCTGCCGATGTTCATCCGCAAGCTCGATTTCCACTCGATCGGCACCAACGACCTGATCCAGTACACGCTCGCCATCGACCGCGCCGACGACCGCGTGGCGCACCTCTACGACCCACTGCACCCCGCGGTGCTGAACCTGCTGGCGGGTGTCATCCGCACCGCGCAGCAACACGAAAAACCCGTGGCGGTGTGCGGCGAAATGGCGGGCGACGTGGAGCTCACGCGCATGCTGCTGGGTTTCGGCCTGCGCAACTTCTCGATGCACCCGGCGCACCTGCTGGCGGTCAAGCAGCGCGTGCTCACCACTTCGCTGCCCGACATCTCGGCCGTGGTGGCGCGCATCCTGCGCACCGACGAGCCCGACAAGATGGCCGCGCTGATCGAGAAGCTCAACACCTGAAACCGGGGACGCACCCTACTTTTCCAGCGCCGCCGATTCGCGCCAGGAAAAGTAGGGTGCGTCCCCGGTTTTGGTTTTCTTCTCAGCCTCGGCCAAGCACCATCGGCACCACGCGCGCGGCCTCGCTGCGGATGAGCTTGGTGATCTCGGCATCCTTCTGGTCGTCGGTCAGCGCCTTCCAGGCATTGCCGATGGTGCCGGACGTGACCGTGTGCGCAAGGGAGCCGACCACGTATTCCTCGGCCGCGATGCGTCCGCTGGACATCTCGATCACCGCGACCTTGAAGTAGGTGTAGGGCGAGATGAAGCCGCGCTCGACGTCACCCATCATGGCGCCCGACCCGCGGGTGGCGCTGCCGTGGTCGAGGTAGAAGCCGAGGCCCTCGAGCACGCCGTCGCCCACATGGCCGTCGGGCAGGCGCAGCATGGCGCGATGGCGGTGTTTGGTCACCAGGATGAGGTGGGTGGCGTTGGCTTTCGACGCCACGGCCCGCACCGCCTCGAACACGGCCGCCGTGCCCCCGCCATCGAGCGAACGCGTGGCCACCTCGAAAAGCTTCGGATCGCGCGGGGCCAGCAGCACCGGGTGGGCGGCTGGATCGGCCTTGCGCACCGCCTCGTCCACCGCCAGCAACATGGCGCGGTCGAGCGA
>JBBREI010000124.1:0-11749 GCA_038203035.1 Burkholderiales bacterium
GGCGAAGTCGGCATCGGCGACGCGGGCACGATATCGCGTTCCTTCGCGCTCCAGCGACCAGTTGTCCAGTCGAAGGCGGGTCTCGCCTTCGCCCGCCTCGACCAGGCCCTGCAGCATGCGCGCCGATCGCTGCGCGTGCAGCAGCCGCCCCGCGGAAGGGTCCGCGATTGCCGCGTGGGCGAAAAGCAGCTGGCTGGGGCTGAAGCGGCTGGGATTCGATTCCGCATCGCGATTGCGCACCCGGAAAAACGTCACCTGGAAACCGAGTCCGGTCCGCGCGCCGTCCTTGGTGGCCAGGTGCCCGGTCACGTACCACCACTCGATGCGATGGCCGGGATGCGAGCCGCGGTCCCTGGGGAACTCCAGCACCTTGCCCGCGGTGACCGGGTCGTATGCGGCAAGGGAGGGAAACACCGAGAGCACGGAAATCAGAAGCGAAGGCACGCTGAGAAGGCGCGAAAGGACCGCAAGCATCATGCGTCGTCCTTCACGGCCAGTATCGCTTCGTGCCGGATCGCAAAGGTCCCGCTCACGCGAGCGCCGAGGGCACAGGCGCCCACGATGCCGGCCACCAGGATTGCGAGCGCGCCCAGGGGCCAGTGCAGCTCGAGGCTCCAGTGGAACGACTGCCGGTTGATCACGTGCAGCAACACGAGGCTGATCGCGGCGCCCGCCACGAGGCCGATGGCCGCTCCCAGCGTTCCCGCGGCCGCACCTTCGGCGGCGATCATGCGCAGGATCTCCCCGCGCGTGAGGCCCAGGAATCGCAGGACGCCGAACTCGCGCTTGCGTGACCATGCCAGCGCCGCGAAGCTGCTGGTGACGCCGGCCAGGCCGATCACGATGGCGACCGCCTCGAGGGCATAGGTGACCGCGAAGCTGCGGTCGAAGATCTCGAGCGAGCGGCGGCGGATCTCGCCGGCCTCCTCGATCTGCAGTGAAGGCAGGTGGGTGAGGGCGGTGCGCATGGCCGCCTGCACGCGGGGCGGATCGGCTTGCGGCGCCAGGTGGATGGCGAGGTCGTTGGCGCGGGTGTCGCCGGTGAGCCGGCGATAGTCGCCATCCGCGATCAGCACCGCGCCCCAGGTGCGGGCGTAGTCGCGGACCACGCCCGCCACCTGCACCGGCACCTTCTTCCCGGCAATCGGCAGCTCGATGCGCTCGCCCGCTTTCCAGCCGTGCAGGTCGCGGGCGGCTTCCGAGATCCACACGTGGGGCAGCGTCCCCGGTTCCGGCATCTCCCGCGGCTCGGCCTGGAAGCCCGAAAGGATCCGGGCGTCGATCGGCCTTGCCACCAGCGACAGGGGGGCCACCGAGCCCTCGATCGCGAGGCGGTCATAACGCAGCGCCTCCACCGACGCGATGCCGGGGAGGGTGGCGATGCGGGCGCTGTCGTCCGCGGTGAAATATGCCTCGCCCGAAGGCGCGGCGCGCGCGTAGAGGTCCGCCCCGACCACGCCCGTGAGCCAGTCGGTGAGCGTGACCCGGAACGAAAACACCATGATCACCATCGCCACGCAGAGCGATGCGCTGACAACGATCCCCGCGACGCTGGCCGCGAGGTGCCCGGGAAGCTGGCGCACCTGCGCAAGTGCGAGCGAGGCCACGGTGCCTTGCGGCGACCACAGGCCCAGCGCCACGCGGCAGGCGGGTCCCACCGAAGCGATCGCGGCGGCCAGCCACAACGCGACGGCGGCGTAACCGGCGGCGGGCAATCCCCCGATGGGCGGAAGGAAGAGCAGCGGAACGCCGGCGACTGCCAGCAGCAGCGCGAGGCGGCCTGACGAGTGCGGGTTTCCCGGAAGCTCGACCGCGCGATCGCGCAGCGCCTCCGAGACGTGCATGCGATTGACGGCGCGCGCCACCCACGCGGCTCCCGCAACCGACATGCCGATGCCAAGCAGCGCGATGCCCGCCAGCACGAGGGCGTCGGGGGCGAAGGTACCCGATTGCCCGCTGAAATATCCGGCGCCGAGATCCGCGCCCGATCCCGAGAGCAGGAGGCGGCTCCCGGCCAGGCCCAGCATCGTCCCGATCACCGCGCCGGTGGCGCCCAATGCCGCGCCTTCCATTGCCAGCATCGCGTTGATGCCGCGGCGGGTGACACCCAGCGCCCGCAGCAACGCGAACTCCTGCCGCCGCCGGGCGGCCTGCAGCGCCAGTGTGGAGAAGACGAGGAATGCGCCCGTCGCCAGCGCAACCAGCGCCAATGCGTCGAGGTTCACGCGGTAGGCGCGGGTGAGCTCCGCGGCGCGTCCCGAGATCGAAGCCGCGCGGGACACCAGGACGCCCGCGGGCAGCAATGCGGCCACCGCGGCCTGCGCGCGTGCCGGGTCTTCACCCGCACGCAGGCGCAGATCGATGCGCGAGAGCCGCCCGATCCGCCCGAAGTGCTGCTGTGCCGCGGCGATGTCCATCACCACCACCTCACCGGCGTTGTCCAATCCCGGCAACACTCCCGCCACGACGAACTCACGCACGCCCCCGGTGGCCATCAGCGGAAGCTTTGCTCCCGCGCCGATCGCCAGGCGCGCGGCGGCGGCGGGCGAGAGCCACAGCGCATCGCCGTCGAGCAGCGTGGCCACCCGGCCGGATCCCGTGCTTGCGGCGCTGGCGACGAATGCCGGCTGCATCGCCACCGCGCGAAACGCGTCGATCCCGAGCACGCGAAGCCCCTGTCCCGCGACGGTCGCCACCGAAACGTCCACCACCGGGTTGGATGCCGCGAGCTCGGGCAGGGCGGCGATCGATGCGAACAGGGCATCGTCGAAGCCACTCGAGGGTCCTCGCACTTCCAGGTCCGCGGCACCGGCCAGCACTCGTGCCGACCGGTCGATCTCCGCAAGCGCCGACGTGTGCACCGTGTGCACGGCGCCGCCGAGCGCGACGCCCAGGGCGATGCACGCGATGGTGAGCGTGATGCGCCAGCGGCTGGCGACGAGTGTTCCGCGGAAAAGGCTCGCGGCGAGCGCGGGGCTCATCGCAGCACTCCTCCCGAAAGGCGCAGGACGCGGTCCGCGCGGGCGGCCGCGACGGGCGAGTGCGTGACCATCAGTGCCGCCGCCCCGGCCTGCCGCACGGCGCCGGCGAGGCAATCGAGCACGCCCGAGGCGTTCGCCTCGTCGAGGTTGCCCGTCGGCTCGTCCGCGATCAGCAGGCGCGGCGAATTCGCCAGGGCACGCGCGATGGCGGCGCGCTGCAGCTCCCCCCCGGAAAGCGTCCCGGGACGGCGTTCGCCCGTCGAGGCGAGCCCGACGCCCTCGAGCAGCGCCGCGGCGCGGGCGAGGCGTTCGCGCGGCGCCACGCCCAGGAGCGCGAGCGGCAGGGCCACGTTCTGCGCGACCGTGAGGTAGGGCAGCAGGTGGAAGGCCTGGAACACGAAGCCGACATTGCGGCGGCGCCAGAGGGCGAGGGCATCGTCGTCGCCGAAATCGAGCGCGCGTCCCTCCAGCAGCACTTCGCCGCGGTCGGGCCGGTCGAGGCCGGCCACGATGTTGAGCAGCGTGGACTTGCCCGAGCCCGATTCACCCACGATGGCAACCCACTCGCCGGCAGCGACTTCGAGCTCGAGGTTGTCGAGCAGTGCCGGCCCCGCACCGTAGGACTTCGCCAGGCCGCGGATTCGCAGCAAGTCAGATTGCCCCTATTGCCAGATGGCGTTGAGCGGCGTTCACGTCCGCTCCAACGACGTTCCCGCTGCTGTTTACCGCGCTACTGCCCGCTGATGTAGTGTTCGAGCTGCTCGATGGTGAAATCCTGGTCCGCGATGATGTCGCTCACCAGGTCGCGGATCGACACCATGCCGGTCACGCGGCCTTCGTCGACCACCGGCAGGTGGCGGATGTTTTTCTCCGTCATCAGCGCCATGCATTCGCGCGCCCGCGTATGCGGGGCCACGACGATCACGTGGCTCGTCATGATTTCCTCCACCCGCGTCGATTCCGACGAGCGGCCCTTGAGGATCACCTTGCGGGTGTAGTCGCGCTCGGAAAAGATGCCGGCCAGCCGGCCGCCGCTCATCACGATCGCGGCCCCGACGTCTTCGCTCGCCAGCAGCTTGATTGCTTCGAGCACACTTTGCCCGGGGCTGACCTGCACCACCCGCGCGGGCCGCAGAGCCAAGAGTTCAGCAACGGTTTTCATCGGCAACCCCTTCTGTCCAGCATCGTCCGATTTGACTACATGTTGGGGTAGTTCGGGCCGCCTGCGCCCTCCGGCACCACCCATTCGATGTTCTGCTTCGGGTCTTTGATGTCGCAGGTCTTGCAGTGAACGCAGTTCTGCGCGTTGATCTGCAGACGCGGGGCGCCGCCTTCGGTGACAAATTCGTATACCCCTGCGGGACAGTAGCGCGTCTCGGGACCGGCGTATATGGGCAGGTTCACGGTCACCGGGATTGCCGGATCGCGCAGCCTGAGGTGCGAGGGCTGGTCCTCTTCGTGGTTCGTGTTGGAGACGAAAACCGACGACAGGCGGTCGAAGGTCAGCACCCCGTCGGGCTTTGGATACACGATCGGCTGCGCATCGGCCTTGGGCACGAGGCTTTCGTGGTCCGCGTTGCGGTGGGTCAGTGTCCAGGGCGCCTTGCCGCGCAACACCATCTGGTCCACCCCCACCATCAGGGCGCCGGTCCACAGCCCTTTCGACATCCAGGGCTTGAAGTTGCGGGCGCGATGCAGCTCGTCGTGCAGCCAGCTCCCGGCGAACGCCGCGGGGTAGGCTTCCAGCTCGTCGTGGCTGCGTCCCGCCGCGAGGGCCGCAAACGCCGCTTCGGCCACCAGCATCCCGGATTTGATCGCCGCGTGGCTGCCCTTGATGCGCGCGGCATTGAGGAAGCCTGCGTCGTCGCCCGCGAGCGCGCCGCCGGGGAAGGTGAGCCGGGGCAGCGATTGCAGGCCACCTGCGGTGATTGCGCGCGCGCCATAGGAGATGCGGCGGCCGCCTTCGAAGAAGTCACGGATCGCCGGATGGGTCTTGTAGCGCTGGAACTCCTCGAACGGGTGCAGGTACGGATTGGTGTAGCCCAGGCCCACCACCAAACCCACAGCGACCTGGTTGTTGGCGAAGTGGTAGAGGAACGAACCGCCGTAGGTGTCCGCATCGAGCGGCCAGCCCGCGGCGTGCACGACCAGGCCGGGGACATGTTTTTCCGGCTTCACTTCCCACAGCTCCTTCAAGCCGATGCCGTAGACCTGGGGTGCCGCGTCCTTGCGCAGGTGGTAACGTTCCTGCAGCCGCTTGCCGAGGTGGCCGCGGCAGCCTTCCGCGAAAATCGTGTATCGGGCGTGCAGCTCGATGCCCGGCTGGTAGCGATCGGTTTTTTCGCCGTCCTTGCCGATGCCCATGTCGCCGGTGGCCACACCACGCACCCGGCCATCGCTCGTGAACAGGACCTCGGCCGCGGCGAAGCCGGGGTAGATTTCCACGCCCACGCTTTCCGCTTCCGTGCCCAGCCAGCGGCAGACGTTGCCCAGGCTCGCCACGTAGTTGCCGTGGTTGGTGAAGCAGTCCGGCAGCATGAAGCCGGGCACCTTCCACGAGCCCGAGCGCGTGAGGAACATGAAGCGGTCCTCGGTCACCGGCTGGTCGAGGGGTGCGCCTTTTTCCTTCCAGCCGGGAATCAGTTCGGTGATGCCGCGCGGGTCGATCACCGCGCCCGACAGGATGTGGGCTCCGACTTCCGAGCCTTTCTCCACCACGCAGACGGTGAATTCCTTGCCGTTCTGCGCGCACAGCTGCCTCAGCCGGATCGCCGTGGCCAGGCCCGCGGGGCCCGCGCCGACGACAACTACGTCGTACTCCATCTTTTCGCGTTCGCTCATTGCTTTATTTTAGAAGATTAGTTCAGGGAGCGCCGATGCCACGCCGATTGCCGCCGATGCACCTCGCGAACCAGGAAAACATATGGCTTCGTGCCATGGCTTGAATTGGCCGCGAACCATTCTTTTTTGCTTTTATCGTGGGCTTCGTGCCATGGCTTGAGTTGGCCGCGAACCATTCTCTTTTTTGCTTTTATCAGCGGCAATCGGCGTGGCATCGGCGGACATCGGCGTTCCCTGCCGGAATCAGCGACGAATGGCCATACGCACTTCTGGTGCCCTAGGGTTTCGCGGCCGCTTTCGCGCCGAGCGCCGCGTCCGCCACCCGCGGGGCCTTGCCCTCCAGGACCAGGCGCACGTTTTCGGCGGTGAGCATGCTCGCGCGCCGGTTGGCGTCGTGGGTGATGCCGGCCACATGGGGCGAGAGGATGACGTTGGGCACGCCGACGAAGCGGCTGCCGGCCTTGATCGGCTCGCCGTCGAACACGTCCAGGGCCGCCCCGGCAAGCCGGCCTTCCTTGAGGGCGGCCACCAGCGCGTCCTCATCGACCAGGCCACCGCGCGCCGTATTGACCACGTAGGCGCCCGGCGGCAGCGAGGCGATCGCGCGAGCGCCGATCATGCCGCGCGTGGAAGGCGTCATGGGGACGTGGATGCTGAGGACATCGGTTTCGCGCAGCATGTCCCCCAGCTCGCGGCGCTCGACCCCGAGCCGCTCCCAGGCGGGGTCGCCGGGCGGGACGAAAGGATCGTGGGCGAGCACGCGCATGCCGAAGGCGCGTGCCCGCACCGCTACCTGCTTCGCGATGAGTCCAAAGCCCACCAGGCCCATCGTCATTCCCTTGGCATCGCGCCCGCCGATCACCTTGGTTCGCGGCCATTCGCCCGCCAGCACCTGCTGCGTCACGTGCAGCGCGCCCGCCCTGAGCAGCGCGAGCATGCTGCCCATGACGAACTCCGCGACCGTATCGTCGTTGGTGCCGGTGGCCGGGAGGACCGGGATCCCGCGCGCCGCGCAAGCAGGCAGGTCCAGGTTCTCGAGGCCCACGCCCAGGCGTCCCACGACCTCGAGCTTCGGGGCGAACTGGAGCAGGGGCGGGCGCACCTGGGTGCGGTTGCGCACGATGAGGCCGCGGCAATCCGCGAGCGCGGCGTGCAGCGCCTCGGGCTTGTCGACCAGCTGCGGGTCGAAAAGCACGTCGAATCCCTCCAGCGCGCCCACTCCGTCGGGGTCCATGAACTCCGTGATGACGATCTCGGCCATTCGCCCTAGCTTCCGGAGACGTTGTGGATCTCGGGGAAGAACATGTCCTTCCAGCTCGCCGGCAACACCTTGATGGAGCCCACCTTGTTGAGGAACGTGGCGAAGCGCATCGTGCCTTCCGGCGCGATGGTGAAGCGCACGTCGGGGTTGTTCATCATCTCCTCGATGAACGCGGGGGCGAGCTTGGACTTGTCGAAGTCGACGAAAAGCTTCGCGTATTTCTTCTTGTCGCCATTGATCTTGTCCATCGCCTCCTTGAGCGCGGCGAGGAAGGCGGCGTAGGTCTTCGGGTTCTCGTCGCGGAACTTCTTCGTGGTCCACAGCAGGTTGAAGGAGTGCGGGCCGCCGGCCACGTCGTAGGAGCTGAACACCCGCTTGACCTTCGGGTTCTGCAACTCCTGGTACATGAAGGGTGGGGCCGTCAGGTGGGCGGTGATCTCGGTGCCCCCGGAAAGCAGCGCCGCGGCGCCGTCGGGGTGCGCCATGGAAACGGTGAGCCGGTCGAGGACGTCGTGCTTGCCCTCGCCGAACACCTTCTCGGCCTGCATCTGCAGCACCACCGCCTGGATCGACGAACGCACCACCGGCAGGGCGATGCGGTCCTTGTCGGTGAAGTCCTTGATGGTCTTCACGTTCGGGTTGGTGGTGTTGAGGAACAGCGGCATCGAGTTGATCGAGGCCATGCCTTTCACCTCGAGGTTGCCCTTGGTGCGCGCCCAGATCGTGACCAGGGGGCCGAGGCCGCCGGAGGACACCTCGAGGTTGCCCCCGATCAGCAGCTGTGCCTGCGTGGTGCCGCCGTCCAGCACCAGCCATTTGGTGGTGCTGGTGAGGCCCGCCGCCTTGGCGTGTTTCTCGTAGAGCTGTTCGCTCTCCATCACGATCAGCGGCAGGTAGCCGATGCCGAACCCCTTGGCGATCCTGACCTCGCCGACCTCCGAGTGGGCGGGCATGAGGGCCGCGCAGGCGAGCACTGCGAACGCACCTGCGATGCGGTGTGTGAAACGTCGTGCGGTTGTGGCCATGGTCTCTCCTAGTCTTGGTTTGGACTGCTTCGTGCGACCTGAAGTGAATTTCACAGCGGCTCGGCTTCGAACGGGGCCGCGCAGGCTTCGCCGACCTTGCGCAGCTCCGCGACCAGCGCGGGGCCGAGGGGGATGCCGCAGGCCGATCGCTCGGCTTCCAGCTTCGCCGCGCGCTCGCCCGGGTAGCGGCCCTCGGCGCCGGTCGCTTTCCTGTAGTGGCCGATCCAGTCGGCCATGTGCTCATCGTAGGCCGCCCTGGTCGTGATCAGGGCGGGATTGGCGACGAGGAGGAATGCGCCCACCCGCGCCGGCGCGCTGCCGGGGTTGGCGCCGGTGACGCTCGCGGGGGTCGCGCCCGTGAGGCTGCCCGCGAGGCACTCCACCATCATGGCAAGGCCGATGCCCTTGTGCCCGGCCATGGGCAGCATGGCGCCCGCAAGCGCCGCCTTGGCGTCGGTGGTCGGCCGGCCCTCGCCATCGATGGCCCAGCCCTCGGGGATGTCGCGGCCATCGCGCGCCGCGGCGAGCACGTTGCCACGCGCGACCGCGCTGGCCGCGATGTCGAATACCAGCGGCGGACCACCGGGTACCGGGCTCGCGAACGCGAGCGGATTGTTGCCGATCGCGGCACCCCGGGAGCCCGGCAAGCCCATGAGCGGTGGCGTGGATTGGGCAACGAGGCCGATCATCCCGGCCTCCGCGGCGCGCAGTGCAAACATGCCGAGCGCGGCGAGGTGGCCGACGTCGTGCAGCAGGCCGGCGACGAAGCCCGCGCGAGCGGCCCGCTCGATCGCGGCATCCATGGCCTGGATCGCGACCACCTGGCCGAGCCCCGAATCCGCGTGGCAGTGCATCACGCCGCTTCGGTCCTCATAACGTACGTTCGGCCGCGCGTTGAGCTCGCCTGACTTGAGCTTCTGGACGTACACCGGCACGCGCGCGAGCCCGTGGGTGTCGACGCCGCGAAGGTTGGTGCGAACCAGCACCCGTGCCGCGGTTTCGGCCGCCTGCGCCTCGACACCGCAGGCGGCGAACGCGCTCGCCACCCAGCCGGTGAGCGCCTGCGAATCGTAGCGGGCGCTCATCGCTGCATCCCCCATTTGCGCACGGTGTGCAGCTCGATGTTGCGAAAGATCACGCTTTCCACGAGGAGCCCGATCAGGATGACCGCGAAGAGCCCGGCGAAGACCTCGGCGGTCTGCAGCTGGTTGCGATTCTCGAAGATGAACCAGCCCAGGCCGCCCGAGCGCGAGGATACGCCGAAGACCAGCTCGGCGGCGATGAGGGTGCGCCATGCGAACGCCCAGCCGATCTTCATGCCGGCGAGGATCGCGGGCATCGCCGCGGGCATCAGCACCAGCACCACGAACCGGAGGCCGCGCAATCCGTAGTTCTGCCCCGCCATGCGCATGGTCTCGGACACCGCCTGGAAGCCGCTGTGGGTGTTGAGGGCCACCGCCCACAGCACGGAATGCACGATCACGAACACGAGGCTCGGCATGCCCAGCCCGAACCAGAGCAACGCGATCGGCAGCAGCGCGATGGCAGGCAACGGGTTGAACATCGCGGTGAGCGTGGTGAGCAGGTCGGTTCCCAGGCGCGTCGATACGGCGAAGGCCGTGAACGCCGCCGACAGGACAAGCCCGAGACCGTAGCCGGTGAGCAGCACCTTGAGCGACGTGAGGATGCGATCCAGCAGCGGGCCGTGGACGAGCGAATCGTAGAGCGCGACCAGCACCTGGGTAAACGTCGGCAGCAGTAGCGGGTTGCCGAGATGGCGGGCATAGAATTCCCACGCGAGCGCGAGCACCAGCAGGATGGCGAGGCGCCGTGCCCACTCGAGGTTGAGGATGCGCTCCCACGGCGACAGCGGACGCTGCACATCCTCGGTCTCGCCCGCCTCGATCTGCGTAAGTTCGAATTCCGGTCGCAGCGGGGGCTCGAGTTTCATGCGCGTTTCAGACATGGGCGCTCTCCTTCTGCAGCGCTTCGGCCTCGATGCGTTCGGCGAAGAGCATGTTGTGGACGCGCTGGTTGAGCGCCATGAATTCGGCGCTGCCCTGCTCCGCGTGCCCGTACTGGTGTGAGTTCAGTTCCGCCTTCACGCGGCCGGGGTGCGGCGAGAGCACCAGGATGCGCGAGCCTATGATGATCGCCTCCTCGATGGAGTGGGTCACGAACACGACAGTGAAGCGCGTGTCGTCCCAGAGCTGAAGCAATTCCTCCTGCATCTTGCGGCGGGTGAGCGCGTCGAGCGAGGCGTACGGCTCGTCCATCAGCAGGATCTGCGGCTCCATCGCCATGGCGCGCGCGATCGCGACGCGTTGCTTCATCCCGCCGGAGAGCATGTGCGGGTAGACATCGCGGAACTGCGCGAGCCGCACCTTCTCGATCGCCGCCATTGCGCGGCCGTCGATCTCCTTGCGCGGGAAGGCGCGTGAGACGCGCATCGGGAACGCGACGTTCTCGAACACGGTCTTCCACGGCATCAGCTGGTCGAACTCCTGGAACACCATCATGCGGTCGGGCCCGGGCGCGGTGATGACGCGCCCGTTCAGGCTGATCGTGCCTTCCACCGGATGGATGAAGCCGCCCACGCCTTTCAGCAGCGTGGACTTGCCACAGCCCGAAGGTCCGAGCAGCACGAAGCGGTCGGCACGGTACACGTCGAAGCTCACGCGCGAGGTGGCCGTGACCAGGTGCTCGCGTGTCTTGTACTGCAGCGTGACGCGATCCACCTGCAGCAACGCGGGGGGCAAGCTGGTCGCAGTCATCGGCACGGTTCCTTTCAACGAACGATCATCAGGTTCAGCGCAAACGGCCCCGCCATCACGCGGTGGTAGAAAAGCGGCCGGTCGCGCAGCGTGTAACCGCGCATCTCCATCACCAGTCCCGCCTCGTCCGGCTTGAGGCCCAGGTCGCGGGACACCGGCGCGGGGAGGGCTGCGAAGCGCAGCCACTGGTCGATGCGCAGCGTCGGCAGCGCGAGCTTCTGGCCGAGGAGGACACGCAGGTTCTTTTCCAGCAGGTGCCGGTCGCGCGACCCGCCGAGGCGCGCGTACTCGGGTTCGCGCAGCCAGAATTCGCTGTGCAGCTCGGTCTTGCCACCCACGTTGATACGCCGCTCAATGCGCACGTATTCGACCCCCGACCCGAGGAAATCCGACCACGGCCCGCCCCTGCGCAGGCGCTTGACCGAGCGCAGGTGGATGAAGTTGGGCAGTTGTGTGCCCTTCTCGTCGCAGAAACGCAGGTAGCTCACGTCCGCGGTGGCGGTGAGTGCGCCGGAGACGAAGGTGCCGCGACCATGCTCGCGCGTGATGAGCTCCGAGCGCGCGAGCCGGTCGAGCGCCTTCTGTACCGTGCCCACGCTCACGTGGAACTGGGTCGCGAGCTGCGCCTCCGAGGGTAGCCGGTCTCCCTCGCGCAGGCTTCCCGACTCGATCCTGCGCAGGATCGAGTCGCCGACGCGCTCGAACTTGGTCACGTGGCGCCGCGAGCCCTAGATGGTGGGCGCGAAGCGGCTGATCGCCGTCTCGCGCACGTCGAGCACCTCGCTCGAGGTGCGCGTTCCCGACGCCACCGCTGCCGCGTACGCATAGAGGCCATCGCCGAGCGCGGATGCCTTGGCGCCCGCTTCG
>JBBREI010000125.1:0-11737 GCA_038203035.1 Burkholderiales bacterium
ATCGAGTTGGCGGCCTTCATGAAGAAAAACGGCGGCTCGCGGTCGGGGTCATGCCCCATTTCGCGCGCGTGGTCGGCGTAGTTGCGCCCCACGCAGTAGATGCGCCCGACGGGAAAGCGGGCATCGCTGCCCTCTACCGGCAGCGACGGCACAGGGCCGATGTCGATGACGTATTTGGCGTTGCGCAGGTCGTCTTTTCCCATGATTCACCCTCTCGTCACTGCTGTCCGGTTCCGATGCCGCGGTATCCGTGGAACGGGCTGCAAGGCACGCGCCCCGGCCACCATCGCCTGGCTTCGCACGAAGTTTACCTGCCCTGCTCCGTGCGGACCACGCCATGGCAGGGGAAAGGCAACGATCCCCCGGTACAAATGGCCCATGGGCGCGGGGATCTTGCGCCCGGGAGAACAAGAATGTGGAATCGAATCGTGGCCCTGGCGTGTTGCGCGCTGGCAAGCCTGGCTTCGGCGCAGGCGGGATGGAACTTCCAGGCGCTCGGCTCCTTCGGGGGAAACGCCAGCTGGGCCACGGCCGTGAACAATGCCGGCGAGGTCGTGGGCTGGGCCGGCGTGCGCAAGGGTGAATTCACCGACATGGATCCCGAGTTCCACGCCTTCGTCCTTTTCGGCGCAACGATGAGGGACCTGGGTCCGGCGGGATCGAATTCCGCAGCACGTGCGATCAGCGACAACGGCGAGATTGCCGGTACCGGCGCCAACGGGGTCGTCACCTGGCATCGTGGCGCCATGACGACGTTGCCGTTCAAGGGCACGCCCAACCGCATCAATCGCATGAGCGCCGTCGTCGGCACCCACGACAGCGCTGCCGGCGATTTTCGTGGCTTCGTCCATCGCAACGGCGTGATGACCGAACTCGGGACGCTGGGCGGCTCGTGGAGCACCGCGGTGTCCATCAACGATCGCGGCGTCATTGTGGGCACTTCGGTGAATGCCGCCGGGGCGGTGCGCGGGTTCGTGCTGCAGGACGCCAGGATGCGGGAGATCGGCACCTTCGGCGGCCCGGTGAGCCAGGCCCACGATGTGAACGAGCGCGGTGTGGTGGTCGGGAGCGCGGGCAACGCGTCGGGCGGCGTGGAGGCTTTCATCGATGACGGCGTCATGCGCCCGCTTTTCCCCGCGGCCAGTCCGTACGACGTGGGTGAAGCCTTCGCCATCAATGCACGCGGCCAGGTGGTGGGCATCCTCAACGATGCGGGCTTCCTCTGGGATGGCGGCAAACTCACGATGCTGCGTGAGCTGCTCACGGCCGAGCAGCGTGCCCAGTGGGGTGTGCTCACGCCTGCCGGAATCAACGACCGCGGCTGGATCGTCGGCGTAGCTTCTACGGAAGGCGTAAATGGCGTGCCGGGCGGCTACCGGCGCGGGTTCGTCCTCAAGCCCCCCGCCGAAATGAACGGTGACGGAGTACCGCGCCAAACTCGGTAGACTCTGTTCCCTCCGAGATCAGAGGGAAATTCCATGCGCCGGACAGCCGTCACCCTGCTGCTCAGCCTCGTCGCGGGATTCGCAGCCACCAGCTGCGTGCAGACCGCGACCAGGGAACCGAATGCCCCCGCGGCCTCGCTGTCGCCGGCGACCGCCACCGCGGAAAGATTCGTCGCCTCCGTTCACCGGACGGTACTGCCCAATGGTCTGACGGTCCTCACGCGCGAAGACAAGGGCAGCGGCATCGTGGCCATCAACACCTGGGTGAAGGCCGGCTATTACCACGAGCCCGATGAGGTCGCCGGCATGGCGCACCTCTTCGAGCACATGTTCTTCAAGGGTTCGAAGGCGTATCCGGGGGCGGAGGCCATCGGTCGCGCGGTCACCGGCGCGGGCGGCGTGCTCAATGCGGGCACGATCTATGACTCCACCAACTACTACGTCGTGGTGCCGAAGGAGAGCTTCACGAGAGGCGTGGAAGTGCAGGCCGATGCGATCGCGCATCCGCTCTTCGACGCGGCGGAGCTGCGCAAGGAGGCCGAGGTGGTGATCGAGGAGTCGAACCGCAAGCTCGACAACCCGCCGGCGGTGGCGCTCGAGCGGATGTTCGCCACCGCATATACGCGCCACCGCATGAAGCGCTGGCGCATCGGCTCCAACGAGGTGCTGCGCAATATCCGGCGCGACAACCTGGTGGCGTTCTTCGAGACGCTCTACCGGCCCGAAAACATCGTGGTGACGATTGCGGGCGACGTGAGCCCGGAGGAGGCGCTCGCCGAGGTGCAGCGCACCTTCGGCGGCATTGCGCGCGGCACCCTGCGCAAGGAGCGCGGGCCGAAGGAGCCCGCGCAGGTGGCCTTCCGCTTCGGGCAGTCGCAGGCCGACGTGAAGGAGGGATATTCGGTTTTCGGCTGGCACACCGTCGCGGAGAACCACGTGGACGAGGTCACGCTCGAGGTCCTGGCCTCGATCCTCGGCCAGGGACGCTCCTCGCGCCTCTATCGCGCTGCCGTGGGACCGAAGGGGGCGAGCACGGTGAACGCTTCACACCTCACATTCGAGGACGTGGGGATGATGTACGTCGTGGCCTCACTCGCGGAAAGCAATCGCGCCGAGGTGGAGACCCGCGTCATGGCGGAGGTGGAGCGCCTCAAGCGCTTCGGGCCGACCGCCTACGAGCTGGCTCGCGCCAAGAACGTGCGCGAGGCGCAGCTGCTCGGCGCCATCGACAGCGCGCTCGAGCAGGCCACCACCCTTTCGCAGCTGGAGTCGCGTGGCTCGTATCGCGACCTCGCACAGCAGGTGGCGCAGCTCGACGCGCTGGACGCCGGGAAGGTTCGCGATGCCGCGCGCCGCTACCTCTCGATCGACCAGCTCACCCTGTACCAGTACCAGCCGAAGGGCTCGCCCGTGATGACGTCCGCGGGAGCGCTGGAGCGGGTACGCGCGGCCGAACGCCTGCCGGTTTCAAACCCCGAAGTGCTTGCCCAACCCGACGTGGCCAATACGGTGCGTGCCGCGGCGACCACGGCGCCGCTCAAGACCTTCACGCTTTCCAACGGCGCGACGCTCGCGGTGCAGGAACGGGCGGGCAGCGCCACCATCGCGACGGGGATCTTCTTTCGTGGCGGTCGCATCCAGGAAACCGCCAGCAACGCCGGTGTGACGCGGCTGATGCAGTCGATGATGCGGCGCGGCACCGCCGGGCGCAGCGGCGAGGCGATCGACCGCGAGATCGAATTCCTGGGCACGCAGCTCAGCGTGTCGACCCAGGACGACGGCTTCGGGTTCTGGTTCTCCACCGTTGGGCGCTTCTACGAGCCGGCGCTGCGTATCGCCGCCGACGTGCTTCTGAACCCGGCATTCCCGGAAAGCGAGCTCGCGCGCGAGAAGGCATTGCAGGTCGCGGCGATCAAGCGCTCCTACGATTCCTCGACCGAGCGGCCGATGCAGCTTTTCCGCTCCGCCATGTATGGCGACCATCCCTATGGACTGCCGGAGCTCGGAACGGAGGCGAGCCTCGAGACGCTCGACCGGGCGGCGCTGCAGCGGTGGTGGAAGCAGGCCGTCGCGGCGGACCGCGCGCTGATCGTCGTCGTGGGCGATGCCGCTGCCGAAGACGTGCGCCGCGTGATGCAAGCGCGCCTGGCCGGGCTTTCGCGCAGCGCCGGTCCGTTGGCGCTTCCCCCGCCGCCTCGACTGCCCAGCTCGCCGCGCGAAGCCTTGGAGCAGCGCGACCGCAAGCAGACCGCGATGGTGATCGGATTTCCCACGGTGCCTCCGGCGAGCGCGGACTGGCCCGCCTTCCGGCTGATGCAGGCGGTGACGACGGGCCTCAGCGGCACCTTCTTCGCCGAACTGCGCGGGCGCCAGTCGCTGGCTTACACCGTCTCCGCCGTGCCGATTTCATTCGCGAGCCAGGGTGCGTTCCGCGGCTACCTCGCGGGTGATGCCTCGAAGGAGCGGCAGGCCCATGCCGCGTTGCTGAAGGAGATGCGCAGGCTTCAGGACGACGGCATCACGGCGGAGGAGGTGGCTCGTGCGCAGGCGTACTACGCGGGCTCCATGCGCCTGTCGCTGGAGACCAATGCGTCGCGCGCGGCGGACCACGCGAGAAGTTATGTCCTCGGCTTGCCGCTCGACCATACCGAGCGGACGCTGCGCCACATGCCGAGCCTGGGCGTGGACGACCTGCGCTCCGTGGCCCGGCGCTACCTGGGCGGCGAGAACTACGTGTACGCCGCGGTGCGGGGGAAGGCTTCTCCCTAGTGGCTGGCGACCGCACCGGGGAAAGTCGAGACGCCGGGTTCAAACACAGAGGGCACGGAGGAAAAGGCGAGGACACAGAGTAAAAACAATGAATGTTTGAACGTGCAAGTGGCTCGAATCGTGCACGAACACCCATGGCTTTTACTCTGTGTCCTCGCTTTTTCCTCCGTGTCCTCTGTGTTGAAAAAACGGCGCCCAAACCGAGGCGCCGCGTGACCATTACGCGCTGGCGGCGGCGGCCGGCGCCTTGGCCATCAGCTCGCGCAGCACGAACGGCAGGATGCCGCCGTGCAGGTAGTAATCCACCTCGATCGGCGTGTCGATGCGCAACAGCACCGGCACCTGCTTCGAGGTGCCGTCCTTGCGGTAGATCACCAGCGTCACGTCCATCTGCGGGCGGATGCCGTTTTCCACGCCGACCACGTCGAAGGTTTCCTCCCCCGTGATGCCGAGCGACTGTGCGCAGTCCGTGCCCTTGAACTGCAGCGGCAGCACGCCCATGCCGACGAGGTTGGAGCGGTGGATGCGTTCGTAGGAGCGCACGACCACAGCCTTCACGCCCAATAGCGCGGTGCCCTTGGCGGCCCAGTCCCGCGAGGAGCCGGAGCCGTATTCCTCGCCGCCGAACACCACGGTGGGAGTGCCTTGCGCGATGTATTTCATCGCGGCGTCATAAATCGCCAGCTGGTCGCCGGCGGGCTGGAATAGCGTCACGCCACCTTCCACGCGCGAGCCGTCGGCCTTCGCCGGAAGCATCAGGTTCTTGATGCGCACGTTGGCGAAGGTGCCGCGCATCATCACCTCGTGGTTGCCGCGGCGCGCGCCGTAGCTGTTGAAGTCCGCCTTCTGCACGCCGTTGGCGATCAGGTACTTGCCGGCGGGTGAGGTGTCCTTGATCGAGCCCGCGGGGGAGATGTGGTCGGTGGTGACCGAATCGCCCAGGATGGCCAGCGCGCGCGCGCCCTTCACGTCGTGCGCCGTGCCCGCGCTCATGCCGAAGCCCTGGAAAAACGGTGGCTCGGCGATGTAGGTGGACTTGGGCCAGTTGTAGACCTGCCCGGCGGTGGCGGGGATCTCCATCCACATCGGATTGTCCCTGGTGAGGTCGCCGTAGAGCGCCTTGGAGACCGCGGGATCCTGCGCGTATTTCATCAGCGCCTGGATCTCCGCGCCCGTGGGCCAGATGTCCTTGAGGTACACCGGGCCGTCGCGGCCGATCCCGACGGGTTCGGTGGTGAGGTCCCTGAGCACCGTGCCGGCGATTGCATAGGCGACCACCAGCGGCGGCGAGGCGAGGAAGTTGGCGCGCAGGTTCGGGTGGATGCGCGCCTCGAAGTTGCGGTTGCCGGAGAGCACCGCCGCGCAGACGAGGTCGTTGGCGACAATCGCCTGGTCGATCGGCTCGGCGAGCGGGCCGGCGTTGCCGATACACGTCGTGCAGCCGTAACCCGAGATGTAGAAGCCGAGCGCCTCGAGGGAGCTCAGCAGGCCCGCGGCCTTGAGGTACTCGTTGACCACGCGCGATCCCGGGGCCAGCGAGGTCTTGATGTGTTTCTTGACCGTGAGTCCCCTGGCCACGGCCTTCTGCGCCAGCAGGCCCGCGGCCAGCAGCACGCTGGGGTTCGAGGTGTTGGTGCAGGACGTGATGGCGGCGATCAGCACGTCGCCGGAGCCCAGGTCGACGCCGTCGCTGGTGGTCACGCGCTGGGCAAGGTCTTCGGGTTTCTTCGAGAAGCCGTTGCTGGCGGCGGGCTGCGCGTACAGGTTGGTGAATGTCGCTTTGAGGCTGCCGAGATCGATGCGGTCCTGCGGACGCTTGGGGCCGGCTACCGAGGGGCGGATGGAGCCGAGGTCGAGCTCGAGCGATTCGGAATAGTCGATGTCGCCCTTCTTCGAGATGCCGAACATGCCCTGCGCCTTGAAATAGGCCTCGAGCGCGGAGATCTGTTCGGCGGTGCGCCCGGTGAAGCGATAGTAGTCGATGGTTTTTTCGTCGACCGGGAAGAAACCCATGGTGGCGCCGTATTCGGGCGCCATGTTGGCGATGGTGGCGCGGTCGGTGGCGGCAAGCGACTGCGTGCCCTCGCCGAAGAATTCCACGAACTTGCCCACAACTTTCGCCTTGCGCAGCATTTCGGTGACGGTGAGCACGAGGTCGGTGGCGGTCACGCCTTCGGCGAGCCTTCCGGTGAGGTTCACGCCGACCACGTCGGGCGTGAGGAAATACACCGGCTGGCCGAGCATGCCGGCTTCGGCCTCGATGCCTCCCACGCCCCAGCCCACCACACCCAGGCCATTGATCATGGTGGTGTGGCTGTCGGTGCCGACCAGCGTATCCGGGTAATACATGCCGGCTTTCTCGAACACGCCGCGCGCCAGATACTCGAGGTTCACCTGGTGCACGATGCCGATGCCCGGGGGCACGACCTTGAAGGTGTCGAACGCCTGCATGCCCCATTTCAGGAACTGGTAGCGCTCGCGGTTGCGCGAGAATTCGAGCTTCATGTTGAGGTCGAGCACGTTGGGCGCGCCGTAGTGGTCGATCTGCACGGAGTGGTCGACCACGAGGTCCACGGGCACGAGCGGTTCGATGGTCTTGGGGTTCTTCTGCATGCGCGCGGCCACGTTGCGCATGGCGGCGAGGTCGGCCAGCAGCGGCACACCGGTGAAATCCTGCAGCACGATGCGCGCGAGGATGAAGGGGATTTCGTCGGTGCGCGCGGCGCCCGGCTTCCAGTTGGCGAGCTGCTTCACGTGCTCTTCGGTGATTTTCTTGCCGTCCACGTTGCGCAGCACGCTCTCCAGCACGATGCGGATGGAGATTGGCAGGCGCTTGACCGCGGGGAAGGTGGCGGCGAGGGCCGGCAGCGAGTAGTACTGGCCGGTTTTGCCGGCCACGGGCGCGAAGGACTTGAGGGTGTCGAAGGCGTTGTGCGACATGGCGGTGGTCTCGGTTGGTTGTGGGCTAGCGGCAGCAGGTGGGTGCGATCGAGTGCGGCCCGCCCTGCAGCGCTGCCGTCATCCGGTAGCGCCCGGGACGCATTTCCTGCGCGCCGGCGCCGTCGGGCACCAGCGAAAACGCGATGGGCAGCAGGAAGAAGAGGGCTCTCACGTCGTTCAGCGCGCCATCATGTCGACGAATTCGTTCACCGCAAGCGCCTCCAGGCGCTTCTGGTCCAGGCACACCTCGAGGATCGCGCTGCGCTGCTTCTCGGCGAACTGGCGCGCGAGGTTGGTCTCGAACTTCTTCACCAGCACCGGCATGCCTTCCTTGCGGCGGCGTTTGTGGCCGATCGGGTATTCGACCACGATCTCCTTCATCTTCCTGCCGTCCTTGAACTCCACGGTCAGGCCGTTGGCGATCGAGCGTTTGTCGGGATCGTGGTAGTCCCGGGTGAACTTCGGGTCCTCGACGCAGGTGATCCTGTCGCGCAGCTGGTCGATGCGCGCGTCCTTTGCGACCGCGTCTTCGTAGTCGGACGCGGTCAGGCGCCCGAAGAGGATCGGCACCGCCACCATGTACTGGATGCAATGGTCGCGGTCGGCCGGGTTGTCGAGCGGGCCCTTCTTGTCGATGATGCGGATGCACGCTTCGTGGGTGCGGATGGTGATCGCCTTGATGTCTTCCGCGGTTTTCCCCAGGCGCAGCAGCTCCGCGTTGATGCTCATCGCGGCTTCCACCGCGGTCTGCGAGTGGAACTCCGCCGGGAACGAGATCTTGAACAGGATCTGCTCCATCACGTAGCTGCCGTACTTGCGCTGGAACTTGAACTCGTTGCCCTTGAAGAGCACATCGTAGAAACCCCAACCCTTCGCGGTGAGCACCGAGGGGTAGCCCATCTCGCCGGTCTTCGCGATCAGCGCCAGGCGCACCGCGCGGCTGGTGGCATCCCCGGCCGCCCAGCTCTTGCGCGACCCGGTGTTGGGCGAGTGGCGGTAGGTGCGCAGCGATTGCCCGTCGACCCACGCCAGCGAAACGGCATTGATCATCTCGTCGCGCGTGAGTCCCAGCATCTGCGCGACCACGGCGGTGGAAGCCACTTTCACCAGCACCACGTGGTCCAGGCCCACCTTGTTGAAGCTGTTCTCGAGCGCGATCACGCCCTGTATTTCGTGCGCCTTGATCATCGCGGTAAGCACGTCGCGCACCGTGAGCGGCTTGCGCCCGGCGGCCACGTTGTTGCGCGAGACCCAGTCGGCGGTGGCGAGGATGCCGCCGAGGTTGTCCGACGGGTGGCCCCATTCGGCGGCGAGCCACGTGTCGTTGAAATCGAGCCAGCGGATCATCGTGCCGATGTCGAAGGCCGCCTTGACCGGGTCCATCTGGAAGGGTGTGCCGGGGACCCTGGCGCCGTTCGGCACCACGGTGCCGGAAACGATGGGCCCGAGCAGCTTGGTGCACGCCGGGTATTCGAGCGCCTCGAAGCCGCAGCCGAGCGTATCGATCAGGCAGTAACGGGCGGTTTCGTAGGCCTGGCTGGAGGAGACCTTGTATTTCTGCACGTAGTCGACGATGTCGACCAGGACCTTGTCGGGTTTGGGGCGGACGTTGGAGATGTGCGCGGACATGGGGATCAATTCTTGGTTGCGGTTATTGGAGGACAGCCTTCACGCGGGCGCAGACGGCTTCGCGTTTTGCCTGGGCTTCCAGGTCATCGCCGGCGGTGCGCTCGCGGGTGCGGTTCATGCGGTCGCGCACATCCTGGGCGGATTTCGGGTTGGCGCTGAAAGCCTTGTAGGCGGCGGCGTTGCGCCCGCCCCACGCGTCGAACGCCGTGGAGTACCGGGACCGGAATCCGGGGTCGAACTCGGAGCACATGTTGAATCCCGTGGTGACCTCGGCGATCACTTCGTAGTCCTTCGCGGACTGCTTGTCCGATTTCTCCTCCACCGCCTTCACCTGGTCTTGCGTGGGTGGGGCCGCATCCGGGATGCGAAGGGTGCTTTCCCTGGCAGTGGTGGGGCACTTTTCCTGCTGGTAGACGGTTTTGCCGTCCTGCACGCACTTGTACAGCTGCTGCGCGTTCGCTACACCGACTACCCCCGGAACGCCGATTGCCGCCGATGCCACGCCGATGGCCGCCGATAAAACCATGAAATGTTTCAAGGACATCACTGGCACCTCACGAATATTGAATTGGCTTTTCATCGGCGGAAATCGGCGTTCCCTGAAGTAGTTACTTTCGTTTGGCGAGAGGCACGAATTCGAGGTTCTCGGGCCCGGTGTAGTTGGCGCTCGGGCGGATGATCTTGCCGTCGATGCGTTGCTCGATCACGTGCGCGGCCCAGCCGGAGGTGCGCGAGATCACGAACAGCGGCGTGAACATCGCCGTCGGCACGCCCATCATGTGGTACGAGGTGGCGCTGAACCAGTCGAGGTTGGGGAACATCTTCTTCTCCCGCCACATCACCTCCTCGACCCTGGCCGAGATGTCGAAGAGCTTCATGTTTTTCGCATCCGCCGAGAGCTTGCGCGCGACTTCCTTGATCACCTGGTTGCGCGGGTCGGCGATGGTATAGACCGGGTGCCCGAAGCCGATGATCACCTGCTTTTCGCCGACGCGCTTGACGATGTCGGCCTCGGCGTCGGCTGGGGTGTCGTAGCGGCCGATGGTGTCGAAGGCGAATTCGTTGGCTCCGCCGTGTTTGGGCCCCTTCAGCGCGCCGATGGCGCCGGTGAGGGCCGAATACATGTCGGCGCCGGTGCCGGCGATCACGCGCGCCGTGAAGGTCGAGGCGTTGAATTCGTGCTCGGCGTAGAGGATGAGCGAGGTGTGCATCGATCGCACCCACAGCTCCGAAGGCTCCCTGCCGTGCAGCAGGTGCAGGAAGTGGCCGCCGATGGAGTCATCGTCGGTTTCCACCTCGATACGGCGCCCGGAGTGCGTGAAATGGAACCAGTACAGCAGCATCGAGCCCATGCACGCCATCAGGCGGTCGGCGATGTCGCGTGAAGGCGCGAGCTTGTGCTCCTCACCTTCCGGCAGCACGGCGCCCAGCGCCGAGCAGGCGGTGCGCATCACGTCCATCGGGTGGGTGCTCGCCGGGATCGATTCCAGGATGTCCTGGACCGCCATCGGGATGCCGCGCAGGCTCTTCAGCTTGGCCTTGTATCCCGCCAGCTCCGCGGCGTTGGGCAACTTGCCGTGGACGAGCAGGTAGGCGACCTCCTCGAATTCGGCGCCCTCGGCGATGTCGAGGATGTCGTAGCCGCGGTAATGCAGGTCGTTGCCGGTGCGTCCGACCGTGCACAGCGCGGTGTTGCCGGCGGTGACGCCGGACAGGGCGACCGATTTCTTCGGCTTCGGCGTGACGGCGGGGGTGGCGGTATCACTCATCGTTCTATCTGCCTTTTTCGAAAAGTGCGTCGAGTTTCTGTTCGAAGTCGTGGTAACCGAGGTACTTGTACAGGTCGTCGCGCGTCTGCATTGTGTCGACCACGTTGCGCTGGTGGCCGTCCTTGCGGATGTGGCCATAGACGTTGAGCGCGGCCTGGTTCATGGCGCGGAAGGCCGACAGGGGATAAAGCGCCATGTCGGTGCCGGTCGAGCGGATCTCCTCGATCGTGAAGAGCGGCGTCTGGCCGAATTCCGTGAGGTTGGCCAGCGTCGGCACCTTCACCGCGTCCTTGAAGCGCTTGTACATGGCCAGGTCGGTGATCGCCTCGGGAAAGATGCCGTCGGCGCCGGCCTCCACGCAGGCCATGGCGCGCTCGACCGCGGCATCCAGGCCCTCCACGGCCAGCGAGTCGGTGCGGGCGATCACGAAGAAATCCGGATCGGTTTTCGCGTCCACGGCGGCCTTGATGCGATCGACCATTTCCTGCTTCGTGACCAGCTCCTTGTTGGGGCGGTGGCCGCAGCGCTTGGCGCCGACCTGGTCCTCGATGTGCATGGCGGCGGCGCCGAACTTGATCAGGGACCTGACCGTGCGCGCCACGTTGAAGGCGCTGGAGCCAAACCCGGTGTCCACATCAACGAGCAGCGGCACGTCGCAGACATCCGTGATGCGGCGGATGTCGGTGAGCACGTCGTCGAGGCCCGAGATGCCGAGGTCGGGCAACCCCAGCGAGCCCGCGGCGACCCCGCCACCGGAAAGGTAGATCGCGCGGAAGCCGCTCGCCTTGGCGAGGGTCGCGTGGTAGGCGTTGATGGCGCCCACGATCTGCAGGGGCTTTTCTTCCTTCAGGGCTGTTCGGAACCTGGCGCCAGGGGTAGTCATGAAGTGGTGTCTTTTTGCGGGTGGGGTTGGAGCGCAGGTGCGCGCGCGGGATACGCCGAGGATACGCAGGGGAAGGGGCGGCGAATGGTCAAAAAAGCCGCAAATCGCGCCATCAGAAAAACGCCTCCGCCGCTTCGTCGGGCAACGCGACACCCGTTACACGCGCCTTCTGCAGCAGGGTCCAGAAGTAGCGGTAGGTGGCCCGGTCGTGCAGTTCTCCCTGGTACTGGATCGGTCCCCAGCTGGCGCGCTGCGCTGCCAGCAGGATCTCGGAGGCGTCGGCCACTTCGCCCAGGTCGGGC